>NZ_JBFREQ010000009.1:0-223221 GCF_052114385.1 Variovorax sp. M-6 | reverse complement strand
CGACGGACTGCGCGACCTGCTCGATCCGCGCCTCGCACGCGCCCGCTGAAGCCCGCCATGCCACTTCTCGAAGTCAACGATCTCCGTGTGCAGCTGCAGACCCAGCGCGGCCCGGCCGAGGCCGTGCGCGGCATCTCCTTTTCGCTCGAGCGCGGCGAGACGCTGGGCATCGTCGGCGAGTCGGGCTGCGGCAAGTCGATCACTGTCATGTCGCTCATGGGCCTGCTGCCCCGCAATGCCAAGGTGACAGGCAGCATCCGGCTCGACGGCCAGGAGCTCGTCGGGCTGCCGGAGAAGACGCTCTGCGGCATCCGCGGCAACCGCATCGGCATGATCTTCCAGGAGCCGATGACGGCGCTGAACCCGCTGCACACGATCGCGCGCCAGGTCGGCGAGCCGCTGCGGCTGCATCGCGGCCTGTCCAAGGCCGAGGCGCGCAAGGAGGCGCTGGGCCTGCTCGAACGGGTCGGCATTCCGGACGCGGCCTCGCGGCTCGACGCCTATCCGCACCAGTTCTCGGGCGGGCAGCGGCAGCGCATCGGCATCGCGATGGCGCTGGCCTGCGGGCCGGACCTGCTGATCGCCGACGAACCCACCACCGCGCTCGACGTGACCATCCAGAAGCAGGTGCTGGACCTGATCCAGGGCCTGGTCGCGGAAATGGGCATGGCGCTGATCCTGATCTCGCACGACCTCGGCGTGATCGCCAACAGCGTGCGGCGCATGCTCGTGATGTACGGCGGCAGCATGGTCGAGAGCGGCCCGACCGCCGCGGTCTTCGCCGAGCGCGCCCATCCCTACACCCGCGGCCTGTTCGCGGCGCGGCCCGCGATCGGCGCGCCGCGCGGCGAGCGGCTGGCCACCATCCGCGGCAGCGTGCCCGAACTGGTGGACCTGCCGCCGGGCTGCCCCTTCGCCGGCCGCTGCGGCTTCACCGTGGACGCCTGCCAGACCCACCCGCCGCCGCTGACCGTGCAGCCCAGCGGCCATGCGGTGCGCTGCCTTCGGCTCGACGAGGTGGCGGCGCACGGCGCTGCGGCCTGCGCGTGACTGCCATGAACTCCACACTTCCAACCACGGCCCGATCCGGTTCGGCAGACGGCGCAGCGCTGCTGCAGGTGACCGACCTCGTGCGCCACTACGCGCTGCCGCGCGAGACGCTCTTTGCGCCGCCGCCGCTGGTCAAGGCGCTCAACGGCGTCAGCTTCAGCGTCCAGGCCGGGCGCAGCCTCGGCATCGTCGGCGAATCGGGCTCGGGCAAGTCGACCATCGCGCGGCTGGTGATGGCGCTCGATGCGCCTACCTCCGGCAGCGTGCGGCTCGAGGGCCGCGACCTCAATGCCCTGTCGAAGGCCGAACTGCGCACCGCGCGGCGCGATTTCCAGATGGTGTTCCAGGACCCCTACGGCTCGCTCGATCCGCGCCAGACCGTGGCGCGCATCGTCGCCGAGCCGCTCGACGCCTTGGCCGAAGCGTCGTCGCGCAAGGAACAGCGCGAGCGCGCGGCCGAGTCGCTCGCGGCCGTCGGCCTGCGCAGCACCGACCTGGACAAGTACCCGCACGAGTTCTCGGGCGGCCAGCGCCAGCGCATCGCGATCGCGCGGGCGTTGATCACGCGCCCCAAGCTGATCGTGGCCGACGAGCCGGTCAGCGCCCTCGACGTCTCGGTGCAGGCCCAGGTGCTGAACCTCATGCAGGATCTGCAGCAGCAGTTCGGCATCAGCTACCTGCTGATCAGCCACGACCTCGCGGTGGTCAACCACCTGTGCGACGACGTCGCGGTCGTCTTCAAGGGCCAGATCGTGGAGCAGGGCAGGCCCGGCGATCTGTTCCGCGAAGCGCAGCACCCCTACACCCGCACGCTGCTGTCGGCCGTCTTGCAGACGCCCTAGCAATTTCCCCCATTTTCAGGAGACACACGAATGTTGAAGCGACGCACCCTCATCGGCACCGCCATGGCCGCGGCGATACCGGGCGCCTTCCTGCCGCTCGCGCAGGCGCAGACGGGCAAGAACATGCTGACCATCGGCATGCCGCTGGAACCGCCGGGCCTGGACCCGACCACGGCCGCTGCCTCGGCGATCGCCGAGATCGTGCACTACAACATCTTCGAGACGCTCACGAAGATCAACGCCGACGGCTCGGTCACGCCGATGCTGGCCGAGAGCTGGACGGTCTCGCCCGACCTCAAGACCCACACCTTCAAGCTGCAGAAGGGCGTGAAGTTCGAGAACGGCGAGCCCTTCAACGCCGCCACGGTCAAGTTCGCCTTCGAGCGCGCCGCCGGCGAGAAGAGCACCAACAAGGACAAGCGCTTCTTCAGCGAGATCAGCGTCAAGACGCCCGATGCCGACACGGTCGTCATCAGCACCACGCAACCCAACCCCGACCTGCTGTTCATGCTGGGCCAGGCCACCGCCTGCATCGTCGAGCCGAAGAGCGCCGACACCAATGCCACCAAGCCGGTGGGCACCGGCCCGTACCGTCTCGACAGCTGGCAGCGCGGCTCGGCGTGCACGCTGGTCAAGTCGCCGGCCTACCGCAATCCGCAACTGGCCAAGGTCAACAAGTTCACCTTCAAGTTCATGTCCGATTCGGCCGCCCAGACGGCGGCGCTGATGGCCGGCGACATCGACATCTTCCCGCGCGCCGGCACCCGCTCCGTGCCGCAGTTCAAGAGCAGCCCGCGCTTCCAGGTGATCGAGGTGGGCACGCGCAGCAAGGTGATCCTCGCGATCAACAACAAGCGCAAGCCGCTCGACGACGTCCGCGTGCGACGCGCGATCCTGGCCGCGGTGGACCGCAACGCGGTGATCCAGGGCGCGGCCGACGGTTTCGGCAAGCCCATCGGCAGCCACTACCCGATCGGCGCGCCGGGCTATGTCGACACCACCCCGGTCAATCCCTTCGACGTCGCCAAGGCGAAGCAGCTGCTGGCCGAGGCCGGCGTGAAGACGCCGCTCGAACTGCGCATGACGCTGCCGCCGCCTTCCTATGCGCGGCAGGGCGGCGAGGTGATCGCGGCCCAGCTCGCGGCCATCGGCATCAACGTCAAGATCCAGAACGTCGAGTGGGCCCAGTGGCTCAGCGGCACCTTCGGCGGCGGCCATGACTTCGACCTCAGCATCGTGGCGCACGTCGAGCCCTTCGACCTCGTGAAGTACACCGAGCCCGACTACTACTGGGGCTACGACTCGAAGAAATTCCGCGACCTGTATGCCTCGATCCAGAACGAGGCCAACGAGGGCAAGCGCAACGCGCTGCTGGGCGAGGCGCAGAAGATGCTGGCGGCGGACGCCGTCAACGGCTTCCTGTTCCAGGCCGTGTTCCCCACGGTGGCGCGCAAGGAAGTCAAGGGCCTGTGGCCCAGCATGCCGATCGTGGCGAACGACCTGGCGGCCATCTCCTGGAGCTGATGCGATGACCCAGCCCCTGTACGCGCTGAGCGTGGCCGAGCTTGGCGCGGCCTACCGCAGCCGGGAACTCTCGCCGGTCGAGGTGACGCGCGCGGTCAACGCGCGCATCGAGGCGCTCGAGCCCAAGTTGCACGCCACCTGGCTCTTCCGCCCCGAACTCGCGCTCGAACAGGCGCGCGCCTCGGAAGCGCGCTGGCGTGCCGGCACGCCGCGCGGCGCGCTCGACGGCGTGCCCGTGACGATCAAGGACAACCTCGCGACCGCGGGCGACCCGATGCCGCTGGGCACCGCGGCCTACGACCTGGTGCCGATGACGCAGGATTCGCCCCCCGCGGCGCGGCTCAAGGAAGACGGCACCGTGCTCGTCGCCAAGACCACGATGCCCGACCTGGGCATGTTGTCGTCAGGCCTCTCGACCTTCCACGCGATCTCGCGCAATCCCTGGGACCTGTCGCGCACGCCCGGCGGCTCCAGCGCGGGCGCCGGTGCGGCCGCGGCCGCGGGCTACGGGCCGCTGCACGTCGGCACCGACATCGGCGGCTCGCTGCGCCTGCCGGCCAGCTGGTGCGGCATCTACACGCTCAAGCCCAGCGCCGGCCGCATTCCGCTGAGCACGCCCTACATGGGCCGCTGCGCCGGGCCGATGACGCGCACGGTGGCCGACTCGGCGCTGATGATGCAGTCGGTCGCGCAGCCCGACGACCGCGACTATTCGGAACTGCCGCCGGCAGCCATCGACTGGATGGCCTTCGAGGTCGACCCCTCGTTCCTCGCCGGCAAGCGCGTGGCCCTGCAGATGGACGCAGGCTGCGGCCTGCCGCTCGACCCGCAGATCGCGGAAGCCGTGCGGCGCGCCGCGAAGCGCATCGAGGCGGCCGGTGCGCAGGTGGAAGAGATCAAGCCCTTCATGACGCCGAAGATGCTGCAGGGCATGGACCACTTCTGGCGCATGCGCTCGCTGATCGACATCCGCGCCTTGCCGGCCGAGAAGCGCGCGAAGATCCTGCCGTACATCGACGCCTGGGCCGAGAGCGCCAGCGGATTTTCGGGCGAGCATGTCTTCGATGCCTACAGCCAGTTCATCGCCACGCGCGCGGCCACGATCGCCGCCACCAAGGCCTATGACTTCGTGATCTCGCCGGTGTCGCCGAACATGCCCGCGCCCGCCGAACACGCCTCGCCGACCAACGACCCGCTGCTGTCGCTGGAGCACATCGGCTTCACGGTGCCCTACAACATGTCGGAGCAGCCCGCGGCCTCGATCAACTGCGGCTACTCGGCCGAAGGCCTGCCGATCGGCCTGCAGATCGCGGGCCGCCGCTTCGACGACCTGGGCGTGCTGCAGTTCAGCCGCGCCTTCGAGCAGATCCGCGAAGCGCAGAAGCCCTGGCCCGAACCGAACTGAACTGAACTGAAATGAACGGCGCCTTGCCGGCGCCCACCGGAACGAGACACACCCCATGAACGCAACCCACTACATCGACGGTCGCCATGCGGCAGGCGAAAGCGCCGAAACCATCGACGTGATCGATCCCAGCGATGGCCAGCGCTTCGGCAGCATTGCACGCGGCACCGCGGCCGACGTGGACGCGGCCGTCCGTTCGGCGCGCCGCGCGATGGGCGAGAACTTCGACGGTCCCTGGGGCGGCACGACGGCGCTCGAGCGTGGCAGGCTGCTGGCGAAGCTGGGCGCCGCGGTGCTGCAGCACCACGAGGAACTGGCGCAACTCGAAGCGCGCGACACCGGCAAGGCGCTGCGCGTGGCGCGCAACGACGCCACGGCGCTCGCGCGCTACATGGAGTACTACGCCGGCGCCTGCGACAAGCTCCACGGCGACACGCTGCCCTACGAGCGCGGCTACACCGTGCTGACCGTGCGCATCCCGCACGGCGTCACCGGCCACATCATTCCGTGGAACTACCCGATGCAGATCGCGGGCCGCAGCGTGGGCGCCTCGCTCGCGGCCGGCAACGCCTGCGTGGTCAAGCCGGCCGAAGACGCCAGCCTCTCGCTGCTGCGGCTGGCGGAGATTGCCAGCGAGGTGGGTTTTCCCGCCGGCGCGCTGAACGTGGTCACCGGCTACGGCCGGGAGGCCGGCGCCGCGCTGTGCGCGCACCGGGGCATCGACCACATCTCGTTCACGGGCTCGACCGCCACCGGCCGCAGCGTCGGCCTCGCCGCCGCCGAGCGCCATTGCCCCGTGACGCTCGAGCTCGGCGGCAAGTCGCCGCAGATCGTGTTCGCGGATGCCGACCTGGACGCGGCGGTGCCGGTGCTGGTCAACGCCATCATCCAGAACGCCGGCCAGACCTGTTCGGCCGGCAGCCGCGTGCTGGTCGAGCGCGCGGTCTATGCGGACGTGGTGCAGCGGCTGGCCGAGCGGTTCACGGCCGTGCGCTCGGGCCCGCCCGCGGACGACCTCGACATGGGTCCGCTGATCAACGAGAAGCAGTACCTCCAGGTGCGCGACATGGTCGCGACGGCCGAGGCCCAGGGCCTCAAGGTGGCCGCCCGCGGCACGGTGGTGGCGCACGCCTCGGCCAGCGGCTACTACCAGGAGGCGGTGCTGTTCCGCGACGTTCCGGCGGACAGCGAGCTCGCGCAGCGCGAGGTGTTCGGCCCCGTGCTGGCCGTGACGCCCTTCGCCGACGAGGCCGAGGCGGTGCGGCTGGCCAACGGCACCGACTTCGGCCTGGTGGCGGGGGTCTGGACCCGCGACGGCGCCCGCCAGCTGCGCATGGCGCACAAGCTGCACTGCGGCCAGGTCTTCATCAACAATTACGGTGCGGCGGGCGGCGTGGAGCTGCCCTTCGGCGGCGTGAAGGCCAGCGGCTTCGGCCGCGAGAAGGGCTTCGAGGCCCTGCTAGGCTTCACGACCCTGAAGACAATCGCCATCAAACATGGATGAAGCACCTATGAACTCGAACGAACAAGCGCAGCCCCGGCGCGTCGGCCTGGTCGGCGTGGGCCTGATGGGCAGCGGCATCGCCCAGAACATCGTCAAGCACGGCCACCAGCTCACCATCCTCGACCATCCCGGCAATCAGCCCGTGGACGCGCTGCTCGCGGCCGGCGCCCGTGCGGTGTCGGACGTGACGGCGCTGGCGGCGCAGGTCGACGTGCTGATCCTCTGCGTCACCGGTACACCGCAGGTCGAGGCGGTGATGCTGGGCGACCAGGGCGCGCTCGCTGGACTGCGACCCGGCACGGTGGTGATCGACTGCTCGACCGCGGTGCCCGCATCCACCGCCAAGGTCGCGCAGGCGGTGCAGGCGAAGGGCGGCAAGTTCCTCGATGCGCCGATGACCCGGACCGCGAAGGAAGCCGCCGAAGGCCGGCTCAACCTGCTGGTCGGCGGCGACGCCGAGGTACTGGCTTCCTGCCTGCCGCTGCTGCGCTGCTTCGCGGAGAACATCACGCACGTGGGCGACATCGGCGCCGGCCACGCGATGAAGCTGCTGCACAACTTCGTGTCGCTCGGCACCGTCGCGCTGCTGTGCGAGGCGGCCGCCTGCGCGCAGCACGCCGGCGTCGCGCCCGAGGTCTTCGTCGAGGTGCTGGCCAAGGGCGGCGGCAACGGCGTGGCGCTGGAGCGGGTCAAGCCGAAGCTGCTGACCGGCGACACCGCCTCGCTGAAATTCTCGATGGCCAACGCGAAGAAGGACCTCGGCTACTACAACGACATGGCCGAGCAGTCGTCGTCCAGCCACGGCATCGCGCAGGCGGTGGAAAAGCTGCTGGGGCAGGGGATCGAGGCCTTTGGGCCGGACCGAATGGTTCTCGACCTCGTCGAAGCCCTGCGTTAGGGCATCGGCTATCCGGCGGCACTATCCTCGGGCAGTCGCCATTGGTCAACGAAGGCCAGGTCCTCCAGAGGCTTGCCGAGGCGCCATCCTTCCTTTTCAAGCATCGGTCTGTCGTAAAAAACAGGTACCGGACCGATGCACAGGAGCGCTATCGGCTGCGCCTCCGGAGGAAGCCGAAGCAGGGCGCCAACGCGAGCAGGGTCGAACATCGAAACCCAGCCCAGACCGAGGTTCTCGGCGCGCGCTGCCAGCCACAGGTTCTGAATCGCACATGCGACGGAACACAGGGCCATGTCGCGCGGCATGGTTCGGCGCCCGAAGATGGTTCCGTCATCCGGCGCTAGCACTGCGACCATCAGCTCTGCGCACTCGCGTACCCCCTCCACCTTCAGGCGTAAAAACTCGTCGGAGCGCTCGCCCAATGCATTCGCCGTTGCAATACGCTCTTCGTCCACCAAGGCGGCGATTGCACGTCGTTGTGCGGGATCGTTGATGCGCAGCATCCTCCACGGCTGCATCAAGCCGACCGATGGTGCGTAGTGCGCGGCTTGTAGCAGGCGTCGCATCACATCGTCCGATACGCGTTGGTCCGGCACAAAATGCCGCATGTCACGGCGACTGGCGATGATGCTGTGAAGCGTGTCACGTTCGTCGGCAGTAAAAAAGGCCGGGGCGGTTTCGTAGCTGGCGGCCTTTTCGTCACTCGATCGATTTTCGGAATGCATGGGCGAGAGCATACGCGGAGGCAATTTCCGTCCGCCCCAGCGTGCTCGCAGTGCCGCGCGGAGACTGAGAGGGCGACTGAGGTGCCCCTCGATTTTCGCCTTCCAACGTGCCGCTCCCATGCCGCCTTCGGTTGCTGATGGTCAGCTCGCTGAACCAGTTCTGAAGGAACTGAGTCGGCGAGCAATAGCTCAGCGAGGAGTGGCGGCGCCTCCTGTTGTAGAAGATCGCGATGTACTCGAACAGTCGGCTTCGGCGTCGAGCCGCGTCTCTTAGCGGGTGCCGTGCAGCGATCAAGCAGGTTGTCAGCCAACGACAGGGCCGAGCAGTCGTCGTCCGGCCACGGCATCGCGCAGGCGGTGGAAAAGCTGCTGGGGTAGGGGATCGACGCCTTTGGGCCGGACCGGATGGTGCTGGATCTGGTGGAAGCGCTGCGCTAGGGCCGCAGCGTCGAGATCCTGGTTCGGCGCCCGCGGACGGATCGCGGGTGGCAGCGGACGTCCGTGCTCCACAGCACCGAGCCGTCCCGCGCGTGCCCTCTGGCGGCGAAGAGTGGTCCACGTTTGTCGCGAAGTTGTGACGTCTTGCCTTCGATCTTCCAGAATGGCAGTCAACGGCCCTAGCAGGTGGTCTTTGCGAGTGACCAATGAGGTCGCTCTAGGTCGAAGCTCGGTGCGGTGCAAAGGCCCCTCCGTTGCATCGGAGGCGTTTGCTTTGGATCGGATCGTTGCGGGGAACACGCCCTTTCGCCTCACCCGCAAGACGCCGGGAATGAGGAAACGGCCAGAACCGGATAGAGCACCTGTTGCCTTGCCACCTTCGGCTAGATCAAGACAGGGTCCGCCTTCATAGTCAGGCACAAGGCACCAGCACACCCGGGAGCGTCCAGCGCAAGCCCGGGAGGTACCGCGATGGATGAGATCAGCCCCCTGACTTCGTCCGGCTTCTCTGATCTATCGGACGAGGAATGCACATTCATGAAGAGCCATGACGCAAGCAGTTCGGGCGAGCTTTGGAATGATGACCTGGCCCCCACCAGCGACGCCCAGCGGACGTGGCGCTGGTATCACTTTGCTGCACTCTGGCTGGGCATGGTCATTTGCATTCCGGCGTACACGCTGGCGGCCAGCCTGATCGACAGCGGAATGTCCTGGCGGCAAGCTGTGGGAACGGTATTCCTCGGCAACCTGATCGTGCTGGTCCCGATGCTGCTGATCGGCCATGCCGGTGCCAAGTACGGAATACCGTATGCAGTGCTGGCGCGCGCTTCGTTCGGAACGCACGGCGCCAAGCTGCCGGCACTGCTGCGAGCGCTGGTCGCGTGCGGGTGGTATGGCATCCAGACCTGGGTGGGCGGAACGTTGATTCACACCCTGGTCGGCGTGCTGCTCGGTCATCCGCTGGAAGGCGCCAGCATCGCATGGCTGGGCATCAACCTCGGCCAGTTGGTCTGTTTCCTGCTGTTCTGGGCGGTTCAGCTGTACTTCGTGGTGCACGGGATCGAGTCCATTCGCAAGCTTGAGACCTACACCGCGCCGATCAAGATCGTCATCTGTTTCGCGCTGCTGGCCTGGGCCTATCAAAAGGCGGGCGGCTTCGGGCCCATCCTCGAACAGCCCTCGCAGTTTGTCGAAGGCGGCCGCAAGGCCGGCCAGTTCAGCGCGGTGTTCTGGCCCTCGCTGACCGCCATGGTCGGCTGCTGGGCGACGCTGGCGCTCAATATTCCCGACTTCACGCGGTTCGCGAGGTCGCAACGCGACCAGGTCATCGGCCAGGTGGTGGGGCTGCCTTTGCCCATGGGCCTGTTGGCGGGGCTCGCCGTGTTCGTGACCTCGGCCACCGTGGTGATCTACGGAAAGGCCCTTTGGGATCCCGTCGACCTGGCCAGCCGGATGACGGGCGCTACGGTTCTGGTCGCCTTGCTCGTCCTCCTGGTCGATACCGTCAGCGTGAACCTGGCGGCCAACCTGGTCGGGCCGGCGTACGACTTCTCGGCCCTGGCCCCGAGGCGGGTGAGCTACCGGACGGGTGGCTACATCACAGCGGGTATCGCGCTGGTGATGATGCCGTGGAAGATCCTGGTGTCGACGCAAGGCTACATCTTCACTTGGCTGATCGGCTACTCCGCTCTGCTCGGGCCCGTGGCCGGCATCCTGATCGTCGACTACTACCTGCTGCGGGGCACCAGGCTGGAGGTTGACGAACTCTATCGAGACGGCGGCAGGTACAGCTACCGAAGGGGCTGGAATCCGGTCGCGGTGGTGGCTCTGATTCTGGGCGTGCTGCCCAATGTTCCCGGGTTCCTGAACGCTGCCTTTCCACAGTCCTTTCCCGGTGTGAGCGAGCTGTTCAGGCAGATCTATACCTACGCCTGGTTTGTCGGGCTGGCCATCGCGGCTGTCGTCTATGGCATCGCCATGCCGCGCACGGCTCCTTCATCCATGCGGGAGGATGATCTCTCGCAGGGAGAAGTGGCTAGCGGCGCATTCGGAGAATTCATGTACGTTCCCACCAAAAAATGATCCAGAGGACACAAGCAATGACCGAGCAGAAGAAAACCTATCTCGTCGCAACCGACGTGGGCGGCACGTGCACCGACACGATTGTCGTGGGACCCGCCGGAGAAATATGGATCGGCAAGGCCTTGTCAACGCCGCCGAACTTTGCCGATGGCGTGCTGAATTCGATCGAGTCCGCGACCGTCCCGATGGGCCTCAGCCTGGTCGAACTGCTGCAGCGCACCAAGCTCTTCATCCATGGATCGACCGTGGCCGACAACACGGTGTTCACGCGAGAGGGTTCGAAAACCGGCTTGCTGGCGACCGAAGGGTTCGAGGACACGGTGCTCGTCACGCGTGGCGCCTACGGTCGCTGGTCCGGCCTGACCGAAGAAGGCATCAAGCATCCGGTCAAGACCGAGCGAGCGCCAGCGCTGGTAAGCCACGAGTGCATCCGCGGCGTGTCCGAGCGCGTCGACAGCGCCGGCGAGATCGTCGTTCCGCTCGACGAGGAGGCCGCGGAAAAGGCGATTCGGTACCTGCTCGACGAACAGAAGGTGGACGCGATTGCCGTCTCTCTCCTCTGGTCGGTCTACAACACCCGGCATGAGGACGACATCGCCGAGCTCATCAAGCGAATCGCGCCGCACGTGTATGTCACGAAGTCTTCGGACATTGCGCCGGTCGTCGGCGAATACGAGCGCACATCGACAGCGGTCATCAACGCCTATGCAGGCCGGATCGTGCACGACTATCTCGTCTCGCTGGAGAAGCTCCTGGCCAGCAAGGGCTATGCCGGCGCCACCATGGTGATGCAGGGCTACGGCGGACTGCTCCCGGCATCCGAAGCGGCCAGCCGTGCCGTGGGCATGATCGAATGCGGGCCGGCAGCCGGCGTGATCGGTGCGAAGTTCCTCGGCGACCTGATGGGCGATCGCAACATCATCGCGGCGGACATGGGGGGCACGACGTTCAAGGTCGGCGTCATCCAGGATGGTCAGCTGGAGTACTCGCGCGAGCCCATGGTCGACCGCTTCCACTACGCGGCACCCAAGATCGAGGTGGTCTCCATCGGGGCCGGTGGCGGATCGATCATCTCGGTCGATCCCGTCACCAAGGTTCCGACCGTGGGGCCACGCAGCGCGGGTGCGCGGCCTGGCCCGATCTGCTACGGACTTGGCGGTACCGAGCCGACCATCACCGACGTGATGCTGCTGCTGGGCTTCATGGATCCTGGCCATTTCCTGCGTGGCGAGATGACGCTCGACCTCGAAACCACGCAGCGCCGTTTCAAGGAACTGGTCGCGGACCCTCTCGGTGTTTCACTGGAGGAAGCCGCCATCGGAATCTACAAGATCGCGAGTGCACAGATCACCGACCTCGTGCGCCAGATCACGGTGGAGCGCGGCCTCGATCCGCGCGATTTCGTCCTGCACGCCTTCGGCGGTACGTGCGGCATGCTCGCGGCCGCCTTCGGACAGGAACTCGGCGCCAAACACCTCGTGATTCCCTATACGGCGTCTGTGAACTGCGCATTCGGCTTGGTCGCTGCCGACGTCGTGCACGAGTACCTCGTGACCAAGTCGCTGCCGGTGGACGTCGCGCCGGCGGAGATCGACGCGCTGTACGCGCCCTTGATCGAGAAAGGCATCGCGCAGCTCCGGGCGGAGGGCTTCAGCGAGGACCGGATCCGCCTGGAGCGCTCGGTCGACCTTCGCTATCGCAGGCAGGTGCACGAAATCACGACCCCCATGAAGGCCGGCTCGGATGCGTTGCGGACCGAGGACCTCGGCCAGCTCGTGGACGACTTCGAGGCGCTGTACGAGCGCAAGTACGGCAAGGGCTCCGCGTATCGCGAGGCCGGCATCGAGATGACGATGTTCCGGTTGACCGCGCGCGGGCTGCTGGACAGCCCGACCCTGCCGGACCTGCCCGAGGTGGATGCGGATGCATCGGCGGCCCGGATCGGCGTGCGCAACATGTACGCAGACGAGAAGACCGGCATGTCCCAAGGGACCATCTACGACTTCACGCGACTCAAGCCCGGCAACACCCTGCAAGGCCCCGCGGTCATTCACACGCCGATCACGACCATCGTCGTGCAGTCGGGACAATCCGCACGGATGGACCGTCTGCAGAACATCATCGTCACCTTCGAACAGTGAGGCCCTCATGAATCCCATGACCTTTTCGATCATTCGTCACCGGTTGTTCCGCATCGTCGACGAAGCCGTCATTACCCTGAAGAACGTTTCAGGAAGCGCGATCACCAACGAGGGCCACGACCTGATGGTCTCTCTGTACCGTGCGGACGGGACCCTGCTGATGGGCGGCGTCGGCTTCCTGCATCACCTGACGAGTGCGGCCGAAGCCTGCAAATCGATCATCCGGCGCTTCGAGGGACGCATCAACGAAGGCGACATCTTTCTCCTGAACGATCCGTACACCGCCGCGCTGCACACGTCGGACATCTATCTGGTCTCGCCGATCCACGCCGATGGCAAGCTCGTGGCCTGGAGCGCCTGCTTCGTGCACGTGTACGACATCGGCGCGATGAACCCCGGGGGCTTCAGCCCCGAGTCGCCCGACATCTTCACGGAAGGATTCTCGTCTCCGGGCATCAAGATCGTCGACCGCGGGCAAATGGCCACGGACGTCATCGACACGCTGCTCAACATGGTGCGCTCGCCCGAGATGGTGATGCTCGACCTGCGCTCGATGGTGGCCTGCAACAACGTGGCGAAGGATCGGATGCTGGCGCTGATTGCCAAGTACGGCGAGAGCACGGTCGACCAAGCTTGCGCCGAACTGATCAGGCAGTCGGAAGAGAGCTTTCGCAAGCGCCTGAAGGAGCTGCCCGACGGCACCTGGAGAAGTCGCCAGTACATGGACGTCAATGGCGAGACGGCAACGGTTCACCTGACGATGACCAAGAAGGACGACAGCCTCACGTTCGACTTCACGGGCTCTTCTCCCCAAAGCAGATACGCATTGAACTGCACGAAGTGGGCATCGCTCGGGGGGCTGTTCGCACCGCTGTTTCCGCTGCTTTGCTACGACATCACATGGAACGAGGGGGTCATCAAGCCCGTCACGATGATCGCCCCCGAGGGCTCGATCGTGAACTGCCGGCGACCTGCACCGGTGTCGGTCGCGACAGTGGGGGCGATCCAGTCGGTCAACAACGCCGCCTGCGCAACGGTCGGAAAGATGCTCGCCGCGAGCGAGCGGTACCGGGAGGAATCGACCGCCGTCTGGCATGCCAATCACTTCGCGCTGTTCAAGTTCGGCAAGAACCAGCACGGCACCGAGTCCATCGGCATCCTGACTGAAACCTTCGCAGGTTCAGGGGGGGCGCGCAGCTTCGCCGACGGCGTAGACATCGGCGGCGAAGTGCCCAATCCGATTTCCCGCATGGCCAATGTCGAGACCGTCGAGGCGATGTTCCCGGTTCGGTACCTGTTCAGGCGCCGAATGAAGGACAGCGGGGGCGCCGGCAAATGGCGCGGAGGCACCGGCGGCGAACTCGCCCTGGTCCCGCACAAGGCGCCTGACGGCGGAATTCACTACGTGCTGTCCGGCAAGGGGGCAAAGCACCCGATGAGCGATGGCCTGGCCGGGGGCCTGCCAGGCGCGCCGAACGCGTACATCTGGGCCGTGATGGATCCTGATCCGGCAGGCCAGGCGCAGCGTCCGCTTCACGCACAGCACCTCGCCGATATTCCAGGCGATCACAAGCGGATTTCCTGGGGCGTCTTTCCCTTGCTGAACAAGGATGCGCTGTACGTTCGCTGGAACGGCGGTGGCGGCTATGGGGATCCGCTGGACCGCGACCCCGGCCGCGTCGAAAGCGACGTCCGCAGCAACGTGGTCAGCGTCTCGGCGGCGAAGAGTCTCTATGGGGTCGTGCTCGACCCCTTGACGCTCGATGTCGACACCCAAGCCACCTCCGCACTGCGCGCGCAGGTGCGTCAGGTCCGGATCCACGAAGCTCGTCAGGTGAAAGCATGAACCGCAGTTCCTATTCCCCCACCATCTCCATTGCGCCGAACGGCGATCTCCAGTGCGTTCGATGCGATCACGTTCTGGCGTCCGCCGGAACATCGTGGAAACAGAGTGTCAACCGTGTCGACCAGCCGATGCACTCGCTGTGCGAGATCTACGACACGGGATCGGATGAAGTGATCATTCGGCGCTTCTACTGTCCCTCCTGCGGCACGGCGCTTGAAAGCGAGACGGTGCTGGTCGACGAAGCCACGATCGATGATGAAGTCCACGCGCGCTGACGCCGCCCTCACAACCAAGAAGAACGACCCGGAGAAAATTGATGCATCCAGTAGGTATCCGACCTGAAATTGCCGAGCGCGTGATCAAGAGACGGCAAAGGCTTCATCTCTTCGACGAGCTCGAGGCCAGGAAGTCCGCGCTCGTGGTGATCGACATGCAGGGCACATTCTGCGAGCCCGGCGCTCCCGCCGAGGTGCCCGCCTCGCGTGGCATCTGCGGCAACATCAACCGCATGGCGGCAGCCATGCGCAAGGCCGGCGGCCGGGTTGTCTGGTGCACCCACGCCAACCTGAACACGAACAGCGGGAGCGACTGGAAGATCTTCTTCGACAACATCGTCGCCGGCGACATCAGGAAGGAGACCATCAAGAGCCTGGAGGCCAGTGCGCCGGGCCAGAGGATCTGGCACGAGATGCAGGTCGAGCCCGAAGACATCCAGCTGTTCAAGAACCGCTACAGCGCCCTGATTCCGGGTTCTTCCCAACTGGAGCGGATCTTGCGCAGTCTTGAAATCGACACCTTGCTGATCGCAGGCACCAAGACCAACGTCTGCTGCGAATCCACGGCGCGTGACGCGATGATGCTCGACTTCAAGTGCGTGATGCTCTCCGACTGCACCGCCTCGCTGTCGGACGAGGAGCACAGCAGCGCCCTGGAAAACATCATCCAGCAGTTCGGCGACGTCTACACCTGCGAAGAGGCCATCGCGCGACTGGTCCGAGCCTGAGGGCCGACGCCGCGATGCCGCGGCGCTCAGGCTCTAGCGGTCAAGCCCCGGGCCCGCTTGCTGGTCTGGGAGGGCGTTTCTCCAAAACGCTCCCAATAGGCACGGGCGAACCGGCCCAGGTGGGCGAAGCCGCACTCGAAGGCCAGCGGGGTGATGCCGACGTCGACATTGCCGTCGAGCAATTGAGCTCGGGCCATCTCCAGACGGACTTCCTTCAAGTACTGCACGGGGCTGCAGCTCTTGAACCGCTTGAATCCAGCGAGCAGCGTGCGAACCGGAACATCCGCGGCCGTCGCGATGTCGTCGAGTCGGATGGGGTTGTGGTAGTTGGAATGGATGAATGCTTCAGCGCGTTTGACCGACCTTGGCGAGATGCCCTGCGCGCGGACGGTGGGCGCCTTGTTCCAGGATTGGCCGTCCATCAGCAGATGAATGAGCAGGCGCTCCAGCTCGACCCCGACCTTCGGATTGCGCTGCGCGCACTCGACAAGCGGAATCGAGCCGCCCAGTGCCTGCAGCTGCCACAGCCACGGCTGGAGTTCGGCCCGCGTCAGTTCCAGCCGTGGGTCGAACACGAGGTCGTCCATGCCGGTGTGGGCACGCACCGCCTCCTGCCCGATCCGCAGTACGAACTGCTCGCTGCCGGAGGTGAACGTGGCGGCGAACGGTCGACCAGGAGCGCAGATCATCCCCTCGTCGCGAGAGACGCGAAGTGCGGCGTCGCCCGCGTTGGCGTCCGCCTGCCCCTCGCGGCAGAACATCACCAGGTGATAGCCATCGATGCTGGGGACCTCGACCCGCATGGCATCGCCATAGCTGATCGTGCCCATGCCGATGCTGCAGAAGCTGACGAAATCCATGTGCGATTGGGCGTTCCGCCCGGCGCCCACCGGCTGCAGCAGATGGGGCTGCATGACACGCGAGATGCAGTCACGCGTGTTCGCCACGTCGAACGATTCGAAGAGGCGGAACCGCCGCAAACCTTCAAGTGCTGCCATCGGTGTATCGACGTCCACGATTGCATCCCCCCAATGATGTGTTTGCCTGTTGGAGCTCGACTAGGGCGCGATCGCTTGAATCTCTGCTTTCATCAGCTTGCCGGTGACGGTCCTGCGCAGGGGTTCCGGGCTGATGGTGAGCGAAGTCGGCATCTTGTAGCTGGCGATCTTTCCCTGGCAATGCTCTCTTGCCTCGCCCAGGCTCAGGGCACAGCCCGGGCGCAAGACCACCACGGCGCGCACGGCCTCGCCCCACTTCGGATCGGGCGCGCCGACGATGGCGACCTCGGCGATGGCCGGATGCGTGCCCAGCACCTGCTCGACCTCGGCTGGGTAGACGTTCTCGCCGCCGCAGATGATCATGTGCTTCTTGCGATCCACCACATAGAGATAGCCGTCCGCATCCCGGCGCGCCAGATCACCGGTCATCAGCCATTCGCCGTCGAAGACGGCATCGGTCGCGGCCTTGTTGTTCCAGTACCCCTCGAAGACGTGGGGCGCGCGCACCTGGACCTCCCCGATCTCGCCTGTTGCTGGTTCATTCCCGTCTGCATCCACGAGGCGCATATCCGTGTGAATGAAAGGCTTGCCGATGGATCCCGGCTTGGACAGGACATGGGCGGCATCCATGGTCGCCGCGGCGCCGGCGGTTTCGGTGCAGCCGTAGCTCTCGAGCAGAGGAATCCCTAGTTCGGAGAATTCGCGTGCCAGGTGCAACGGCATCGGCGCGCCGCCGCTGAGAATCCAGCGCACGCTGGCGAGATCGGACGACCTCTCGCGTGCCGCAGCGAGCAGCAGTTCCAGCATGGTGGGCACGGCAAAGAAATGGTTGACCTTGTGCACCCGAATCAAATCCAGCGCCTGTTCGGCGTTCCACCCAGGCATCGAGATCGCCGTTGCCCCGCAGTGCACGAACAGCGTGACGAAAGACAGCCCCCCCACATGAAACATCGGCGCCGCGATGAGGGTCACGTCTCGTTGGCGGAAGTCGAGGGTGTGACAGATGGTGGACGCGACCCCGCACATCTGCGCGTGGGTCAGGACGGCACCCTTGGGGCGCCCCGTCGTGCCGGAGGTGTAGCAGATCGCAAGTGGCAGTTCAGGTGACACAGGCGGAGCGGACAGGACACCCGACGCTTCAGCGACCAGGGCCTCGAATCGACCAATGCCTGACAGCTGGCCTGCATCACCGACCACGCGCATGTGTTCCACCGGGGACTGTTCGACCGCCGACCGGACCACCGGGAGGAAGTCGACGTCGAAGATCAGCGCACGCGCACCGGAGTCGGCCAGGATGTAGGCGACTTCAGGCGCGGCGAGCCGCCAATTGATGCAGCACAGGATAGCGCCGAGTTTCGCCGCCGCGTAGTAGAGCGCGCAATACTCCGCGCCGTTGCGCAGCATGACGGCGACGCGATCGCCACGGCCGATCGACAACGTGGCCAATGCGCTTGCGACGCGGTCGGCATAGGCGTCGAGTTCGGAAAAGCTCAGCGTGCGCCCCGCCGCGACGAACGCCGTCAGCTCCGGATGGAGCTTCGCTCTGCGCGTCAGAAGATTCCCGATATTGATCGACACGGCCGGCCTCCTCAGGGCTTTTCCCGAAACGGACCGTCGCGCGCCTCGAGGAACGCACGCATGCCTTGCTGGACAAGGATCTCCTGCAGCTGCTTCTGCTCGGGAAAATTGGCTCCAATCACAAGTGTGTCGGCAAGGCCGTGCTGCCGAACCACGGCGCTGAGGCCCATCGTGTCGTACGCCGCGCGCAGGCTGCGCTTGGTCATTTCCAGGGAGAAGGCCGGCACCTTGGCGAGCCTCTGCGCGTACTGCCAGGCCTCTTCTTCGAATCCCGCGGCCGGCATGATGCGGTTGACCAGGCCGACGCGGAGCAGTTCCTGCGCATCGATCGTGTCTCCGAAATAGCTGAGCTCGTGCACGACGCGGCTGTGGGTCATGAACGGCATCGCGAAGAACGGCGACAGGGCGCCATGCCGGACCTCGGGTTCGCCCAGCTTGGCGTTGTCCGCGGCGAGCGCCAGGTCGCACGCCAGTGCGATGGCCGAGCCTGCGCCCAATGCGTAGCCATTGATGGCGGCGATGACCGGCGTGCGCAGGTGCCAGATCTTGAAGAAGAGATCCAGATTCGAGCGAACGAGTGCCTCGAGATCGGCCAGCGAACACTCGCTGATGCCCTGCATGTCCCATCCGGTGCAGAAGGCCTTGGTGCCCGCGCCCGTCAGCATGACCACCTTCACGTCGCGACGGCTCTCCGCATCCGCCAGGGCCGAGACGAGTTCGCGGTCGGTGTGCGTCATGCGCAGCGAGTTCATCTTGTCCGGTCGATTGATGGTGATCCGCACCACCGCGCCGCGCTGCTCGACCAGCAAGTCCTGATAGGTCTGGGTATCCACGTGAAATCCTTTGTGAGTGCTCGTTGCTAAAGACCGAGAAATGCCTTGCGTACGAACGGGTCCGCGATCAGTTCCTGTCCCGTGCCCGAGAGCACGACGCGGCCCTTCTCGATGACGAACCCGAGACTTGCGATCTGCAAGGTCTGCCGTACGTTCTGTTCGACCAGGAGGATCGTCATGCCGTCCTCGTTGAGGCGGCGCACCATGGTGAACAGGTCTTCGACCAGCTTGGGACTCAGCCCGAGCGATGGCTCGTCCAGGATCAGCAGACGCGGCTCGGACATCAGGCCGCGTGCGATCGCCAGCATCTGCTGCTCGCCGCCGGACATGCCGCCGCCGAGCTGGCTGCGACGTTGCGCGAGGCGCGGAAACAGCGCGTAGACCTTGTCCAGATTGCGTGTGAAGTTGGGAGCCGCCCGGCGATTGAGCGCACCCATCCGCAGGTTCTCTTCCACCGTCATCTGCGGGAAGACCAGGCGTCCTTCCGGCACCAGCGTGATGCCACGCTCCACCGCGACACGGCAGTCGAGTCCGCCGATGCTCGCGCCATCGAACTCGATCCGCCCTTGCCGGGGCTTCAAGGCGCCCGCGATCGTCAGCACGGTCGTCGTCTTGCCGGCGCCATTGGCGCCCACCAGTGCGACAACCTGGCCCTGCGGGACGGTGAAGCTCAGGTCGCGCACGGCCACGGCCTCGCCATGCGCGACCTGCAGCCCCTTGACGGAAAGTAGGTCTGGATGGCTCATCGCGCAATCTCCTCATGTCCCAGGTAGGCCTCGATCACTCTCGGATCGCTCACGACTTCAGCCGGCGTTCCCTCCGCGATGACTTCGCCGGCCTCGACCACGACGACTCGCTTCGACACCTTCATGACGGAGACCATGTCATGCTCCACGAGCAGGACCGTCGTCCCTCTGGCCACCAGGGCCCGGAAGCTTTCGAGGATCTCCTCGCTTTCCGTGGGAACCAGCCCTGCCAGAGGTTCGTCCGCCAGCAGCAGGGTCGGGCGCGCGGCCACCGCTCGCGCCAGTTCGAGCTTGCGCAAGTGGCCGACGCTCAGGCCTGCAGCCTGAGAATCCGCGAGCCGCTGGAGCCCGGTGAGGCGCAGCGCGTCGTCGACAGTTTCGTCGACGTCGCGGTGTCCATTGCGCCCGAAAAGGGCGCCGACCTTGACGTTGTCCCGCACGCTCAATCCGCGAAACGGCCGGGCGATCTGGAATGCGCGCGCGATCCCCAGGGTAGCGATCCGCTGCGTGGCCAGGCCGTCGATGCGCTCGCCGCGGAACTCGATGCGCCCCGACGACAAGGGGACGTAGCCGGTCAGGAGATTGAAGACTGTCGATTTGCCGGCCCCGTTCGGGCCGATCAGGCTCGTGATGGCACCTTCCTCGACATCGAAGCTGACCTTGTTGACAGCCACGAGGCTCCCGAATTTCCGGCTGATGGCTTGCACCGAAAGGAGCGGTTTCGTCATTGGGTGGCCTCCTGGACGCGAGCGAGACGGGCGTTGCGTCGCCGCTCGATGAAGCCGATCAACCCATCGGGCGCGTACAGCACGATCAGCACAATGATCAGACCCGTGAAGGCCAGATGGAACTCGAGCATGTTCGAGAGCAGCAGCTTGGTGATGACCATCATGGCGATCGCACCGAACAAGGGCCCGAGCAGCGATCCCAGACCGCCGACCAGGCAGATCACGATCATCTCCAGGCTGAGCGCGCCGCGAAAGACCGAATCGGTCGTGATGTAGCCGAGGTTCCAGGCGAACACCGCGCCAAGAAGGCCCGTGAGCGCCGCACTCACGACGAAAGCCTGAACCTTGTAGCGTGTCGTCGGAACGCCGAGCATCTGTGCGGCGTCTTCATCCTCGCGAATGGCGAACAGTCCGTACCCCATCCGGCTCCTCGCGATGGCGGCCGCCGTGACGTAGGCGAGGACGAGGCCGGCGAGCGACAGCCAGAAGAAGAACACCTCGATGCGGACCGACATCGGCGCGATGTTGGGCAGGCCGAGGCCGATGGCCCCCTGAAACGCCGGCACCGCGCTGGCCATCTCTCCACACACCAGCGCCACGGCGAGCATCGCGATCGTGAAGTAGTGCCCGCGAAGCCGCAGGATGGGCCATGCGATGACAGCGGCGACGACCGCGCTGGCCAGCGTCGCAGCGAGCAGGCCGACCCCGAGCTGCGCCGCCCAGTGCGCAGGCCGCCAGATCTGGCTGGCGAGTGCCGCGGCGAAGGCGCCGATGCCGATGAAGGCGGTGTGACCGAAGCTGAAGTAGGCCGCGAATCCGCCCAGGATGTACCAGCACACCGCGAATCCAGCCGTCAATGCGATCGACATGGCCACGCGGACGTAGAACGGAGGCATCACCATGGGCAGGTACGCCAACAGGGCAATCAGCAAGATCAAGACAGCCGCCTGCTGCCCTCTGGAAAGTGATTTCATCGGCTCACCTTGAATGCGCTGCCAAGAATGCCGTTCGGACGAACCAGCAGCATCAGCAACAGAAGGAGGAACATGACGATGTTGGTGTAGACAGCGCCTACATACGTCTGCGTGAACGTCGCGGCAATGCCGAGCAGCAGCCCACCCAGCAGGGCGCCCGCCGGACTGCCGACGCCGCCGAGCGTGACAACCACGAACGCATAGACCGTCCACATGGTTTCGTCGGCCGGCGTGAACGGCAGCATCACCCCGATCAGCACGCCGGATGCGGCGGCGACCGCGCTGCCCACGCCGAAGGTGATGGCGTATATCTTGCGTACATCCACGCCGCACAGCCGGGCTGCCAGTTCCGATTGCGCGGTGGCGCGGATGATCTGTCCCATCCGGGCGCGACTCAGGAACCAGGTAAAGAGCGCAATCAGCGAAATGGCCGTCAAGAACGCGATGAGGCGAACGGCATCCAGAGACAGCGGGCCGAGGGACACGTTCAGGAACGAGTACGAGGGGCTGATGTTCCGCACCGTCGAAGAGAACAGCGTGGTCAGGACGTTGATCGCGATCAATGAGAACCCGAAGGTCACCAGCAATGCCGCCACCGGCGATCCGCGTTCGACAGCACGCTGGATGACGAAGCGCTGATAGGTCGACCCCAGCATGAAGGCCGCGAGCATCACAAAGGGCAGCGACACAAGGGGATCGATCCCCAGCTGCGTCCATGCGAACAAGGCCGCATAGCTCCCGCCGATCACGAACACCCCATGCGCCAGATTGATGACATTCATGACGCCGAAGATCAGCGAGAAGCCGAGTGCCGAGATCGAGAGGATGCCGCCGTAGAGGATTCCACTGGTCAGCGTGTTGACGAACGTGCTCATCGAATCTTTCCAGGATTTGAAGACATGGCGAGAGCCGGTCCGCTCATCGCTTCGACCACGGCTGCATCGGCCAGATCGCCGGCGCCTCCTTGAGGCTGGCCGGGTGAATCACCTTGACTTCGCTGCCTTGCACCTGTGTCACGACGGCCCCCATCAGGACAGGATCGCCGTCGCCTTCCGGCGTGAACTTGATGTGCCCATAGAGCGATTCGAGATCGAGCGTGGCCAGGGCGTCGCGCACGGCGATCGGGTCGTCGACACGCCCGGCCTTTTGCAATGCCGCTGCATAGGCCACCATGCATGCGGCGCCGGTACCTTGGTGATAGGTCATGGGAAGCTTGTTGTTCGCCCGGTAGAACTCGACGTATTTCTCGGTTGACCCGAAGATCGGATCCTTGAACTTGAACGTGGGCGACCAGGTGGAAATGCATGTGATGCCTTCGCCGTACTTGCCGAGCGCTTCGCGAAAGCTGGCGGACTGCGGGCCCAAGGAGGTGAAGAGCAGCTTCACGTCCGCCCGCGCCTGCGCCAGTTGGCGTGCGATGAGCAGCGATTCCTGGTCGCCGGTCAGGCAAACCACAATATCCGGCGACTTGCTTCGAACCGCCTCGACAAGCGCGGAGACATCCTGCAGTTGGGCGGGAAGTTCCAAGGTGTCGAGGACCTGAAAGCCCTTTGCCTTGAGTCGCTGGATGACGCCGAGGCCCTGCGGCTTGGAGAACGGATTGTTGGTGTAGGCCACGATGAAGGTTCGAGGCTTCGGCGTCAGAAGCTCGAAGGCATCGACCGCCGGGAAGGCCGAGCGCGAGGCGCGCGGGAAGATCCCGAAGACGAACTTGTAGCCCTGATCGAAGATCGCGTCGGCGCCCCCGCCTGCCTGCACCATGGGCCGCCGCGCGCGCTCGGTGATGGCCGTCATCGGCAGCACGATGGGGCTGGAATAGGAGCCGAGGAAGTACTGGATCCCGTCGTCGACCTGTCGCTGCAGCAGGCTGGTGGCCCGCTGCGGATCGGAGGCGTCGTCGACCATCTTGACCTCGATGCGATAGCGGCGGTTGCCAACCTGCAAGCCGCCGGCCACTTCGTTGACGTACTTGGCGACCGTCTGGTAGGCGCTATGGACGTTCTGCCCGATCTCCGCCCAGCGGCCGCTGAACGGGATGGTGCCGCCCAGGGTGATGGCCGGCATCGGCTGCGCGCGGGCGCTTCGGCTGAAAGACGCGATGGCGGCCGCTCCTGCAACGCCGCCAAGCAGTTCAAGGGATCTGCGTCGATTGACTTTCTTCTCCATGGTGCATGCCTCTTCTTACGCGAGTTGATGTTCGATCTCGAGCGGATCCAACGTGAAATCAGCTTACTTCAGGTCTCAACTAAATCGCAAGAGAAAAGTTTCAAATAGAAGCTCACGCTATTCCCATTGACATAAGAAACTTCGACGACTACTGTGGGGACCGAGATTTCAACGAGACTGCAAAAGGAGCAAAGTGGCAAGCAGGAACGAGGCGAAGTACAGAGGAGAAACGACGCAATCCTCCGTTGATCCGGAGGAGCAGGGCGACCCGTTTCTGACCGCGGGAGAGAGTGGTTTCGGACGCGACCACCTGCGTGCGGTCGGCCATCGCATCAGGCAACTTCGTGAAACACGGAACTGGTCTTTGAAAGATCTGGCGGCCAAGAGCGGTGTCAGCGTCGCGGCCATCCAGAAGATCGAATCCGGCATGGCCAACACCAGCTTGCTGACGGTGTTCTCACTGTGCGAGGCACTCGAGGAGCCGATGGATCGGCTTGTTCAGACCTCGCTGCGCGAGGCACGGATCACGAAGTCCGTGCATGTGGCGATTCCTCGCAAGCCTGCCAACGGCATCGATCTGACCGGCGAGCTGGCGGAAGCGCGTCTGCGTGCGCGCGTGGTCGTGCTCGGCCCGGAAGAAAGCAGAACATTTTCTGCCCGCCCCGACAGCAGCCCGATGTTTGCCTATGTCATGGAAGGCAAGGTGAAACTGGTCTTCGCCGACGGCGAGACCGTGGCCATGGACACCGGCGATGTGATGCACCTCAGCCTGCCCGAGCACATGACGTGGATCAATTCGGCCAAGAAGGGCGCGCAGGTGCTGTGCATTACCGACACGCGCAAGTACCCCCAGCTTGCGGGGAAGGGAGAGTTCGATTGAACGCCAAAGTGAAGCCCGCCCGCAAGTCGCTTCCGAAGGACAAGGCCCCGAGTATCGATATCGTCAAGGTCGGCGAGCGCATCAAGGAATTGCGCACGGCCAAGGGCTTGACGATCGACCGCCTGGCGACCCTTTCGGGCGTGCCCGGCAGCAGCATCAGCAAGATCGAGAACGGACAGCTGCGTCCGAGCCTCGTGCATGCGATCAACCTCGCCTCGGCCCTCCAGGAGAACCTGGCGTTTCTCGTCGGCCGCTACCGCGACAAGCCGAAGCCGCGCGCGCTGGTCAGAGCCGCCGAGCGCGACATGATCGACTATCCGGAGATGGGTCTCGCCCTGCAAGACTTGAGCGGGCAGTTCGTGCCGGGGATTCTTGAAGCGCGACTCGGTGTGCTGTCGCAAGGTGCGCTTTCCGGCAACGATCCGATGACGCACCGGGGCGAAGAGCTCTGCTATGTGATCGACGGAGCGATCCGCTATCGGATCGACAACGAAACCATCGACCTGCTCCCGCGCGAGTTTCTCCAGTTCAAGAGCGATGTTCCTCATTCGTGGGAGAACACGCACGAGGGGGAAACACGTGTGCTCTGGCTCTTCTCGGATGGTCTTTCCTTTTAGGAGTGTGCGCACATGAGTCTTGAAGCGAGCGCAGGGGTCGATATCCCCTTGTATCGGCCCACCCATCTGGCGGACGCCATCGCGCTGCTGCAAGAGCACGAGGACGCGCGGCCGCTGGGTGGCGGGCAGACGCTGGTTTCCATGCTGTCACTGGGCTACGCGCAGCCGAGCGCCATCGTCGCGCTGGGAAATCTCCCCGAGTTGCGAGGTATCAGCCGATCGGACGATGGGAGCGTGCGCATCGGCGCCATGACGACGCATGCCGAACTGGCTGCGTGCCGCAGCTTTGCTGGCGGGCAAGCGCTCCTCACAAGCGCGGCATCGCAGATTGCCGATCCGGCGATTCGGAACTTCGGGACGATCGGCGGTGCGTGCGCACATGGCGATTCGGTCGCCGATTGGCCGCCGGCGCTCGTTGCGGCCGACGCGAGGATGCTGGTCCATGGGCCCGATGGCGCGCGCGAGATCAAGGCCTGCGATTTCTTCGTGAATCTGCTCACGACGGCGCTGAAGCCCGCGGAACTGCTGATCGCCATCGTGATTCCAGCGATAGAAGGTCATGGCCGCTATCGCAAGCTGGCGCGGGTCGAGGGTGACTTCGCCACGGTGTCGGTCGCTGCCACGGCGGCCTCCGCCGGAGGGGCCTGCACATCGGTGGCGATCGCCATCGGCGCATGTGGACCACGCCCCGTGCGTCTCGCGCAAGCGGAGGCCTTGCTGATCGGTCGCCCCTTCAACGAAGGGCTTGCCATCGAGGTCGGTCAGCTTCTCGCCGACGCGATCGACCCGATCAGCGACGTGCGCGGGAGCGCGGCGTATCGAAAGCGCGTGTTGCCGCGCCTCGTGGCGCAATCCATTCAGGAGCTATTGGCATGACGAAGGAAGTTCTTCTCAGCGTGAACGGCGAGCCCAGACCGGCACGCGCCTCTGCTGCCACAACGCTGTTGCATGTACTGCGTGAGCAGCTCCACCTCACTGGCGCGAAATGCGGCTGCGGATACGGCGTCTGCGGCGCCTGTACGGTGTTGATCGATGGCAAGCCGGCGCGGAGTTGCCTGACACTGGCCGCCATGTGCGAAGGGCAGTCGATCACGACCATCGAGGGCGTTTCGGTCAACGGTGAGCTCGACCTGATCCAGAAGTCGATGCTCGAATGTGGCGCGGTTCAGTGCGGGTTCTGCACGCCCGGCATCGTGATCACGGCGAAGGCGCTGCTCCAGGAAAACCCGAAGCCGACACGCGAGGAAATCCGCGGCGCGCTGGCTGGCAACATCTGCCGTTGCTCGGGCTACGTCGCCATCGTCGACGCCATCTCCGCTGCCTCGGAGGCATCTCGATGAGCGAGTACGCAACCATTGGCAAGCCCATCCCACGCATCGAAGGCGGCGAGAAGGTCACCGGGGGATCGATCTACGTCGACGATATCTCGCGTCCGGGGATGTTGCATGGCGCCTACCTGCTGTCGCCCTACCCGCATGCGCGCATCGTCAAGATCGACACCACCGTCGCACTGGGCTTGCCGGGCGTCCGCTGTGTGCTGACCGGCGCCGACTTTCCCAGGCTGTACGGGGCGTTCGTCAAGGACGAGGATGTGCTCGCGAGGCACCACGTGCGCTACGTGGGCGAGCCGGTCGCAGCTGTCGCGGCCGTCGACCTGGCCACGGCGCGCAGGGCGATCGAGCTGATCGAGGTGGAGTACGAGGAACTCCCCGCGCTGCTGACTCCGGAAGAGTCGTTGTCTGAAGGTGCGCCCGCCATTCATGAGGAGTTCCCCAGCTATTGGCGGAGATTCAAGGGACCCTTGCCGGTGAACGTGTGTGCCCAGACGACGCTGGCCGAAGGCGACATCGAGCTTGGCTTCGCGCGCGCCGAGGTGGTCGTCGAGGCCACATACGAAACTCCTGCGCAGGTGCATTGCTATATGGAGCCGTGCGGCGCGGTGGCGGAGATTGACGATGCCGGCAGGATCGTGATCTGGTCGCCGTGCCAGGCAGTCCACCGCGTGCAGGCGACAACAGCCGAGATCCTTGGCGTATCGATGTCCAAGGTCCGCGTGATCCTGACCCGTGTCGGAGGGGCTTTCGGCGGCAAGACCGATACGACCGTGCAGCCCGTGGCGGCGATGATGGCCTTGCGCACGCGCAAGCCCGTCAAGCTCGTGCTGTCGCGCACCGATGACTTCATGATGATGCGCACGCGCCATCCTGCCAAGATCTGGATGCGTACCGGCGCCTTGCGCGACGGCACATTGGTCGCGCGGCAAGCCCGGCTGGTCCTCGACGGCGGCGCGTATGCCGAAGACAGCTCGGCCGTGCTCGGCTTCGCCATGATGATGGCGCGAGGGCCCTACCGGATCGCGAATGTGCAGGTGGAAGGCCAGGTGGCCTACACGAACAGGCTGCGCGCCGCGGGCTTTCGCGGCTACGGCAATCCCCAGATCACGTTCGCGGGCGAGTCGCAGATCGACGAGCTGGCGAGCAAGCTCGGCATGGATGCGCTCGATCTTCGTTTGCGCAATGCCATGGTGACGGGCGATGCAGGCTTCGGCGGCCAGACGGCCGAAGCCTGCGGCCTGATCGAATGCCTCGAACGGGTGCGTGCCGCCAGCGCATGGGACCAGCGTCAGACCCTTGTCCCGACAAGGCCGGGCCGTCGACGGGGCATCGGCATCGCGAGTGTGATGCACACCTGCGCCATCCTTTCAACCAGTGCCATCGTGCGCGTCCTCGAAGACGGAACGATCACACTGAGCGTTGGCGCCGTCGATCTTGGCCAGGGATCCGATACCGCGTTGGCACAGATGTGCGCGGAAGCGCTGCAAGTGCCGTTGGAGCGCGTGAACTTCGCGCCGCCGGACACCGATGGATCGCCCTACAACTGGGCGACCGGCGGTTCCCGCGTGACCTACATGGTCGGTCGCGCGGTGGCCCAGGCCGCCTACGACGCGCGCGACAAGATGTTCGAGCATGCCGGCGCGATGCTCGAATGCAGCGCCTGCGACCTGGAGCTTCGGCCGGAAGGCCGCATCGGCGTGCTCGGCGTCCCGGGGGCGGAGGTGTCATTCCAGGCCGTCAGCCAACATGCGCATTGGCAGGTCGGTGGCCCGATTCACGGTACGTCGACGGTCATGTTCGAAGGTACCAGCTTCGATCCGAAGCGGACAACGGTTTCGGGCAACAGCCTGGGCAACGTCGGAGTCTTCGTGTTCGGCGCTCAGGCAGCCGAGGTGGAGGTGGACGAGGTGACGGGCGAGACACGCGTTCTGAATTTCTGGGCGGCGCACGATGTCGGGCGGGCGATCAATACAGGCGGTGTTCGGGGGCAGATCACGGGCGGCGTGGCCCAAGGCATCGGATACGCGCTGTACGAGGACCTCGTCTTCGACGATGGGCGCCCCGCCAATCCGACCCTCATGGACTACAAGGTTCCCGGTGCGCACGAGCTTCCCGATATCGAAGCCATCATCGTCGAGAACCCCGAACCGAGTCATCCGTTCGGCGTCAGGGGCGTCGGCGAGCCACCCATCGTCGGTGTCGCTCCCGCCATCGCGAATGCGATTGCAAATGCCTGTGGCGCACGCCTCCGGCGCCTGCCCATGACGCCCGAGAGCGTCCTCGATGCAATGGACGGTCAAGGCGCCTGAGGCTTCCCGCGGGCCGTCTGCGGATCGGCCCACTTCACCGATACGACATGAAAATCCGGAGTTAAAAATCATGGACATGACCGGTTCCCAGATCCTGCCTGTTGCGCAGCAGGTCGCATGGGACGCGTTGAATGACGCCGACATGCTGAAGACGTCGATCCCCGGATGCGACGAACTTGTCCGCACGAGCGACACGGAGTTCTCGGCCGTGGTGAATGCGGCCTTGGGTCCTGTGAAGGCTCGCTTCAAGGCGAAGCTGACGCTGTCCGATGTCGACGCACCCAATGCCTACACCATCCGTTTCGACGGGCAGGGTGGCGTGGCCGGTTTTGGAAAGGGCGAAGCCAAGGTGACGCTCTCGCCTGAAGGGTTGCTCACCCGGCTCGACTATTCCGCGAAGGCCAGCGTCGGCGGCAAGCTCGCGCAGATCGGCTCGCGGCTGGTCGACTCGGCCGCCAAGAAGCTGGCCGAAGAATTCTTCGCGAAGTTCACCGCCGAATTGGCGGCCCGAAATCCAGGGGCTGATGGGGCGTCAAGCGCGGAGTTGGAGGAAACGCCTGCCCCGCAAGGGGTCGAACCCGACAAGTCATCGTCATGGTGGCGTCGACTCGTCGCTTGACCGATGCCCCATCCTTACCCTCTGTCGATAGCCTGACTATTTTCTTGAGAGAAAGCCTGACTTCATATGTTCAAAGCCATCGTGATTGACAAAGACGCCAACGGCTACAGTGCCGCGGTGAAAGACGTAGACGACAGCACGCTGCCGGCGGGCGAGGTGACCGTCCGCGTCGAATACTCCACCATCAATTTCAAGGATGGGCTGGCCATCACCGGCCGCTCTCCTGTAGTGCGCAAGTTCCCTCTTCACGCCGGAATCGATTTCGCGGGCGTGGTCGAAGCCAGCGACGATCCGAGATACAAGCCCGGCGATCGCGTCGTGCTCAACGGCTGGGGGGTGGGAGAGACCCACTCGGGCGGCTTGGCGCAGAGGGCGCGAGTCAGGGCCGATTGGCTCGTTCCCTTGCCTGAGAAGCTCACTACGCGGCAAGCCATGGCCATCGGAACTGCGGGATACACGGCGATGCTGTGCGTTCTTGCGCTCCAGCGCCACGGTGTCAAGCCGGACTCTGGCGACGTGCTCGTCACGGGGGCCAACGGCGGCGTCGGAAGCGTCGCCATCACGCTGCTCGCGGGGCTCGGATACCGCGTCGTGGCGTCGACGGGGCGCATGGCCGAGGCGGCGTTTCTGACCGGGCTCGGTGCCGCGGAACTGATTCATCGCGATGAACTGTCCGTCCCCGGCAAGCCGCTTGGCAAGGAGCGGTGGGCCGGCGTGGTGGATTCCGTGGGAAGTCACACCTTGGCCAACGCGTGCGCCGGCACGCGTTACGGTGGGGCCGTGGCCGCCTGCGGCCTGGCGCAGGGCATGGAGTTTCCCGCGTCGGTGGCCCCCTTCATTCTTCGCGGCATCACGCTCTATGGCATCGACAGCGTGATGGCACCCCAGGCTACGCGGCTGCGGGCGTGGGAATGCCTGGCCCAGCATCTCGACCTGCGCAAACTTGAGTCCATCACACGCGAAATCCCGTTGGCCGCTGCGCTCCAGGCCGGACAAGACATCCTCGAAGGGCGCGTGCGCGGGCGCGTGATCGTCGATGTGAACGCTTGAGAAACCGCTATCTCGGTCAAGGCGAACCGTGACGGCCGCGCCGCAAATATTCGTCGCGGCAAATCCGTCTCCGCGCGCCAGCGACCGGCCATGTCCGAACCAGCTTCGAGACAGGTCGTCGCCACCCCCGGACAGCGCGGTGGGCGCTGTCCTCCGTGCACCTGCCGACTATCCCGCGGGCAAGCGGGGCGATGTCTTGACGGTCGAGTTCACGGTGATGGGCATCCCTTGTCTCGGCCTGAACGGGGGGCCGGCGTTCAAGCACAACGAGGCTTTCTCGTTACAGGTTGCGACCGACAGCCAGGCCGAAACGGACCGCTTGTGGAACGCGATTGTCGAAAATGACGGCCAGGAAAGCGAATGCGGCTCGTGCAAGGACAAGCGGGGACTCTCGTGGCAGATCACGCCACGCGCCCTGACGGCCGCGATCCAGGTCGCCTCGCCAAGCAAGTTCAGAGCAGGACTAGGGCGACTCACCGTCGCGGGCCGACAGGAACTTGCTCGGGGGCACTCCCACCAAGCGAATCATCATCGCAGCGAAGGCGCTCGCGCTCGAGTAGCCGAGTTCCGTTGCGATGTGAGACATTGGTTTTCGTTGTGCGGCGAGCGTCAGTGCGCGAGCCAACAGAACCTGCTGCCGCCAACTCGCAAAGCTTGTCCCTATTTCCTTGCGGAACAGCCGCGCAATGGTGCTGACACTTGCACCTGCCTCCCTTGCCAGGGAATCAAGTGACTGGTCTCGAGCCGGGGCCTCCAGGAACGATTCGCAAAATGCGCGCAGCCGTCTGTCGACCGGCAGCAGGATCCCGAGCGGCGAGGTCTTCGAACGGCGCATCTCGCCGAGCGCGAGCACGCACATGCTTCGATAGCGGTGCACGTCAGTGGTGTCGGAATCTTCGGCTCCCAACTGAAGCACCAGTTCCAGGAGCAGCGGTCGCACTTCGATGACCCGGCATCTGCTCCATGCCCGATCCACGGTCGATCGAGAGATGGACGGACCCGTGATACCTCGCGGCTGGTAGACATAGACGGAGTGCAGATCAGCGTCCTCCAGGACCGACGCCGCGTGCTCGACGTGGGCGGGAATCCAGACCGCACGCCGGGGCGGCAGCACGTACGCGGCCTCGGAGGTCATGACGCGGGCGACGCCAGCACTTGAGAAAACCATCTGTGCCCAGTGATGCTGGTGCGAAAGCACTTTCGTGTGAGCGCGCAAGAGCCGCGACTTGACGCGCACGGGCTGCTGCTTCGTCGGTGTGAAGGGGTGCGGATCGAGCGGAGGAACGCTCCGGCCGGATGATCGCGTGCGTGCCATAAATTCAATAGAAATTGATTTCTTATCGTAATTCAATCATTGCGGCAGTGGCTAGAGTGCTTGGCACGAGAGTCAAAAGACGGGGAGAGGAACGAAATGAGCTTTCGGCACGACACCAGCTCAGTTGAAAGTGAGCGCCAGGTTGGTTCATCGCTGACCAGAGAACATCGCCGGCTGATCCTTGTCCTCATCGTGGGCGTATTCCTGCCCTTGCTCGACGCCACTGCGGTGAACATCGCGGTTCGAGAAATGAGCATCGATCTTGCCGCACCCTTGTCATTGATTCAGTGGGTATCCATCGCGTACACGCTCGCAGCCGCGGCAGTGATTCCACTGTCGGCATGGAGTGTCCATCGCATCGGCCCCAAGAAAATGTGGATCGCGGGCCTTCTGGCCTTCCTGGCCGGCTCTTCCTTGGCAGCCGCCGCATGGAGCGCCGAATCGCTCATCGCCTTCCGCGTCATGCAGGGCATCGGGGCCGGGCTGTTGATGCCGATCATGCAAACCCTGCTCATCAGATCGGTCGGGCAACGCAACGCCAGAGCGGCATTGGCCGCCATGGCGGTGCCGTCGGTCATCGCACCTATTCTTGGTCCATTGGTGGGCGGATTGGCGCTTCACTATGGTGGCTGGCGCTATATCTTCGGAATCAACATCCCACTGTGCCTGCTCGGAATCCATCTTGCTCTGCGTCATCTCAAATCGGATGAGGGAACTGCTGCGCTTTCTTTCGATGGCATTGGGTTCCTGCTTTTGTGCCCCGGCGTCGTGCTGACCGTCTATGGCCTGTCCACGCTGGGGGACAGCATCGGCGGGAACTCGACGAGAGGCGTTGCCCTGAGCGCCGTGGGGATCGGATTGGGTACGGCGTTCGTTCTCTTTGCCAAGAAGTGGACCGCTCGTCCGTTGATCGATGTTGGTCTCTTCAGGGTGCGGTCCTTCAGGTCATCAGCGCTGTTGCTGCTGCTGTCGAGCGTGGCTTTCTACGGTGGCTTGCTGCTTCTGCCTCTCTACTTTCTTCAGAGATGCCGTCTTGGCACCATCGAAACCAGCGCGCTGCTGGCCATGCAGGGCGTCGGCGCGCTGGTCTCTCGCCACTACCTGGAGCCACTTTCCCGGCGGTTGGGGACGGCCGGGTTGGCACTCGCCTCGATCCTGTTGACGATCCTTGGAACGATTCCGTTCATGGGGCCATTCGGCCCCGAGCACTGGCTCGTGCTCGCGGTCTCCACGTTCGTGCGAGGTGCGGGCCTTGGCTTGCTGACGATTCTTGCCTTGTCCACGGCCTATCGCGATGTCGATGGCCCGCGCATTCCGGATGCAAGCGCCTTGACGCGAATACTGACCAACCTGGGAGCGTCCGTAGGGGCGGCCAGCGTACTGGCCGTGCTTCAGTTCGGCACAGGTGGAGCACCCCATTCGGAGCAGACAGGGTTCATCCTTGCCTTCGGCTATCTGGTCTTGATTTCGCTGGTGTGCGCGTTGCCTGCTGGGAAACTGGGGCGCTAGCGTGGTGTGCTCGAAGCAGTTCATCGGGCCGTGGCCGTTCCGTTCACGGTCTTGCATCCCCCGTGGATCAGCAGATGGACGACCAATCCCGCCACGAGGCCCCAGAACGCGCCACCCACTCCCAGCAGGGTCACATTGGCCGAGGTTGCCAGGAAAGTGATTGAGGCCGTCTCGCGCGTCCGGGCATCGGCCATGGCGTTGGCCAGGCTGCCTCCGATGGCGCCGAGCAGCGCCAGCCCCGCCAGCGTGGCGACAAAGGTGCGCGGCAGCACCATGAACAAGCTGGCCAGGGTGACGCCGAAGACGCCGACCGTGACGTACAGAAAGCCGCACACCAGGCCCGCGATGTAGCGCTTCGACGGGTCTTCATGCGCGCCCTTGCCGGTGCAGATCGCGGCAGTGATGGCCGCGACGTTGAAGGCGTGTGCGCCGAAGGGCGCCATGATGAGCGAGCCCAGGCCGGTGAGCGTGACGATCGGGTTGGCGCTGGTCTGGAACCCGTCGTTGCGCAGCACCAGCATGCCCGGCATGTACTGCCCGGTCAGCGTGATGACGAAAAGCGGCAGTGCCACCCCCAGCAGTGAACCCACCGAGAAGCGGGGCATCTCGAAGACAGGCGCGGCCAGGCTCAGGTGAATGCCCTTCATGTCGATCCTGTCCTGCGCAATGAGCAGGGCCATGCCGACGACGAGGATGCCGATCACGGCAAACCGCGAGGTGAAGCGGCGCAGCACGGCGTATGTCAGCACCAGCACGACCACCAGCACCGGGTCGGCGCTGGTGCCACCGAACGCATTGATGCCGAATTGCAGCAGGATGCCCGCGAGCAGGCCGGCCGCGATTCCACCGGGGATCAGCCGTACCAGGCGCTCGAAGGCGCCGGACAGGCCCAGCACGATGAAGCCGATGGCGGAAACGACATAGGCGCCGATCACCTCGCCATACGGCGTGAACGGCATCACCGTTGCAAGGAACGCAACCCCGGGGGTGGACCACGCCGTGATGATCGGCTCGCGGTAGCGGTAGCTCAGCCAGGTGCCGGTCAGGCCGACGCCGATGCTCACGGACCAGACCCAGGAAGCCGTTTGCGCCGGACTGAGCCGAGCAAGCTGTGCCGCCTGGAAAACCAGGACGAAGGTGCCACCGTAGTTGACGATGACGGAAATCAGTGCCGCAACGCTGGGCGCGATGAAGTCGGCGGGTTGCAGTCGTGGGGTGGCTCGGCTCACGCGGGGCGTTCCTTCTCTTCTCGATGGGATGGCATGGAAGAGGGTGAGCTTAAGTTTCAGTCGGACTGCCCGTTCAGTCCAATTCTCTTGGTTCGACCAGACCATATCCCCGAAATCGAACGTTCATGCGACCGCCTTGGCCAGGCGCTGGATGGCGGTCTCGATCTCTTGCGGCGTGAGCGCCGCGAACCCCAGCAACCATCCGCCCCTGCTTGGCGGCCTGGCATACAGGCGGCTGAGTCCGGGCAACTCGATGCCGACCCGTGCGGCCTGCCTGATCGTGTCCAACTCCGACCGGCCTTCGGCCAGCAGGCAGGGCATCTGCAGTCCACCCGGAGGCAGGTGGGCCGTCACGGTGCCCGAAAGATGCCGCTGCACGGCGTGCGCCATCGTCTCGCGACGCGTCGCATAGATCCTGCGCATCGACCGGATGTGGGCGCCGAAGTGGCCCGCATCCATGAAGCGAGCCAGCGTCAGCTGGGCGATCTGCGGGGTGTGGCCGTCGAGGATGCTGCGCGCATGGCTCATGGGCTTGACCAGCTCGTGCGGCAGCACCATGTAGCCCATCCGCAATCCGGGATACAGCGACTTGCTGAACGTCCCCAGGTAGATGGTCCGCTGGAAGGTGTCCAGCCCCTGCACGCAGGCCGTGGGCAAGCCTTCGTAGTGGAACTGGCTGTCGTAGTCGTCCTCGATGATCCAGCCCTGGCGCTCTGCCGCCCAGGCCGTCAGTTCGAGCCGCCGTTCCAGGGCCAGCGTGGCACCCGTGGGGTATTGGTGCGAGGGCGTGACGTAGATGGTTTTGGCGCCGCTCTTGTCCGCGCGCAGCCGGTCGATGCGCACGCCTTTTTCGTCCACGGCAACCGGCACGATCTGGAGCTGGGCCATCTCGAAGGCCTTGCGCGCACCGAAGTAGCCCGGGTCTTCCATCAGGATCGGCTGGCCGGCATCGACCAGAAGCTGGGCGCACATGAAGAGTGCCTGCCGGGTGCTGGTCAGCACCAGCACCTGGTCTGCCGTCACCTTGGCCCCGCGCTCCAGATTCAGGTAGTCCGCAATGGCCTGCCTCAAGGGCTCGGCGCCTTGCGGGTCGCCGTGCAGCAGCACGCTGGACCGATGGTCCTTCGAGGCCTGGCGCTGCAGTCGCTCCCAGATGGCCATGGGGAAGGTGCGCGTTTCAGGAAGCCCTGTGGCGAAGGCTTTGACGACCTGTTGGTCGGAAACGCCGCCACCGGCAAGGAGGTCGGCGCCTCTCGAACTGAGCGCCACCGGAGCGCGGGCCCGCGGACGCAACGGTGCTATGGGCGCCGCCGACAGGTTGCTTTTTCTTCTGCGCGTTCCCAGCAGGCTCGGTCCTATCTTGTCGGAGACAAAGCTGCCCGAGCCTTTGCGCCGGTGGATGTAGCCGTCGAGTTGCAGCTGGGCGTAGGCCATTTCCACGGTGTCGCGCGACAGGCCCAACGACTGCGAGAGCGTGCGCGTGGCGGGCAGGCGATAGCCCGGCGCAAGAACACCATCCAGGATCAGCTGGCGCAGTGCGCGCTGCACGCGGACACGCAACTCCAGCGATGCCAGCTTGGGGTCGGCGATATGGATCTTGAGTGTGTCCAGCGCGAGGTTGCTTGCCATGTGGTCTGTCAATGGCCCGAAGCCATGAATTTCGAGCAGTCCATTTTGCGCGACAGCGCCAGCCAGTTTTCTACAAAGTCATCCGGTATTCGATGAACCCCGAGTTCTGTGCAACCCAGTCGTACAGCTTCTGCGCGCGCTTGTTGGTTTCATGCGTGTGCCAATAAAGCCGCGCGCATTGACGCTGTTGAGCGAGAGCCTGCACCGATTCGATCAGCAGTTTTCCGGTCCCTCCGCCTCGAATGTCGGGCGAAACATACAGGTCTTCGAGGTAGCAGAAATCAGCCGTCGACCATGTCGAGCGATGCACGACCGAATTCACGAAGCCGATCAACCGATCGTCCTGCGTGGCGACGGCAGAAAACACAGGCTCGTCGGGGTCCAGGAATCGCTGGAAGGTGGTGCGTGTGACTTCCGCAGGCAACTTCACTTCGTAGAAGACCTGATAGTCCAGCCAGAGCTGCCGCCATTGTTCGTAGTCGTTTTCTTCGATGGCCCGTGCGAGTGTCGGCTCTTGATTGCTGTTCATTGGATCTTGAGTCTCTGAAGATTGAAGAGAGTGGGTGTTTCGTCCTTCCCGGATTCGCAAAATGGTAGGTGCACAGGTCGGTTCGAAACCGACCAATTCATGCCGCGAGGACAGTCCAATTTCAAAGGATTTCTCGGCAAGGTGGACGAGGGGCGGTGCCTCGCCGCGCGCCTGACCGTCGCCGCCACCCGATGCCTCGGTCATCCCGTTCCCCGCCACGCCTTCCCCGCACCGCTCGTTGGATCTCGCGCCGTGCCGCCTGCCCGGCCCAAGGGTTAACCCCAATGGCGACTTGTCATCTCGACAAATAGGATTCCGCCTCAAATTAACGGGATCCCATTGAGTTATCAAGGGATCCCATGTGGAAATTTGATTCACAAGGAAGAACCAATGACCCAGATCGATCCCGTCACCAAGAAAAAAGTCATCAACGAGGAAGGCCGAGACGGTCCGCTGACTGAAGACCATCAGAGCATGCGGACATGCCATGAAGACGAACTGAATTGGACCAACCTCCGATACGAGGGCCAATTCGCAAAGATGATGTTTCATCCCACCGCCGAGGACCCGACGATTCCCAATGCCGGGATCGTGAAATACGAAAAGGGATCAAGCCACCCGCTGCACAACCATTACTTTGCACAGGTCTGGTACATCCTCAAGGGGAGCTTTCTTATCGACGGCAATGTGTATGAGAAAGGGGCGATGATTTTTCACCCCGATCCGCATTTTGAATATGCCCTGAAAACCCTGGAAGACGGGGAAATCCTCTACGTTCAATACGTCGGACCGCACACTCGTAAGGGCGCAATCTACGACGGACGTTTCAATGTCGACAAGAGAAAGAAACTCGAAGACGAAACCACTGCTTCCTGATTTTCAGTCGACATAGATTTTCAAGTGCCCATTCACATCAAAGTGTGGGCGCATTCCCTTACTCTGTTGCCACGTCCTGATTTTTCTTTTTGACGAGGCCAAAAAACAGCTTGGAGACGAAATGAAAGAATCGCATTTCGAGTCAGATCCTGCGCGCTCGCGGAAGCAGCACATCACTGCGGGCCTGTCGAGCATGATCGGCACCACGATCGAGTGGTACGACTTTTTTATCTACGGCATTGCCGCGGCGCTGATCTTCAACAAGATCTTCTTTCCCGCGATCGACCCGATCACCGGCACACTGGCCGCTTTTGGCACCTATGCCGTCGGCTTCATCGCGAGGCCACTCGGCGGCGTGGTCTTCGGCCACTTTGGCGATCGGGTCGGCCGGAAGTCGATGCTCATGATCAGTCTGATGCTCATGGGCATTCCCACAGTCTTGATCGGGCTGACACCCAGCTACGAAGTCATCGGTTATTGGGGGGCCGTCGCACTGGTGTTCTTCCGATTTTTGCAAGGATTGGCCGTGGGCGGCGAATGGGGCGGCGCCGTGCTGATGGCAGTGGAACATGCGCCGAAAAACAAAAAAGGCTTCTTTGGAAGCCTGCCTCAGGTGGGGGTGGCACCAGGCCTGATCCTCTCGTCGCTGGCCATGGGCGCCGTCACGCACCTGCCGGAGGCGGACATGCTTGCCTGGGGCTGGCGAATTCCATTCCTGGCGAGCATTTTTCTGCTGCTGGTCGGTTGGTACATCCGGGCGAAAGTCGGTGAATCCCCGGAATTCACCGCGGCAAAAAAACAGCCCGAATCGAAAGCCTCGGTTCCGTTGAAGTCCGTCTTGGCGAATCACAAGAGGCCTGTACTGGCGGCACTTGTCGCCTGCATCGCGGAGAAGACCTGGTTCTATACCATCGCAACGTTCTCTCTGACGTATGCCGTCGGCACCTTGAATCTTTCAAGAGAAGTGATTCTGAACGGTGTCATGTGGGGAGCGGCCGCCTCGCTTGTGACAATTCCACTGTTCGGGCTGCTCGGGGATTTCATCAGCAAGCGGGCCATCTTCATCGTCGGAGCCATTGGAATTTCGCTGTTCAGTGGAGAATTCTTTTCTCTGCTGAACGAAAAAACACCGTACCACGTCAATCTCGCCATGATTGTCGGATTCGGGCTGGTTTATGCCGCGATGTATGCTCAGGAGTCCAGCCTTTTTTCCAGCATGTTCCCGGCATCTGTTCGCTATACGGGCATATCGCTCGCGGTGCAGATCGGAGGAGCCATCGGCGGCGGGACTGCCCCGCTCGTCGCGACCTATCTCCTTGCGAGGGGCCAGGGTCAACCGCACTTGATCGTGGCTTATCTGGGAACGCTGGGCGTCATAGCTGCCTTGTGCGGTGCGTTCATGCGTCCGCACAAGGACGACGGGCGAGCAACAGCTGCCTCGCCCGCAACCCAATCTCTTTCTTCGGGCACGTGGACCGCCTCGACATCGAACTAGCGACACTTCCTTCCGAAGCACGCCCGCCGGGGCTTCCCCAGGGGCCACCGGCCAGCTTCTCGCTTGTGCGATCCACCGCCCGCCATGGCGCAGCCCGCGGATGCGGGCGAAAGATATCAGGCGCACACAAACATTGAATTGGACCGCCTGCATCGCGATTCCTAGACTGCCTTTCACACTGACAAAGGCTCTTTCTCCATGCACATGAACGGCATCATCGGCTACCTGCTCACACCCTGCGATGCGCACGGCCAGGTCGACCACTCCCTGCTGACGCAGCACGCCGAACGGCTTGTCGCTGCCGGTGTTCACGGCGTGGCGCCGCTGGGCAGCGTGGGCTGCCTACCCTATCTGACGGACGACGAATGCGATGCCGTCATCCGGACGACGGTTGCGGCCACCGCCGGACGCGCTCCGGTGCTGGCGGGGGTTTCCGGTCTCAGCACCGCGCAGACGGTGCGTCGCGCCCGCTGCGCGGAGCAGGCGGGGGCCACGGCGGTCCAGGTGCTGCCCAGCACCTATTGGCGGTTGACGGAGGACGAACTCTTCGCCTACTACCGGCAGGTGGCCGAGGCCGTGTCCATTCCGGTGATGGCCTACAACAACCCGTTCACCACCGGCGTGGACATGTCGGTGGCGTTCCTGCGCCGGCTGACGACACTGCCCAACATCACGCTGATCAAGGAAGCCAGCCCCGACGAAACCAAGATCGCCCGACTGCGCGACGCCTGTCCCGACCACGTCGGGATCTACGTCGGCTTGAACCGCATGGCGCAACAGGGATTCCGCGACGGTGCGGCCGGCTGGTGCACTGCCGCGCCGAATGTCTGCGCTTCCTTCATGCTCAACCTGTACCGTTGCGCGGCGGCCGGCGACGACGCGGGCGCGGCCGAATGGTTCGACCGTCAACGCGACCTGCTGAACTTCCTGATGGACCACGGCCTGCCCCGCACCGTGGCGGCGGGCATGACGTTGCGCGGTGTGCCGAGCGGTCACCTGCGTGCACCCCTTTCCCCTCTGACCCCGGCACTGAGCGAGGCACTGCGGGGCATCCTCACCACCATGGAGATCATTCGATGAACAGCATCATCATTCGGCGCTGCGCGACAGTCGGCCTTCTGACCATTCTTGCGGCGACAGTCGCCCGGGCAGACAACTACCCCTCGCAGCCCATTCGCCTCGTGGTTCCGTTCGGCGCGGGCGGCGTCACCGATGCCACGGCGCGCGTGTTCGCCGAAGGGCTCACCCGCAAGCTCGGCCAGCCGGTGGTAGTGGAGAACCGCACAGGCGCCGGCGGCGGCATCGCGGCCGGTGTGGTCGCCAAGGCGCGACCCGACGGCTACACGCTGCTGGTCATCACCAACGGCATGTATGCCGTCAACCCGCTGATCTATCCGCAGCTGTCCTACGACCCCAAAAAGGACTTCACCTACGTGGCCATGCTGGCCAACACGCCCACCATCCTGGCCGTGAGGGCGGACAGTCCCTACACCTCACTGCCCGCGCTGGTCAAGGCAGCCGCGGCCGGCGAAGACAAGCTGAGCTTTTCCACTGCCGGCGAAGGCTCGGACAACTACCAGGTCCTGCAATTGCTGCAGCAGGCGACCGGCGTCCGGATGTTGCACGTGCCGTACAAGAGCGGTACCGAATCGCTGACTGCGGTGATCAGCCGCACGGCGGACGCCACGGCGATCTCCGCCGCAACCTCGACCAGCTTCATCGAGTCGGGGCAGATCCGGCCGTTCGCCGTCACCTCGACTCGGCGACTCGCCAACCAGCCGCAGATTCCCACCGTGAAAGAAGCGCTGGGCAAGGATGTGGAGGGCGGCTCGCTCTCCGGCATTGCCGCACCTGCCGGTACGCCGGACGCGATCATTGAGCGCTTGAACGCGGCGATCGCAGCAGTGGCCGCCAGTCCTCTGGCCAAGGACAAGGTCTACGCCCGTGGCAGCGAACCGGTCGACAGTTCCCAGGCCGCTTTCAAGCAGCGTGTGCGCGACGACCAGATCAAGTGGGCGGCGTTGCTGAAGCCGGGCGCGCGCTAGTCCGGCCGCGCCACCGCGCTGCTGTTGGGCCCGTGCTCTTCGCCCGGCGTTTCGGCCAGCACTTCCCGCGCCGTGTCGACGAACCATCTCACGGCAGGGTTCACGCCCTGGGTCTGGATAGCCAGAGCCATGGCGTAGGTCAACGGCTGCCCGGAGGAGTCCGTCAGTCTCACGTAGGCGACATGGTCCATCGCGATCCGGCACAACGCCTCCGGCACGATGGCCACGCCCAGTCCCGCCGCAATCAGTGGCAGCGTGATCAGTGCATGCGAGGACTCCTGCAGCGCCTTCGGGTAGAAGCCCTCACGCTGGCACAGCGCCATGATCTCGCCCGCAAAGCCGGGGCTGTCCGAGTGCGCCAGTGCCACCAGCGTTTCGTCGCCCAGTTCGGCCAGCGTCACCGTGCGTCGGGTCGCGACGGGATGGCTTGTCGGCACGGCCAGCAACAGGGATTGCCTGGGCATCGGCATCCATTCGATGCCCGGCACCCGCGAGGCTGGAGGCACGAGGAACGCCGCATCGAGTTCGCCGCGCTGAAGCTCGCCGAGGATGCTCACGGAACTGCCACTACTCAAGCGCAGGCGAACGGACGGGAACTGCGCGGCGAACCGAAACAGCAACTGCGGCAGGAGAGCCAATGCCGCGCTCGGTACCGAGCACACGCGCAAGGAGCCGATGCGGCCCTGCGCGGCGTCCCGGGTGACCTGCAGGGCCGCTTGTGCGCCGTCCAGCAGGTGGCGGGCTTCGCCGAGGAAGACGCCGCCGGCCATGGTCAGCCGCACGCCGAGGCGATCGCGCTCGAACAGCTGGACGCCAAGGTCGGCCTCCAGCCGCTTGATGGCAATGCTCAAGGGCGGCTGCGTCATGTTCAGCCGCTCGGCCGCCTTCCGGTAGTTCAGCTCGGTGGCCAGCACGACGAACTGCCGCAGCTGTCTGAAATCCATGGAGTCTGCGCCCGACGCTCAGCGCGCCGACATCCAGTCGAGCACCAGGTGCATCGTTCGCGAGACATGCTCGACCATCGCTTCACGTGCGGCAGCTCCGTTGCGCGCAGCCAGCGCCTGGATGATGTCCTCGTGCTGCTGGATGTTTTCCTCCATTAAACGGGGTGGCATCTTCGAGGCGAAGCTCAATGCACTTGAAGTGGTGCCGCCCTGCAGTTCGGTGATCAGTTCGCGCAGCCGGTCGTTGTGGCTCGCCACCGTGATCAGGTCATGGAAATCCCGGTTGTGTTGCAGCCATTCCACGCCTTCCGCGCCTCGCACCCGTGACCTCAGCGTGCGCGCGTAGTCGGTCTGGTGTTGCGCCAGCAAGGCAAGGTCCGCATCTTCCACCCAGTCGACTGCCAGCTTGGCCGCCAAGCCTTCCAGTTCGGCACGAATCTGGAACGCCTCGCGCACCGCTTTCGCGGACGGCACGGTCACGATGGCGCGACCGGTGCTCGTCAGCTCGATCGCACGGCGGGCCTCCAGGAAGCGCAAGGCTTCGCGGATCGGCGTGCGACTGGTCTTGAACTCGTCAGCCAGCTCGTACTGGCTCAGGGGATCTCCCGCCAGATAGCGACCCGACTGGATGCGCCGCAGGATTTCATCTGCAATTTCCGTGGAAGATCTCATGGCTTGCTTGGGGTCGGCATGTGTGCTCGTTGTTCAGATCGGGCAGTGCCCTCGGGCATGTTGGCCGTGGCGCGATCACGGGCAAAACTACCAGACGCCCTTCACATCCACGACCACTGCGCGGCACTACGCGGCCACGTCGCAGCCGGGGCTTCACTCTGAAACGTCGCGATTCGGATCCCGTTTCATGATTATGGCATCCACAAATTGAAAGAAGTGCTCATTGTGCAAGGCAACACCGACACGGACATGCCTCACGAAATGACTCGAAGGCTTGCTCGCGACTTGGGTTCGGAATTGAACAAGGCCACCCGAAGGTGGCCTTGTTGCTTGATCGGGGAGGGGACTATTCCCATTCGTCGAGCTTATCGCTCGCAGCGATGCAGAGGTCGGCAGCGAACAGGCATGCGATTCCCAAACCCATCACGAGCAGGTTGAGAAGGTACAGCCCGTTGCTGCGCAAGTTGTCCAGGAAAGTCACGGTGATCCTCGATGTGGTGCACTTGTGTTTGCAAATGTATCCCCATCGATGCATGCCCCAAGGCCTCTGAAGGTCTTTGGGGAACACTCACCTCTTGGGTCAGCTCCTTGATGAAGGAGAGCAGGGCCTTGACTTGCAACTCGGCTGCTTCCTTGTTCTCATGGCAGAGACCAAGTCGTAGTCGCATCCTGGGGTCGTAAGCTCAGGCTCGCGTTGGCCCAGAGGAACCGGCCCTGGTTCAGCCGACGCGCACACAGGCATATGCCGATGCCATCGTGGACGCCAAGCGAGATCAGGATGAGGCGCCGCCGATCCATCGTGTCGGTCAGCACGCCGGCGGGCAAGGCCAGGAGGAACATCGGCTTGATCGCATGGACGGAACTGTTCAAGGGCCGCCGCGCGATCAAGCGCACCATGCGGCCCATGCTCGGATTCAAGTCCTTGGTTTCATTTTCACTGACATCGAGGGCAGTGCCCGGGCGGCTCGCCGAGCAGGCGCACCGCTATTGGCGCAGGAGCCAGACGAGGGCTGCGCCGCCTGCCAGCCCCGCCAGCAGCGTCATCGTCATGTCGGGACTTTGTCCTTCGATCGGCGCGTGCTTCGGCGATGAGATCCTGCGCTCCGCTCCCGCCGAGAACGGGCTGTAGATGGCCGCCCCATCGCTCTCCCTGGCTGCCTTGATCGCCTGCTGATCCGAAGCTGCGGAAAGAGATGCCTCATGGGCACACGCAGGGCCCAGCGCCGTCAAGGCGAGGAGTGCCGCCGAAGCCCATCGAAGGATCGACATCGTTCTGCGCGAACGGCCTGTTGCCGAGGTGGCTGCGTCGCGGCTCGCGTGGGCTGCCGCGGCTGCAAGGCAGCCAGGCGTTGGTCTCCTCATGTCGCACTCCTTCTTGTGGGTCTTGTGGGGCCAGGCGCATGCGAGGAAGGCGAACGGCAAAGGCGATCTGTCCAGGCAACGGTACCGACCGCCGTCGAGGTTGCCGCGCGGCAAGGGCCTGCACTTCGAGCACGCGGTGCCTGCCGGCCAGCTCCACCATGAGCTCGTGAAGCTCGGGCCGAAGCTGACGTCCGTCCGTGTCAGGTGCTCGAGACCGCCGAGATCGTCTGGATCGCGACGGACGAGGGCGATTTCCCCAAGGGGCCTCGGCCCGACTGGAGGGAGCTTCATGCCGCGCACGGGCAATAGAGCTGGTGACCGAACGGAAACGGATAGCGCGCGCCAAGGGCCTGGCAGCGCGCCGCAAGTGCCGCCGTCAGTTGCCCAGGTGGTCGGGATCGTCCTCTTGGGCTTCGCCGCCGTTGCCGGTGCTCGGCGGCACGCCGTTGGCGGGCACTACCAGCACGTCGGCCTGGTTGGGGTCGAAGCTGCCCAGGGTCGGGTCCTTGGCCAGTTCTTCGAGGATGGCCGACGCGGCGTGGTAGCCGATCTTCTGGATGTAGCCGCCCGACTTGGTGCCGATGCCGCCTCGCAGTTCGAGAAGCACCGAGCCGGAGCCCAGCAGGCCATAGGCGTTGCGCGAGATGCCGGGCTCGGTCCCGCCGGGGTAGCGGCTCAGATTGGCGTAGGGGTACTGCGCCAGCTTCTGCGCGATCAGCACCACCACGCGCTTGGCCATCGTCTGGCCGGCGGTGAAGCGTGCCAGCGCATTCGGGTCCACCGCCTGCAGCCACTGCGCGGTCTGCAGCGCGGTGGGGTAGAGGGTGGAGGCGGTCACCATCTTGCCGTCATGCACGCGGGTGCCCTGATGGTGCATGTCCAGCGCCACCACCGGCTTGTATCGGTCGTTGATCCAGCGGATGTTCTTGGCTTCCGGCACCGGGTTGCCCTTCGAGAGGTCGTAGGTGGGCGCGGTGCTGTCGATGTCCTGTGTCTCGCAGGTGGAAACACCGGCGGCCGTCGAAATGTTCGGGTAGTTGGGATTGTCCAGCGGGCACTCGGGCCGGAAGGCGTGGTAGCGGTTGATGTCATAGCCGCGGCCGCGCTGGTAGTAGGCGGGCAGCGGGTTGACGGTGAAGCGCGGGTCGTGGTTCTGGCGCCAGGGCACGGTGTTGCCGGAGGCGTCGGTCAGCGGCGTGCCATTGGGCTTCTCGCCGTCGAAGCCGTCGACGTTGACGCGCGGCACCACGATCACGGTGAGCGAGTTGCGGATGACCTGCGATTCCTTCGAGTTGTTGGCCAGCGTGCGCACCAGGTTGGCGGCCGAGTCGCTGGTTTCCATCTCGTCGCCATGCTGCTGGGCGATGATCATCGCCGCCGTCGGGCCGTTGCCGACCACCACGTAGGGAACCTTGCGGCCGGTGTTGCTGGTCCAGGGCGCGTAGTGCAGGGTGGCGGCGCCTTTGGAGGTGTGGACCGAGCTTTCCAGCGCCTTGACCAACTGGTCGTAGGTGCGCAACGAGGCAAGACTCTCGTTCTCGCCGTTCGGTCCGTTGGGAATGGTGGAAGGTTGGGCCCAAGCCAGGCTGGCGACAAGGGATGCGGCAGCGCTGACGGCCGCGACAGGGAAACGGGGCATCGTTGACTCCTTCTTGGTTTTTTTGAACCCGGCATGGACACCGGCGCGTGCATGCTAGGTCGGGCCCGGGCGGGCAGCAAACAATGCCCCCAGCCCAGGAAATGGTCGAAATTCACATTTCTTGGTCGACGGGGCGCGTGTGGTAAACGCGCGTACGCGGTGGGGCGGCCGGCTTCTCGCAGCGCGACGGCCCATCCGTTCAGGCTCCGCCCAGCTCCGATCGAATGACGACGGCGAGAGCTTCCGCCGCCGGTGACAGCGACCGACCGCGCTTGGTGACCAGGGAGATGTCTCTGGAGATCACCGGTTCGTGGAGACTTCTCACCACGAGGTCCTTGTGCCGCGAGGCGCGCGCGTACGCTGTCGGCATGATCGAGGCGCCGGCGCCAGCCTGAGTCATCCACAAGGCCGTCGAGAAGAACGTGACTTCGTTCGCGACGTCGAGCATGACACCTGCTTGCGCCGCCGCGCGCCTCACTTCTGGTTGTCCGACGGCAGATCGCTCTATGACGCGTTCGGCGCGGGGTGTACGCTCATGCGCTTCGACGCCACTGTCGACATCGAAGCCTTGCGGGCTGCTGCAGCTTCACGCCAGGTTCCGCTCCGGGTCCTGGACCTTGGAGGGGAGAAGGTGCCGGAGGCGTACAAACACAAGCTGGTGCTATGCCGCGACGACCAGCATGTGGCCTGGCGATCGAACGTCGTGCCTCGAGACGCCACTGCACTGGTGGACAGGCTGCGCGGCGTCAAGGCTGACCAGACGCCTTGATTGAAGGCTGGCTGATCGGGCGTGCGGCGGCCACGCGCGAAAAGCTCGCAGGCACCGGGGGAGGCCTGGGAATCCCTCGGGAGCAGAGCCCCCTCACAGTCCAGGACTGCTTTGCATGATGCCGCCGTCAGCGAAGATCGTGGTGGCCGTCAGGTAGCTCGCGCCATCGCTCGCGAGGAACGCCACGACGCTCGCGATTTCCTCCGGGCGGGCCATGCGGCCCAGCGGAATGGCCGAGTTGAGCTTCTTCAGCAGCACCGGATCGTTCATGGTGGACAGGTTGATCGGCGTGGCCACCGCGCCAGGACCGACGCCGACGACGAGGATGTTGTGCGGCGCCAACTCGACGCCCGCCGTGCGCGTGAGCATGCGGATTCCGCCCTTCGACAGGCAGTAGGCGGCATTGCCCGGCATCGGCCAGTCCTCATGCACGGAGCTGACGTTGATGATGCGCCCGCCGCCGCCTTGCTTGATCATCTGCTGCGCGGCGACCTGGGTGCCGAAGAACGCACTCTTGAGATTGATGGCGAGCACCTTGTCGTAATCCGCCTCGGACGTGTCGAGCACGGATGTGCGTGTCTCGATCCCGGCGTTGTTGACCATGACGTCGACGCGGCCGAAGCCCTCGACGGCGGCGGTGATCAGCCTTTGCAGGTCGGCGACTCGACTCACGTCGGCCTGTACCCCGATCGCCTGGTCTCCCAACGCGCTGACTTGTTGCTCCAGCGCCTCGGCCGCTTCGGGATGCGCGACGTAGTCGATGACGATGTTGGCCCCCTGCCTGGCGAGCTCCAGCACGATGGCAAGACCGATGCCGCTGTTGCCGCCGGTGACGATGGCGACTTTGCCTTTCAGGTTCATGATCGTCTCCTTGAGTGGTGAGGGTTGACATCCGGGTCGCGCTTCAGGATCCGCGCGCTTGGCGCTTCCGTGACGGGTCGGGCTGGACGGCGGGCGATGAGCACGGCGAACACGGCGAGCGCCAGCGCGACGCCGGAGGTCGCGCCATAGATCGTGCCCAGACTCAAGCTCAGCCGGGACTCGAGAGGGCCGACGCCGAAGGCCGCGATGCCGTAGCCGATCTGGTAGAACGCGATCAATCCGCCCGCCACCGATGCGGCGAGGGTCTTGAGTTCGGCCTGACCGAAGCTGATCACCAGCGGCAGCAACGCCGAACAGCCGAAGCCTGCCAAGGCAAAGGCGGGTATGCCGAAGAGCGGCTGGGTCGGCCGCAGGAAGGCGATGACGACAAAGCCGGCGGCCACGAGCAGCGGCAGAACCTGGAAGACGGCGCGCTCGGGAAGCCAGTTCTCGATGACGGCAAAGAGGATGCGCCCCGCCGTCACCATCCCCCAGAAAACGGTGAGGGCGAGCGACGCCTGCGTCGTGCTTGCGCCCAGTTCCTTCGTCATGTAGAGCGAAGCCCAGTTGCCGTTCATCGTTTCGCAGACGCCGTACAAGAGTGCGAATCCGGCGAACACCCAGAACCGAAAGGGAAGTCTGGTCCGCCCGCTCATGGCCCCGGCGCCGTCATCCCCCGCACCCGGACGGAGCGGCAATCGCGCACTGAACAAGAGCAACCCGAGAATGAGCGCGCCGACCAACACCGGGAGTCCCCACCAGATGCCCAGACCGACGAACACCGCGACAAGGATCGGCGCCAGCGCGGTCCCCGATCCAAGCAGGGCGTTCAGCGCCAATACCGCCTTGCTTGCTTTTTGTGGAAAGAACCCGGCGGCGAACGTGTTGAGCGTCGGCACAGTGAAGCCGAAACCGACGCCGAGGCAGCCGGTGGCGATGAGCAGGACCACGTAGGCGACCGCGTGCTCGCTCATCACGAACCGGCTCGACACGAGCAGCGCCATGGACACCAGGTTCGCTGCGAGTCCGATCAAGTAGATGCGCTTGGCGCCGAGGCGTCGAGCCAAGCCGGCGCCCAGCAGGGCCGAGCCGATGGCGGTGATCGCCTGGGGCACGAACATGCCGCCGTATTCCGTGCTCGACAGGCCGTAGTCGTTCGCCCCCGTGAAGACGATGCTCGCGGCCGGAAAGGCGACCAACGCCACGCCTTGAATCAGGCCAGCGCCATACACGGCGGCGATTTCCTTGCGCCGAGCGATCGGGTGGTTGGTCATCGAACGCGTTGCAGCAGATGCTCGCCGACGCGCAACGCATTCGCGATGGCGGTCAACGACGGATTCACCGCCCCGATGCTCGGGAAAAAGCTCGTGTCGACGACGTACAGGTTGTCGAGTTCGTGCGCCTTGCAGTGGATGTCAAGTACGGAGGCTCTCGGGTCGGCGCCGAAGCGGCAGGTGCCGGCCTGGTGGGCGACGCCGGCGATGGGAATGTGCTTTCCCATGTAGAGAGTGTTCGGGATGAGGTGCGGATGCATGTCCATGTGCGCGAGCATGGCCTGCAATTTCCTTCGCAGGCGATTGATCGGCTCCACGTTCGTGAACTCGTAGTGGAGTTGGATCTCTCCGCTGGAATTCACGGTGACACGATTCTGAGGAAGCGGCAAGTCTTCGCTCGTGAGCCAGAAATCCACCGCGTGCCTCGCCATCTGATCCAACGTGAAGCCGGGCGCGAACTCCGGCGCATCCTCCTTGAACATCGGTCCCTGGGATTTGCCGAGCATCTGGATGTTGCCGAGCGGAAATTCGTAGTCCGGCGCGCCAAGATAGAAATCGTTGATCGTGAGCGTCTTCTGGAACTGGGTCGGGTTCTCGCGCCGGGAAAGGGCGACCAGCGCGACGGCGTTGTGAAACATGTAATGGCGACCCACCATGTCCGAACCATTGGCCAGGCCGTGCGGGTGTTTTTCGCTCGCCGACATCAGAAGCAGCCGCGCGGAATTGGCTGCGCCGCAGGACACGATGACGATGCTGCCGGTGTACGTCTCGCGCCGGCCGTTGCGCTGCACGACCACGTTGGTGACCGTGCGTCCGCCGGCGTCGGTTTCGAGCCGCTGGACATGGGCGTTTCTCTCCAGCGTCACATTTGGATACTGCAACGCAGGCTCGACGGCGATGACTTCGGCGTCCGCCTTGGCGTGGACGAGGCAGGGATAGCCGTCGCAGGAATTGCAGCGTATGCACCGGCTGTGGGGACGGTCCGCCTCGTCGAGCATGATGCCCGTCGGCGCGTACGCCGGCCGATAACCCGCGCGCTTCAAGCCTTCGGCGATCTCCTCGACGCGCGGCTCGTGGCTCACGGGTGGAAACGCATAGGGTGCGCTGGCCGGTGGATCGGTGGGGTCGTCGCCGCGCTGGCCGTGCACGTGGTAGAGCTTTTCTGCCTGCGTGTAGTACGGTTCGAGCTCCTCGTACCGGATCGGCCAATCGGGCGTCGAGCCGTCGGCTGTGCGATGCGCAGTGAAATCCCGCTCGCGCAACCGGAACATCGCAGCGCCGAACATCTTGGTCGCGCCGCCGACGAAGTAGTGGACACCCGGCTGGAACGGCTTGCCGTCCGAGTCGTACCACACGTCCTTCGACACGTAACGGTTCTTCACGAAGACTTCGGTCGGATCCCAATTCTGCTTTTCGCGCGGCAGATAGTCGCCGCGTTCGAGGATGAGGATGCGCTTGCCGGAAGGCGCCAGCTTGAGGGCGAGCGTGCCGCCACCGGCCCCGCTGCCGATGATGATGAAATCGTAGTGATCGTCGCTTCGCATGAGGTGTCTCGGTCGTCGTGCCGGTCCTGGACGAGGACTTGCCCTGGACGGGCGAGGATTCAGATTAGGTGCTGGAAGCGCGCCCGTCAATTTTTCCGCCCCCGAAATGCGCCACGAGGTCTCCGTGCAGCGGTCTAGAATGACAAGGCAATGCCGTGGCAGCTTCAAGCTGACTCTGCCGCGGCGACGTCTGCTCTACCGGAGGTCGAATGGCCCTTCGCATCGAGGACTACGGACTGATCGGCGACATGCACACTGCTGCACTGGTCGGCATCGATGGTTCGATTGACTGGCTCTGCCTGCCGCGCTTCGACTCTTCCGCGTGTTTCGCGAATCTGCTCGGCACGGAGGAAAACGGTCGATGGCGCATCGCCCCGGCCGGAGACGTCACAGCCACGACGCGACGGTATCGGCCCTCGACGCTCGTCCTCGAAACCGAATTCGAGACGGCCGACGGCCTGGTTCGGGTCACCGACTGCATGGCCCTGCGCGCATCGCATCCGCGGATCGTCCGTGTCGTGGAGGGCTTGCGCGGCACCGTACCGATGTCCGTTCGGCTCACCCCCCGGTTCGACTACGGCAAGACCGCGCCGTGGATCAGCGCCAAGGATCAGGCGGTGAGCGCCGGTTCGGGACCCGAAGCGGTGGAGTTGCGCGCCGACGTGCCGATCACGACACGGGAGCGTCGGATGGAAGCCGAGTTCTCGGTGCGCGCCGGCGAGCGCGCCTGCTTCGTTCTCACGTGGCACCTCTCCTGGGAAGACGCGCCGCCGCCGATCGATGCCGTCGACGCCGTGGCCCAGACCGACGCCTGGTGGCGCGCCTGGTCGGGTCGCTCGACCTACCAGGGTGCGTGGAAGGACGAGGTCGAACGCTCCCTCATCACGCTCAAGGCCCTGACCCACGCTTCCACTGGCGGGCTGGTGGCCGCCGCCACCACGTCCCTCCCCGAGTTCCTCGGCGGCGTGCGGAACTGGGACTACCGGTTCTGCTGGATCCGGGACGCGGCGCTCGCGCTCGACGCGCTCATGGCTGCGGGCTACGTGGAGGAGGTGACCCAATGGCGCGATTGGGTGATCCGCGCCGTCGCAGGCGACCCCGAAGATCTGCAGATCATGTACGGGATCGGAGGGGAGCGCCGCCTCGACGAGTACGAACTCGGCTGGCTGCCGGGCTACGAAAGGTCCGCCCCTGTGCGGGTCGGGAACGCTGCCTCCGGGCAGTTGCAGCTTGACGTGTATGGCGAGTTGGCCGACGCGATCTACCGTGCACGGCGGCTCGGCATGACGCCGGTCGCCGATGCGCTGAATCCCATGCAAGGTTTCGTCCAGTGGCTCGAACATCATTGGCGCGAGCCTGACGACGGCATTTGGGAGGTTCGAGGACCTCGGCGTCAATTCGTTCACTCGAAGGTGATGGCCTGGGTCGCCGCCGACCGCGTCGTGAAGATGATGGAAGAGTCGGGCCATGAGGGAGTGCCGGAGGCGTTGCTTCGGATGCGGGACGACATCCACGAGGAGGTGTGCGGCGAGGGCTACGACGCCGAGCGGAACACGTTCACCCAGTACTACGGATCGACGCAGCTCGATGCGGCCCTGCTGCTGATCCCGCAGGTCGGATTCCTGCCGGCGACCGACCCGCGCGTGGCGGGCACGGTGGAAGCCATCCAACGGGAACTCATGCGCGACGGGTTCGTGATGCGGTACATCCCGGACAAGGACGCGGCCGACGGATTGCCGCCGGGGGAGGGCGCCTTCCTCGCGTGCAGCTTCTGGCTGGTCAACGACCTGGCCATGCTCGGGAGACTCGAGGAGGCCCAGGCGCTTTTCGACCGCTTGCTCTCTCTTCGAAACGATCTCGGACTCTTCTCCGAGGAGTACGACCATGAGCACCAGCGGCTGATCGGCAACTTTCCCCAGGCGTTCACTCACCTGACGCTCATCGCCAGCGCCGTGGCCCTCACGGAGGCTGCAGGTGCGCGCGGATCAACCGCCCTGGACCGATGAATTCGATCCGTGCGGATTCACCGCCGTCGGGCGTGCAACACGAGATCCGTCACGGCTCGCACCGGGCTGTCGTGACCGAAGTGGGCGCGACCCTGCGCCACTACTCGGTGGACGACGTGGACGTCATCGATGGGATCGGGGTGGACGAGTGGTCGCCTGACGGCCGCGGGCAGGTGCTGGCTCCCTGGCCGAACCGCCTCGACGGCGGGAAATACCGGTTCGAGGGTCGGGACGGCCAGGCGGCGCTCGACGAGCCCGAACTGCAGAACGCGATCCACGGGCTGGTGCGATGGCTCCCATGGCGAACTGCATCGAAGTCGGCCGATGCCGTCGAGTTGACCTGCGCGCTTCATCCACAGCCGGGGTATCCGTGGCGGCTCGACCTGCAGGTCGAGTATCGGCTCGACCGCACAGGCCTGACGGTTTCCTTCCGGGTCCGGAACGCCTCCAGCGTCCCCGCGCCCTTCGGAATCGGTTTCCATCCCTACCTGACAGTCGGCACCGCCATCGACGACGCCGTCCTGCAGATTCCGGCGACCCTGTGTCTGGTGGCGGACGACCGCGGTCTGCCGATCGGGATCCAACCGGTCGCCGGGTCGGACATGGACTTCACCGAAGGGAGGCCAGTCGGTGCAATGCGGCTCGATACCGGCTACACGGACCTCGTGCGAGGGTCCGACGGCCTCGCGCGCGCATTCGTGGCGAGTCCCGACGGCGGGCGCCGTGTCAGCCTTTGGGCCGATTCCTTGTTCCGGTACCTCATGGTCTACACGGGCGACAAGGTGGAAACCGTGTCGCGTCGACGACGCGCCGTCGCGATCGAGCCAATGACCTGCCCGCCGAACGCGCTTCTTTCAGGGACCGATCTCCTGAGGATGGAGCCCGGGCAGGTCGTCGAGGGCCGCTGGGGGTTGATTCCAAGTCGGTGAACGCCTAGACGAGGCTCCGCGCCAGCAGGTGGTCCACCAGCCGCCGCTGCGGAAACGTCAGCGCCTCCTGCCGGGTGCACAGGTACATGCGCCGCGAGGCCCAGGCGTCCGACAGGTTCAGGAAGCGCAGGCCCATTTCCTTGCGGTAGGTCGCCGCGGCGCCTTCGGGCAGGATGCCGACGCCCATGCCGGCCTCGATCATCCGGCAGACCACCTCGAAGCTCTTGACCCGCACGCGCAGGCGCAGCACCTTGCGCGCGAGCAGCGCGGCGTCCTCGATGGTGCGGGTGATGGCCGAGTCGCTTTCGAGCCCCACGAAATCGAAGTCGAGCAGTTCCGCGAAGGACACCTCGCGGCTGCGGTACGGGTGCTTGCGATGCACGATGGCCACCAGCCGGTCGGTGCGGTAGGGGATGAAGTTGAGCGAGGAGTCCGCGGTCTCGCCGGTGATCACGCCGACGTCGGCCTGCCGGTCGCGGATCGCCTGCACGATCCAGACGCTGCGATGCTCCTCCACGTCGACCCGGATCTCCGGATAGCTGCGGCGGAAGCTGGCGACATCGTCGGGCAGGAACTGCCCCATCGCCGACGCGTTCGCCTGCAGCCTCACGCGCCCCGTGGCGCCTTGCGCGTAGTCCGACAGATCGGCCCGCATCCGGTCGACGTCGCGCAGGATCAGCCGGGCATGGACGGCCAGCGACTCGCCCGCGCCGGTCAGCGTGACGCCCTTGGAGCTGCGATGGAAGAGCACGACGCCGAACTCGCTCTCGAGCATGCCGATGCGGCGGCTGGCGGCCGACAGCACCAGGTGATGCTCCTGCGCGGCCTTCGACAGGCTGCCGCTTTCGACGGCGCTCAGGAACAGCGCCAGGGAATCCAGATCGGGTCTCATGACGGCCATTGTCGGGAATCAGCCCAGCGGCACGCTGGCCTCTTTCAGCACGCGCAGCACGAAGTGCGACTTGCTGTGGCGGATGCCGGGGATCTTGTAGAGCTTCTCGCGCAGGAGGCGCTCGTAGTCGCGGGTGTCGCGCACGGCGATGCGGATGTAGTAGTCGTAGTCGCCCGAGACCAGGTAGGCCTCCTGGATTTCCGGGATGGTGGCCAGCACGCGCCCGAATTCGTACAGCGTCTCGTCGGTGTGGCTTTCGAGCGTGAGCTGGACGATCACCGAGTCGTGGTAGCCCAGGCTCGGCGCGTCGAGGTCGACGGTGTAGCGCTTGATCACGCCCTGCGACTCGAGCTTCTTGATCCGCGTCCAGCAGCTCGTCGGCGACAGCCCGACCGCGGCGCCGATCTCCTGCAGGGTCTTGCGCGAATCCTCCCGCAGCACGCGCAGGATCGCCAAGTCGATCTTGTCGGATGATTTTTCGTCTCCGGCTTCCTTTTGGCGACTGGTTTTCTGGTTCATGAGCAAAAGAGCCCGAATAAAGACGCATATTTTGCAGTCAAAACGGAAGAATATTGGCATGCAAACGCTCGCCACCCCCCAACTCCCGTCTCCCCTGGACAACCCCGCATCGCCACCGCGCATGCGCAACGGTGCGGTCGCGCTGCTCGAAACCCTGATCGAGTGCGGCGTCGACACGATCTTCGGCTACCCGGGCGGCGCGGCGCTGCCGCTCTACGACGCGCTGCACGGCGAGCCGCGCCTGCGCCACATCCTGGTTCGCCACGAGCAGGCGGCCGTCCACGCCGCCGAGGGCTATGCCCGGACCACCGGGCGCGTCGGCGTGGTGCTGGTCACTTCGGGCCCCGGCGTCGGCAACACCATCACCGGCCTGCTGGACGCCATGAGCGATTCGATCCCGGTGCTGTGCATCAGCGGCCAGGTGGCGACCGCCGTGATCGGCACCAACGCCTTCCAGGAAAGCGACGCGCTCGGGATGTCGCGGCCCGTGACCAAGTGGAACCACCAGACACGCAGCGCCGACGACATCCCGGCCGTGGTCCGGCGCGCCCTCGAGATCGCCGCGTCCGGGCGCCCCGGACCCGTGCTGCTCGATGTGCCGAAGGATATTCAGCTCACGCCGCTGAATGCCGCACGCGCCGCGCCGGCCGCCATGCGCAAGGGCCGGACCCTCGGGCTGCCGCCGCGCGGGATGCTGCAGCGTGCCGCCGATCTGCTGTCCACGGCGCGCCGGCCGATCCTTTATGGCGGCGGCGGGCTCATCAACGCCGGGCCCGGGGCCTGCGCCGCCTTCACGCGGCTGGTCGAGCGGCTCGACGCGCCGTGCACGCTGACCCTGATGGGCCTGGGCGCCTTCCCGGCGTCCGACCCGCGCTTCCTCGGCATGCTCGGCATGCACGGCGCGCTCGAGGCCAACCTGGCGATGCACGAGGCCGACCTGGTGGTCTGCGTCGGTGCCCGCTTCGACGACCGCGTGACCGGCAAGCTCGACGAGTTCTGCCCGCACGCGCGCAAGATCCACATCGACATCGATCCGAGCAGCATCAACAAGATCGTGCAGGTCGACGTGCCGATGGTCGGCGACTGCGGCGCCGTCCTCGACGTGCTGCTCACGATGCCCGAGCTCGATGGCCTCGCGCCGGAGCGCCTCGCGCCGTGGTGGCGGCGCATCGATCACTGGCGCGCCCAGCGCTGCTTCGGCTACACGCCGCGCGCCGACGTGATCCTGCCGCAGGAACTGATGACCTCGCTGCAGCAGGCCATCGAAGGACGCGACGCGATCGTCTCGACCGACGTCGGCCAGCACCAGATGTGGGCCGCGCAGTACCTGCGCTTCGAGCGGCCGGGCCGGTGGCTGACCTCAGGCGGCGCCGGCACGATGGGCTACGGCCTGCCGGCCGCGATCGGCGCGCAGATCGCGCACCCCGACGCGCTCGTGGTGTGCGTCAGCGGCGACGCCTCGGTGCTGATGAACATCCAGGAACTGTCGACCGCCGCGCAGCACCGCACGCCGGTCAAGCTGGTGTTGTCGAACAACGGCTACATGGGCATGGTGCGCCAGTGGCAGGAACTGAACCACGGCAATCGCCTGAGCCACAGCTGGAACGAGGCGCTGCCGGATTTCGTGGCGCTGGCCAAGGCCTTCGGCTGGGGCGCGCGCCGCGTCGCCGATCCGGCCGAGCTGCCCGGCGCGCTGGCCGAATGCCTGGCGTATGACGGGCCCTTCTTTCTCGACGTGCAGGTGGCGGCGCAGGAGAACTGCTTTCCGATGATGCCGTCGGGCCGCGGCCATCACCACGTGATGCTCGCGAAGGACCGCTGGTACGAAGAAGAGAAGGAGGACAACGCGCCCCACTGAAGCCGCTGCCCGCGCCAGCTCGAAAAATCCTCATGCCTCGCCGCCTACCGGTGGCCGGGGTATCCCGTGCGCACGCCGCTTACCCGCGGCCGCGCGCACGTCCCAGAGAGTCCTACCGGATCCTAGAAACAATGATGACCCCCGAACTCGCCAGCGTCTCGCTGGACGACAAATACACCGCCACCACCGGCCGCGTCTACCTGAGCGGCATCCAGGCCCTCGTGCGCCTGATGCTGGTGCAGAAATGGCGCGACCAGTCGGCCGGCCTGAACACCGCCGGCTTCGTTTCAGGCTACCGCGGTTCGCCGCTCGGCGGCATCGACGAGGCCTTCTGGAAGGCGCAGCCCCAGCTCGACGGCCACGGCGTCAAGTTCCTGCCCGGCGTCAACGAGGAACTCGCGGCCACGGCCGTGTGGGGCACGCAGCAGGTGCAGCTGACGGGCGAGAGCACGGTCGATGGCGTCTTCGCCATGTGGTACGGCAAGGGCCCGGGCGTCGACCGCTGCGGCGACGTCTTCAAGCACATGAGCCACGCCGGCACCTCGCCGCACGGCGGCGTGCTGCTGGTGGCCGGCGACGACCACGGCGCCTACTCATCGACGCTGCCCAACCAGAGCGACCACATCTTCGCGGCCTCGATGATCCCGATGCTCTATCCGCAGAGCGTCGAGGAGTACATCGAGCTCGGCCTGCACGGCTTCGCGATGTCGCGCTTCGCGGGCCTGCCGGTGGGCTTCAAGGCGCTGGCCGATACCGTCGAGTCGTCGGGCCCGATCTCCGCCGACCTGATGGGGGTGCAGACGCGCCTTCCGCAGGGCTTCGTCTTTCCGCCCGGCGGCGTGCATGCGCGCCTGTCGACCGACACGCTGGGCTTGCAGGCGCGCAAGCAGGAAGCGCTGATGCAGGACTACAAGATCTACGCGGCGATCGCCTACGCGCGCGAGAACCGGCTCAACCGCATCACCATCGACTCGCCGCGCGCGAAGCTCGGCATCGTCGCCTCGGGCAAGTCCTACCGCGACGTGCTCGAGGCGCTGGAGGAACTGGGCATCGACGCCGACGAGGCCGCGCGCATCGGCGTGCGCGTGTTCAAGGTGGCCATGCCCTGGCCGCTGGAGCCCGACTCGATCCGCGAATTCGCCGACGGGCTGGACGAGATCCTGGTGGTGGAGGAGAAGCGCCAGATCGTCGAATACCAGCTCAAGGAGCACCTCTACAACTGGCGCGAGGACGTGCGCCCGCGCGTCATCGGCAAGTTCGACGAGGCCGGTGAGTGGGCCTCGCCGCGCGGCCGCTGGCTGCTGCCGGCCACGGCGGACTTCTCGGTGGCGCAGATCGCCCGCGTGATCGCCGGGCGCATCGCGCGCTTCCACACCAGCGACATGATCCGCACGCGGCTGGCCATCCTCGACGCCAAGGACGTGGTGCTCGGCAAGTCCGTGGCCACGCCGGCGCGGCCCGCCTGGTACTGCTCGGGCTGCCCGCACAACACCTCGACCAAGGTCCCCGAAGGCAGCCTGGCGCTGGCCGGCATCGGCTGCCACGTGATGGCGACCGCGATCTACCCGGAGCACAACAAGACCACCACCCACATGGGCGGGGAGGGCGCACCGTGGCTGGGGCAGGCCTGGTTCTCGAAGCGCAGGCACGTGTTCGCGAACCTCGGCGACGGCACCTACTACCACTCGGGGTCGATGGCGATCCGCGCGGCGGTGGCGGCCGGCATCCCCATCACCTACAAGATCCTCTACAACGACGCCGTCGCCATGACCGGCGGCCAGCCGGTCGACGGGCCGATCAGCGTGCCGCGCATCGCGCAGCAGGTGGCGGCCGAAGGCGTTCGGCGCATCGCGCTGGTGGCCGAGGACCCGGGCCGATGGGCCGACCGCTCGAAGCTGCCGGCCGACAGCGAGGGCCTGTCGCTCACGGTCCACCACCGGGACGCGATGGACGACGTGCAGCGCATGCTGCGCGACTACGCGGGCGTGTCGGTCCTGATCTACGACCAGGTGTGCGCGGCCGAGAAGCGGCGGCGCCGCAAGAAGGGCGAGTTCCCGCAGATCGCCGAGCGCGTCTTCATCAACGAGGCGGTGTGCGAGGGCTGCGGCGACTGCGGCGAGCAGTCCAACTGCACCTCGCTGCTGCCCCAGCCGACCGAGCTCGGCCTCAAGCGCCGCGTCGACCAGAGCTCGTGCAATGCCGACTATTCATGCGTCAAGGGCTTCTGCCCGAGCTTCGTGAGCGTCGAGGGCGTCGCGCCGCGCAAGAGCAAGCCGGTGGCGGCGAAGGCTGAAACCGCAGCGGCGCTGCCCGAGCCCGCGGGCGCGTCGCTGGAAAGCATCCACAACATCCTGATCACCGGCATCGGCGGCACGGGCGTGATCACCATCGGCGCGCTGATCGGCATGGCGGCGCACCTCGAGGGCAAGGGCGTGAGCGTGCTCGACATGACCGGCATGTCGCAGAAGAACGGCTCGGTGACCTCGCATGTGCGCATCGCGCGCGACAACGCGCAGCTCAAGGCGCAGCGCATCCCGACCGGCGAGGCCGACCTCGTGCTGGGCTGCGACATGCTCACCGCGGGTGCGCCCGACGCCATCTCGAAGATGCGGCCCGGCCGCACCTATGCGCTGATCAACACCTTCGAACAGCCGACCGGCCATTTCGCGCAGGATGCCGACTGGGTCTTTCCCGCCGCGCAGGTGCGCGCGCTGATCGAGGAGTCCGTCGAGGGCGGCGCCGACTTCATCGACGCGACGGCGCTGGCCACCCGCCTGATGGGGGACGCCATTGCCTCTAACCTGTTCCTGCTGGGCTTCGCCTTCCAGAAGGGCCGCATCCCGCTGTCGTCGGCCGCGCTGCTGAAGGCGATCGAGATCAACGGCGTGGCGGTCAAGGCCAACCAGGCGGCCTTCGGCTGGGGGCGCAAGGCGGCGCTCGATCTGGCCGCGGTCGCGCGCGAGGCTTCGCCGGCGCAGGTCGTCTCGGTCTCGCGGCCGACGACCTTGCGTGCGCTGGTCGCGGACCGCGTCGAGTTCCTGACCGCCTACCAGGACGCTGCGTACGCGAAGCGCTATGCGGATTTTGTCGAGCGGGTGCAGGCCGCCGAGGCGAAGCATGGCGGCAAGGATGTTCTGGCCCGGGCGGTCGCGGCCAATCTGTTCAAGCTCATGGCCTACAAGGACGAGTATGAAGTGGCCCGGCTCTACACCGACGGGCGCTTCCAGGCGCAGCTGGCGCAGGCCTTCGAAGGCAAGCCGAAGCTGCGCTTCCATCTCGCGCCGCCGATCCTGGGCAAGCGCGATGTGCACGGCCATCCGGTCAAGCAGAGCTTCGGTCCGTGGATGCTGCATGGCTTCCGCGTGCTGGCGGCGCTGCGCCGGTTGCGCGGCACGCCGCTGGACCTCTTCGGACGGACGGCTGAGCGCAGGACCGAGCGGCAGCTCATCGAGGAGTACCGCGCGGCTGTCGAGGAGGTGCTGGCGCGTGTCGAGCAGGTCGGGCTGGACGCTGTGCTTGACACCGGAGTCGCGCTGGCGCGGCTGCCGGAGAAGATCCGCGGGTATGGGCATGTGAAGGAGGAGAGCCTCGCACAGGCGCGGGTCAGGTGGCTCAAGCTGGCGGAGGAATTGCGTGGGGTGCGGAAGGTGCCAGTCGGGCCGGAGGCTGTTTCCGCCTGAAAAGGCCCGTGCCTGGTGGTCGCCATCGCCACGCCGTTCGCAAGAACGGCGTGGCGCGAGGATGGGCGAGCGCGGCGCGCTCGCCGATCACGCGACCGATTCCGTCAACCCACCCAGGCCTGCACTTCGATTTCGACCCGCGCGCCCTTGTAGAGCTCGGCCTGCACGGTCGAGCGCGTGGGCAGCGCGCCCGCGAAATGCCTGGCGTACACCTCGTTGAAGGCCGCGAAGTCGCCCAGGTCCGCGAGCCACACGGTGACGCGCACCACGTCGCTCATGCGCGCGCCGCATTCGCCGAGCGTGAGGGCCACCCGCTCCAGCACGGCCTGGGTCTGGGGCTGGATGCCGCCTTCGATGATGTTGGCCTCCGCATCCATCGCCAGCACGCCGGACAGAAACAGGAAGCCGCCCGCACGCACCGCTTTCGAGAACGGGACAGGCAGGGGCGTGGGGTAGCGTTCGATGCTCATTGGAGTTCCTTCGTGCTGCGCACTGCGGCGCGAATTGGCTTGGGAGTGGCCCGGTGCGGCGCTCATGCGCCTGCTTCCTCGGGGTTCTTGCGGGTGATGACCTGGCCGTTGCGCGCACCGCTGTGCGTGCCGAACTGCCAGGTAATGGCGCCGTTGACGATCACGGCGTCGATGCCTTCGGCGGGCCGGGTGGGTGTTTCATAGTTGGCGGCGTCGCGCACCGTGAGGGCGTCGAAGATCACGATGTCGGCGTGATGGCCGGTTTGAAGCGTGCCGCGCTCGCGCAGGCCGAAGTTGCGCGCCGTGAGGCCGGTCATCTTCCAGACCGCGGTCTCCAGCGGGAACAGGCCGACGTCGCGGCTGTAGTGGCCGAGCACGCGCGGGAAGGTGCCCCACAGCCGCGGATGCGGCTTGTCGCCGTGCGGGATGCCATCGGAGCCGATCATGGTTTCGTCGAACGCCAGCACGCGCTGCACATCGTCCTCGTCCATCATGAAATAGATCGCGCTGCCCGGCTGCAGCCGCGCAGCGGCCTCTTCGCCCGAGACGCCCCATTCGGCCGCGATATCCTTGAGGTCGCGGCCCGCGCACTCGGGGTGCGGCACGCTGGAGGCGATCAGCACGCGGCCGTTCATCATGCCGCGGTCGGTGCGGATCATGGTGGAGCCGGCGGTGTACGGGTAGCAGTCGAGCGAGATGCACTGGTGCTGCATCGCCTCCTTGATGAAGGGCAGCGTGATCTTCGTCTTGCCGTGGTTCCGCACGTCCTGCACCTTGTGGTGCGAGACCACCACCGGGATGCCGAGCGCGCGGCCGATGTGGAAGGTTTCCTCCAGCGACTCCATCACGTGGTCGGCCTCGTCGCGCATGTGGGTCACGTAGAGCGCCTTGCGCGCCGTGAGCGGGCGGCCGACCTCGATGATCTCCTCGGTCGTTGCCTTGACCGCCGGTGGGTAGAAGGTGCCGGTCGAAAGCCCGATCGCGCCCGCCTGCATCGCTTCTTCGACCAGCGCCTGCATGGCCGCGATCTCCTCGCCGTTCGCCGGCCGGTCGAGGTCGGACATCGTGACGGCGCGCAAGGTCGAATGGCCGACCATTGCCGCGACGTTGACCGACGACGGCGTGGCGCGCAGCGCATCGAGATAGGCGGCGAAGGTGGTGAAGCGGCCCTCGGCCGGCGAGTCGAGCAGGCTCAGCGGCATCGGCAGGTCCATGCCGGCGCGCAGCGGCGCGGCACTGATGCCGCAGTTGCCTGCGACCACCGTGGTCACGCCCTGCGAAATCTTGAAGGGCATCTGCGCATGCGACAGCACGGCCTGGTCGTCGTGCGTGTGCGAGTCGATGAAGCCGGGCGCCACGATGCGGCCGGCGGCGTCGAGCGTCTGCGTGGCCGTGCAGCCGGCGAGATCGCCGATCGCCGCGATACGGCCCGCGAGGATGCCGACGTCGGCATCGAAGCGCGGCGCCTTGGTGCCGTCGATCACGGTGCCGCCGCGGATCAGCAGGTCGAAGTGGGAGCGGGTGTTGGACATTGGGATCCTCTCGTATCTAGCGGAAATGGCAGGCCACCCACTGGCCGCCGGCCGAGGTCGATGGGCGCTCGGTCAGCGCGGGGGCTTGTTCCTTGCACACGGCTTGCGCCAGCGGGCAGCGGGTGTGAAAGCGGCAGCCCGAGGGCGGGTTGGCGGGACTGGGCGGATCGCCCTGCAGAAGAATTCGCCTGGCCGGCGTGCGCGGGTTCGGCACCGGCACGGCCGACAGCAGGATCTCGGTGTAGGGATGGCGCGGCGCCGAGAACAGCGTGTCGCGGTCGGCCACCTCGACGATGTGGCCGAGGTACATCACGGCCACGCGATGGCTGATGTGGCGCACCACCGCGAGGTCATGCGCGACGAAGAGGTAGGCGATGCCCAGCTCGGCCTGCAGGTCCATCAGCAGGTTGACCACCTGGGCCTGCACCGAGACGTCGAGCGCCGACACCGGCTCGTCGCAGACGATCAGCTTCGGGTTGAGCGCCAGCGCCCGGGCAATGCCCAGCCGCTGGCGCTGGCCGCCCGAGAACTCGTGCGGATACTTCTTCGCCGCCTCGGGCCGGAGGCCCACCTTGCCGAACAACCATTGCACGCGCTCGCGGCGCTCGGCGCCGGAGGCCATGCCGAAGTTCTTCAGCGGCTCGGCCACGATGTCGCCGGCCGAAAGGCGCGGGTTCAGCGAGGCGTAGGGGTCCTGAAAAATGATCTGCAGATCGCGCCGGCGCCGCCGCATCTCGTGGGCCGACAGGACGGTCAGTTCCTCGCCGTCGAGCTGCACCGAGCCGGAGGTGGGTTCGACCAGCCGCATCACCGACTTCGCGGTGGTGGTCTTGCCGCATCCCGATTCGCCGACCAGCGCGAGCGTCTCGCCGCGCGCCACCGTGAAGGAGACGCCGTCTACCGCCTGGACCGGCGGCTTGGGCCTGGCCAGCCAGCGCTGCGGCGAAACGTAGTGCTTGGTGAGCTTCTCGACCTTGAGCAAAGTGGGAGCGTTCATGCGGTCACCTCCTGCGCCCACTCGACGCGGCCTTCCTCGACCGCGAAGCAGGCGGCCCAGTGGTCCTGGCCCTGCTCGACGAGCGAGGGCATCTCGGCCGTGCAGCGCCCGTTGGCATGCGGGCAGCGCGCCGCGAAGGCGCAGCCGCGGCCCAGCTCGTGCGGCGCGGGCACCAGGCCCGCGATTTCGGCGAGGCGTGTGCCGCTGCTGTTCATCGAGGGCATCGAGGCCATCAGCGCGCGGGTGTAGGGATGCAGCGGCCGGTCGAAAAGATCGAGCACGTTCGCCTCCTCGACCTTGCGGCCGGCATACATCACGATCACGCGGTCGCAGCTCTCGGCCACGACGCCGAGGTCGTGGGTGATCATCACCACGCCCATGCCCAGCTCCTTCTGCAGGCGCTTGATGAGGTCCAGGATCTGGGCCTGGATCGTCACGTCGAGCGCGGTGGTGGGCTCGTCGGCGATCAGCACCTCGGGGTTGCAGGCCAGGGCCAGCGCGATCATCACGCGCTGGCGCATGCCGCCCGAAAGCTGGTGCGGGTACTCGTTCACGCGCCGCTCGGGTTCGGGGATCTGCACCACGCGCAGCATCTCCACCGCGCGCTTCAGGGCCTCGCCGCGGCCGGCCTTCTGGTGCAACTGCACCGTCTCGGCGATCTGGCGGCCGACGGTGAGCACCGGGTTCAGCGAGGTCATCGGCTCCTGGAAGATCATCGAGATGCGGTTGCCGCGGATCTGCCGCATCTCGCGCTCGCTGAGTTGCAGGAGGTCGGTGCCCCGCAGGCGCACGGCGCCACGCACGCGGGCCGGCGGCGTCGGCACCAGCCGCAGCACCGACAGCGCGGTGACGCTCTTGCCGCAACCCGATTCGCCGACCACGCCCAGGGTCTGGCCGGCGCGCACGGTGAAGGAAACGCCGTCGACCGAGCGCACGGTGCCGGCCAGCGTGTCGAAGTGGGTGCGCAAGTCGTCGACTTCGAGCACGGGCTCGCCGGCAGCAATGGAATCGCGTGACATTTTCATCGTGCGTTGCTCACAGTTGCCGTGCCAGGCGCGGATCGAGCGCATCGCGCAGGCCGTCGCCCAGCAGGTTGATGGCCAGCACCGTCGCGGCCAGCAGCAGGCCGGGGTACAGGATGATGTGGAAGGCCACGGCCACGAAGTTGCGGCCCTCGGCCATCATGTTGCCCCAGCTCGGCATCTGCGCCGGCACGCCGACGCCGAGGAAGGACAGCACCGCCTCGGTCAGCACCGCGGCCGCGGCCACGAAGGTGGCCTGCACGATCAGCGGCGCCACGATGTTGGGCAGAACGTGGCGCACCAGGATCAGCGGCAGCCGGGTGCCGACCGCGTGCGCCGCCTCGACGTAGAGCTGCTCGCGCAGGGTGAGGGCCAGCGAGCGCACCAGCCGCGCGACGCGCGGCACTTCGGGGATGGTGATGGCGACGATGACGGTGGTCAGGCTGGCCTGCGTGACGGCCATCAGCGCGATGGCGAGCAGGATGCCGGGGATCGCCATCAGCCCGTCCATCACGCGCATGACGATGGTGTCGGCCCAGCGCACGAAGCCAGCCACCAGGCCGAGCACCACGCCGAGCACGGTCGCCAGCAAGGCCACCGACAGGCCGACGACCATCGACACGCGGCCGCCCCAGACGGCGCGGCTGAACACGTCGCGCCCGAGCGCGTCGGTGCCGAACCAGTGTTCGGCCGAGGCGGTCTGCATGCGCGCCAGCGGATCGATGTCCTGCGGATCGTGGGTGGCGATCCAGGGGGCGGCGATGGAGAGCGCGGCCACCGCGATCAGCAGCAGCGCGCCGAGGATCAACGTCGGGTGCTTGCGCGCCCAGCGCCAGCGTTTGGGCGCAACGGGCGCGTCGTCGGCGGGCGGCGCTTCGCGCAAGGGAAGTGTGGTGGACATGGCGAGGAAAGTGAGGCTCAGTACTGGATACGGGGGTCGAACAGCCGATAGCTCAGATCGATCAGAAGGTTGATCAGCACGTAGACTCCGGCCGAGATCAGCAGCACGCTCTGGATCACCGGATAGTCGTGGCGCTGCACCGAATCGATCACCAGGCGGCCGACACCGGGAATGGCGAACACCGTCTCGGTCACGACCACGCCGCCGATCAGGAGCGCGATGCCGACGCCGACCGTGGTGGCGATCGGGATCGCGGCATTGCGCAAGGCATGGCCCAGCACCGGCAGCACGCCCAGGCCCTTGGCACGCGCGGTGCGGATGTAGTCCTCGTGCAGCACCTCGAGCACGGTGGCGCGCGTCATGCGCGTGACCAGCGCGATGTAGACCAGGGCCAGGTTCACGCAGGGCAGCACCAGCGAGCGCAGCCAGCCGGCCGGGTCTTCAGCGAAGCGCACATAGCCCTGCACCGGAAACCACGGCAACTGGATCGCGAAGCTGTAGATCAGCAGGTAGCCGACCAGGAACACCGGCACCGAGAAGGCCAGCACCGCGAACATCATCACCAGGCGGTCGATCCAGCTGCCCGCGCGGTGCGCCGCGAGCGTGCCCAGCGGCACCGAGACCACCAGCGTGATCGCCATGGTGAGGACCGCGATCGACAGCGTCGGCTCCAGCCGCTGCGCCAGCAGCTGCGCCACAGGGACCTGCGTGAAGATCGAGGTGCCGAGGTCGCCGGTGGCGAGCTTGGCCAGCCAGAGCATGAACTGCTGCCAGAGCGGCAGGTCGAGGCCCAGCGCGGTGCGCAGTTTGGTGATGTCTTCCTCGGTGGCGAGGTCGCCCGCGATCAGCGCCGCCGGGTCGCCCGGCGAGAGATGGATCAGCAGGAACACCACCACGGCCACCACCGCCATGACGGGGAAGGTGGAAACGAGGCGTCGGAGGATGTAGCCCATGGATGCGTGCGTCCTTGCCTCGGCCTACTTGTCGAGCATCCAGACCGTCGGCAAGCCGGCCCACAGCTTGTCCACGCCCTTCAGGCTGGCGCGCGCCGCGAAGGCGGCCGAGTACTGGCCGGCGCTCACGTAGGGCACGGTCTCGTAGGCGCGCTTCTGGAACGCGTCGAGCAGTTCGCGGCGCTTGGCCGGCGCGGTCTCGCGGATCCAGGCGCTGCGCAGCTCGTCCAGCGCCTTGTCGCAGGGCCAGCCTGGCAGGGTGTTGCCGCAGGCCGCGCCCAGGTAGGCGTTGGCGATCGGCGAGTTGACGTCGAACTCGCCGGCCACCGTGACGTACATGTTCCAGCCGCCGGCCTCGGGTGCATCGCGCTTGGCGCGGCGCGCGCCGATCGAAGCCCAGTCCATGTTCTGCAGGTCGACGTTCATGCCGATGCTGCGCAGGGTCTGCGCGGCCATCAGCGCTTCGGCGTTGAGATAGGTGACGTCGCTCGGCACCAGCAGCACCACCTTCTCGCCCTTGTAGCCCGAGGACGCGAGCATCTGCTTGGCCTTGGCGACGTCGGCCCGGCGGTAGGGATCCGCGCCGGCCGAGGTCTCGTTGGCGCCGCCGCAGATGAAATAGGTCGGGCAATGGGTCACGCGCATGTCCAGCGGGTAGCCCATGGCGGCGGTGAAGCGCTCCTGGCTCACGGCCTGCAGGAAGGCCTGCCGCACCTTCGGGTTGTTGAAGGGCGGATGCAGGTGGTTCAGCACCAGGAAGCCCTGGTAGGAACCGCCCGCGCCGACCTTGATGTTGCTGTCGGTGCGCAGCGGCGCGATGTAGTCCGGTGGTACCTGTTCGACCAGGTCGACCTCGCCGCGCTTGAGCGCCGCGATGGCGCTGTTGGCGTCCGGCAAGTAGAGCCACTCGACGCGGTCGAAGTGGCTCTTCTTGCTGCCCGACAAGCCGTCCGGCGGCTCGCTGCGCGCCACGTAGTCGGGATTGCGCACGAACACCGCCTTGTTGCCCGGCACCCATTCGTCGCGCTTGAAGATGAAGGGGCCCGAGCCCAGCACCTCGGTCAGGGGCGAGGTGGTCGGCATCTTCGCCAGCCGCTCGGGCAGGATCACCGGCGGGAAGCCCGAGGGCTTGGCCAGCGCGTCGAGCACCATGCCGAAGGGCTCGTTGAGCGACAGTGTGAAGCTGCGCGCGTCGACCGCCTTCCATTCGGCGCCTGCGGTGCCCATGGCGCGGCCAAGGCTGTCGCGCAAACTCCAGCGCTGCATCGAGGCGACGGCGTCGGCCGAGGTCACGGGGCTGCCGTCGGAGAACTTGAGGCCCGGCCGGAGCGTGAAGCTCCACTGCTTGCCGTCCTTCGAGCTGGTGTACTTCTCCACCATCTGCGGCTTGGGTGCGCCGGTCGAGTCCTGCGCGAACAGGGTGTCGTAGACCATGTGGCCGAAGTTGCGCGAGATGTAGGCGGTGGTGAAGGTCGGGTCCAGGATCTTCACGTCGGCATGCGCGACCACGCGCAGCGTCTTGGTCTGAGCCAGCACGGGCAGGCTGGCGGTGCTGAGGGCCAAGGCGCTCAGGGCGGCGAAGGCGGCGAGCGTGCGTCGTTTCATCTTCGGATCTCCGGTGAAGTGGCGGAAGGAAAAAGTGGGGCGAAGGCTCAGGCGGCCGTGGCGTCCAGCGGCCATTTGGGACGCCGCGCCTTGCGGTAGGGCAGGGTCGACAGGTCGAGCGTCACGGCGCCGGGCGCGCCGGCGTAGATCACGTGCTTGGCGACCTTGGAGAACGAGGCGTAGAAGTGCTGCGAGGACTTCACCACGATGATCTTCTTCGCCGCCAGGTCGCAGCCGAGCTGGGTGAACAGGTCGGTGCCCATCGCCTGGTTGCGCAGCGTGATCAGCACGATCTCGATGCCGTTGGCCTCGATCAGCGCGCTGTCGCCCATCGGGGTGGGCGTGTTCGACAGGCCCGTCATCACCAGGTCGTGCTGGAGCGCCTTGACCGTGCACTCCAGATCGAGCGGGTCGCCCGACAGCGGGCTGATCTTGCCGCCGATGCGCATCGCCAGCCTGGCGCCGACGCCGGCGTCGAAGGCGATGCGGACCGCGATCGGGTCCCACATCGGGCCGATGGCCGCGTTGGTTGTGCCGCGCTCGATCATGCGGCGCAGGATGAAGGTCGAGTCGCTGGCCGCGCCGCCGCCGGGGTTGTCGGCGCCGTCGGCCAGCACCACCGGTGCGCCGTCGAAGGCCAGCGCCTCGTCGAGCGCCGTGTCGATGTCGGGGTAGCGCACCGTGAGGCCGTCGCGCATCCCGATCAGCTCGTCGGCGAGCTGCCGCGCCAGCGCATCGGCCCTGGCGCGATCGCCGTCGGTGTAGACCAGCACCTTGGTGCCCATCTCGGCCACGTCACCCCAGGAGAAGCCGTGCACGATGGAGATCGAGAGCACGCCGTCCTTGCCTTCGAGCGCCTGGAGGCGGTCGACGAAGCTGCGCGCCGGCTCGCGCGAGGTGTGGACGGTGACGATCATCTCGCAATCCACGACCGCGGCCACCGGCTTCACCTTGCCCTCGACCATCGCGGCGCACAGGTCGACCAGTTCGATGGCGCGCTCCAGCACGTCGGTGTGCGGGTACTCCTTGAAGGCGATCAGCAGGTCGGCGTTGGTCACCATCTCGGTCGTCAGGTGGCTGTGCGGGTCGAGTTCGGCGCCGACCACGACGTCGGGGCCGACGATCGCGCGCACGCGCTGCAGCAGGTCGCCCTCGCAGTCGTCGTAGCCGTCGGCCACCATCGCGCCATGCAGGCCGAGCACCACCATGTCGACCGGCAGGGCCGCGCGCAGGTCGGCCAGCAGCTCGTCGCGCAGGGTCTCGTAGGCATGGCGCGTGGTGGTGCCGCTGGGCTGGGCGCCGGCGACCATGCCCTCGACCAGGTCCCAGCCGCGCTCCTTGCCGCGCAGGCGCGCGGCCCACAGCGGGCCCGAGAAGAACGTCATCTGGTCGGGATGCTGGCCGGCCGGAAAGTAGCCGCGGTCCTTGAAGGAGGCGAGTCCGGTGGGCATCGGCCCGAAGGTGTTGGTTTCGGTGGCGAGGGATCCGCTGAAGACACGCACGATGGTGGACTCCTGGAAGGATGTGGATGAAGGGGTGGAAGGAAAGCGGTTCAGGCGGCCGTGCGGCGCAGGCGCTGCGGGCCCAGCATCTCGGCCGTGAGGCCGAAGGAAGCTGCGTGCGCAGGCACCGGCAGGCCGCGCGCGAGCGCGGCGCAGGTCTCGCCCATGGCGGCCGAGGTCTGGATGCCGTAGCCGCCCTGGGCCGCGACCCAGAAGAAGCCGGGCGCCGCATCGTCGAAGCCGCCGACCAGGTCGCCATCGGCCACGAAGGATCGCAGGCCGGCCCAGGTGCGCGTGGGACGGCGGATCGCGAGCGTGGTCGCCTCCTCGATGCGATGGATCGCAAGCGCGATGTCCATCTCCTCGGGCTGCACGTCCTGCGGGTCCACCGGGTCGGCATTGGCCGGCGAGCCCAGCAGCATGCCGGCGTCGGGCTTGATGTACCAGTCCTCGTCGGCGCCGAAGGTCATCGGCCAGCGCGTGATGTCCCAGTTTTCGGGCGGCGCGAAGATGAAGGCGGAACGACGGCGCGGCTCGATGCCGATCGGCTCCACGCCGGCCAGCCGCGCGATGGTGTCGACCCAGGCGCCGGCGGCATTGAGTACCGTCGGCGCTTCATAGGCGATGCCGCCCGCTTCCACGCGCCAGAGCCCCTGCACGCGCTGCAGGGCCGTCACGTCCGCATCGCACACCAGCTTGCCGCCAGCCTGGCGCATGCCGCGCAGGTAGCCCTGGTGGATGGCGTGCACGTCCATGTCGGCGGCGTCGGGCTCGTAGACGGCGCCGAGCACCTGTTCGGGGCGCAGCGCCGGAACCAGTGCGCGTGCCTCGTCGCCGCTGAGGCGTAGGGCGTCGGGCGACATCGCGTGCACCACCTCCCAGTGCGCTTCGAGCAGCGGCAGTTGCCCGGGGCCGGCCACCATCATGGCGCCGCGCGGCGTGAGCAGCGGGTGCTCGGAAAAGCCCGCCGGCGGGTGCTGCAGAAAGGCGCGGCTGGCCATCGTGAGGGCGCGCACCTGCGGCGTTCCGTAGCTTTCCATGAAGAGCGCGGCCGAGCGGCCCGTCGAGTGGTAGCCCGGTTGCGCTTCGCGCTCCAGCACGATCACGCGGCCGTGCGGCGCCAGCCAGTGCGCGACCGAAGCGCCGGCAATGCCGCCGCCGATCACGAGGTAGTCGGCGCGCACCGGAGAAAGAGGAGATGTCATGAAAGTGCGTGCTGGATAAGATTCGGAATGCGGCGAAGTTTAGTGAGACTTTTGCGCATACGCAAAAAATTTTGAGGTTTCTACGGGTAAGTACCTGCGCCAAGGCCTGACTAAATTTGCGTCCATGCAATTTTCAGATCTGCAACTCTGAAGTCGGAAAACGCGGCAGAATCCTTCAGGCACAGCAAACAGGACGCAGGCTTGAAAGCACACCCCGGCTCACCGCACGACGCCGAACCCAACACGCTCGACCGCGAGACCTTCGGCAAGCGCCTGCGCACGGCGCGCAAGGAATTCGGCTGGACGCTGGCCCAGCTGGCGGAGCTTTCCGGGGTTTCGATCCCCACCATCTCGCGCGCCGAGCGCGGCCAGCTCGCGCTCGGCTACGAGAATTTCGCGGCGCTGGGCCGGGCCCTGCAGATGGACATGAACGCGATGTTCGCCAGTGCGGGCGTCAAGCCGGCGCAGCTCGACGGCCCGGTCGTCACGCGCGCGGGCAAGGGCGTGGTCTACCGCGGCCTGTCCTTCGCCTACGAATTCCTGGGCACGACTGCGGCCGGCAAGCTGATGAGCCCGGTGGTCGGCACGGTGCATGCGCGCCGCATCCACGGGCCCGAGGATTTCGCGCGCCATGCGGGCGAGGAGTTCGCCTATGTGCTTTCGGGCGAGATCGACGTGCACTTCGACAACGGCGACGTGGTGCGGCTGGCGCGCGGCGACTCGCTGTATTTCGACAGCCGCATCGGCCATGCCTACGTCAGCGTGAGCCGCCAGCTCGCAAAGATCGTCGGCGTGACCTCGACCGAGAGCAGTTTCATGCAGTCGGCGCGCGCCGGGGAGCGCAGCGTCACGCGGGCGCCGGCAGCACAGCGAAAAAAGGCAACGACCCTGCGCAGCGCTGCCCGCAGCCGATGAGGGGTCAGCGACCAGTATCGGATCTCTGGCGCGCGGCTGTCGCCGATGCGGACGGCGCCGGCGAAGGTGAACTGACACATTGCCACAGCGCGCCGTCTGTCGTGGATCGCGAAGTTCGCGCCCGACATGGCGTGGCCTTTCCGACAATCAATGTTTGAAGCCAGACTCGCGCTGCGCTCGGAGGGCGAGGATGAAGACAGTCTCGATCTCGGCCAAGTAGCGGTAGAGCGCCACAAAACCTCGAGTGCCCTTTCCGATCACCAGTTCCCGCTTGCCGCCTCTGACCGGCCTGCCGATCAACGGACTGTGGGCAAGAATGTCGATCGCCTGCACGATTTCCTCTACTCGTTCCGCAGCGTTGTCCACCTCGTACTGCACCATGTGGTCGACGAAGCGGTCCATGTCATCAAGGACATCCGGCGCAAGTTCGATGCGAGCCACAACCCTTTAGCGCGCCAGCTTGCGAGACGCCGGACGACGCAGCTTCTTGCCGGCCACGCGCGCCCGAAGATAAGTCGTGGCGTCCTTCCAAGGGACCGATTTGCCCGTGCTCTGCAGAGCGGACCAGCGCTCATCTGCGATTCGATGCAACTCTTCGTCCATTTCGCAGCGCTCGACCGTCTCGGAGAGCGCCTCCAGGATGAAGGCATGGGGGGATTTGCCGGCTCGCTCCGCGGCAGTCGCGATGCGAGTTTTCAGGGCTTCTTCAATGCGAATCGTGGTCGTGGACATGGCGGCCCTCAGGTCAACGGGAAGTCAATGTAGCACATTTGTGCTTCATTGAAAGCAAGCTGCGGGGACAGGTGTGGTTGGGCGATTCCCGCACCGCGCGATGCGAGGCCGCATGGCCATCGAGCAAGATGCCCACCGACGGTCGCCCTTGAGTCTTGAGCGCCTTGTGAAAGATTGCCTTGGCTGCTCTCACGGATATTCGGGACTTCCGACTTCTGAAATCCGCGCCCCGCCAACCCTCAGGCGACGAACCTGGGTCAAGCCTGCGGCTGAATCAGAACCCGGCCTCGCGCCAGGCCACCGAGGCGGCGCTGCGCAGGAAGCGCATCGCCGGCACTTCCCATTGCCCGGCGATGGCGACGCGCCCGCGCCATGCCGGGGTGGTGGCAGGCAGGGCCGAGTCGGCGTCCAGCACCACGCGGTAGACCGCGTGTTCCGGAAACAGCGTGCCGTTCTTCTCGCGCACCAGCACGTCGCCACCGAACAGCGATGCCAGCTCCGGCTCGCCCAGCGTGCGGCTGGCGTTGCGATCGATGCTGGCGACGGTCAGCCGCAGCGCCGGTCCGGCGAGGCCGTCGGCGACGAACAGCGCGCGGTCGCCATGGGCGATGCGGCGCACCGCCTCCTCGTCCACATAGGTCACCACCTGCCATCGGTCGGCGGCCACCAGCGAGCCCAGGTATTCCTGGCTCTTGAGCCATTCCCCGGGACGCAGGTCGGGATCGACATCGACCATCACGCCGGCGAAGGGGGCGACCGGGCGATAGCGTTGCAGGTCCGTGCCGACGGCCGCCTGCTCGGCATGGGCGAACGCCAACTGGTCGTTGAGTACCTGCCAATCCTGGCGGCTGGCCGCATCGAGGCCGGAGGCCGCCGATTGCCAGGCCAACAGCTCATGGCGTGTGCCCGCCTCGCTGGCGCGCAGGTCCAGTTCCGCGGAGGACAGGCGCAGCAGCGGCTGGCCCGGCTGCACCGCCTGTCCATTGGCGACCGGCAGCGCATCTAGCACGGCCTGTGCCGGGGCGTAGAGTGCCAGCCGGGTCTGCGGCTGCAACAGGCCGGAGGTGTGCACGCGGTCCGGCCACGGCAGAAAAAGGGCGAACGCCAGCAGCGCCGCCAGCAAGGCGCTGCGGCGGGCCCGGGGACTGCGGCGCAGCGCGGGCCAGCGCGCGCGCCACGCTTGCAGTTCGCGCCACACGGGCAGCGCGACGAACCAGCCCATCTCCACGACAAACAGGACGATGCCGACCGCCTTGATGAAGAAGTGATAGACCAGCGCCGCAATGCCGAGGAACAGCACCAGCCGGTAGATCCAGACCGCCCAGGCGAACAGGACCAGGCCCGTCTGACGACGGCGCGGGAAGGCTTCCGGCGCGGGTTCGCCAAGCGCGAACAGGCGTTCGCGCAAGTCCCAGCGTGCCAGTGCGAAGGCGCGGCTGTGCAGGTTGGGCAGGCCCAGGCAGTCCGACAGCATGTAGTAGCCGTCGAAGCGCATGAAGGGGCTGGCGTTGATGGCCAGCGTGGTGATCCAGGTGGTGGTCGAGAGCAGGAATGCGACCTGCTTGGGTCCGCCCTCCGGCAGCCAGGTCCAGGCCAGGGTCGCCCAGACGGCGATCCCCAGCTCGGTGACGATGCCGGCACCGGCCACCGCCAGCCGCTGCCCGCGGCGCGCCAGCTTCCACACTTCGTTGGTGTCGGTATAGGCCACCGGCCACATCACCAGGAACGCCAGCCCCATGGTCGGCACCCGGCAGCCGTAGCGCTTGGCGGTGAGCGCGTGGCCCATTTCATGGCAGGTCTTGGCGAACACGATGGCGGCGCCGTACAGGAGCGCGCCATTCCAGCTCAGCGTGTCCATCAGCGTAGCGGAGAAGCGGTCCCAGTCGCGGAAGACGCCGGCCAGTCCGAGCACGCCGGCGACGATGGTCAAGCCGCGGAAGGCGGGGCTGAACAGGAACGCGAGTCGCGGTTGCAGCCAGGTCAGCCAGCGGTCGGGCCGCAGCAGCGGGATGCGAAAGAACAGATAGTTGTGCAACAGCCATTGCTGCCAATTGCCGCGCTGCTTGTCGCGCAGGGCGGCCAGGGAGGCGGCGGACCCGCTCGCCGGCTGCAGCAATTGCTGGTCGCGCAGGAAGGCCATCAGGCGGTCGAGCGCTTCGCTGTCGAGTTGCAACGCGGTGTCGCGGTTGATCTCGGCGAGCACCGCCCGCGGATCGCCCAAGTCCCAGCGGCTGAGCATTTCGAAGCTGGGCCAGTCCAGCTGGAAGAACAGGTTGCGTACGGGGTCGTGCAGCGTCCAGCTGGGCTGGCCGTCGGCCAGCCGCGGGCCGGCGCCGATGGCCAGCTCCTGACGCAGGGTGGGTAGGACCGACTGCATGCGGCCTCAAAGAGCGAGGAACTGGCGAATGCTGGCAAGCGGCCGCCGCAAGACCCAGTAGATCAGCGGCACGCGCTCCCCGGCCAGCTTCGCCGTGCCCTTGAGGCCGATGCGCTGGTCGGTGGGGGCGTCCAGCCTGGCGCGCACGCGGTAGGCGTAGCTGCCATCGGGGCGAGGCGTGGCGCGGTGGCTCATGTAGCGCAGCGTGCCCGACACCGGCGACAGCGGCGACGCCGCCAGGTACAAGTGCATCGGCGCCTGGTCGGCCACGGGGATGGCGTCGCCGATCGGCACCCAGGCTTCGATTTCGACATCGGTGGCCGAAGCCACCTGCAGAATGCGTTCACCGGTCTGCACCGGGCGGCCGATCCACTCCGACGGATCGTCGAACAGCACGATGCCCGCATGCGGCGCCAGCACGCGCGAGCGCCGGGCCTGGCTTTCGAGGAACGCGGCCTGGGCCTGCTTCTCCGCGATCTTGCCGAGCAGCGTGGCCAGTTGGGCCTTGGCGCGCGGATCGTTCAGCACCATTTGCGCCGCTTGCCGGTATTCCGCTTGTGCGGTGCCCAGCGCTTCGCGCGCCACGGTGAGGCGGCTGTCGATCGGCGCCTGGTCGAAGGAGAACAGCAGCTCGCCGGCCGCCACCGCCTGGTTGGGGCGAACCGCGAAATCCGCGATCACGCCGTCCAGCGGCGCGCGCAAGGTGGCCGGATTGGCGGGCACCAGTTCGCCCGGTGCCAGCACCGTGAGGCGCACCGGGCACAGCAGCACCGCCAGCAGCGCCAGGCCCACGGCGAGCCGGCGGCGCGAGCGCTTGCCTTGCGGACCACCGCGCCACCAGCCGCGCAGCCGCGCCGGCAGCGCGGCCACCGACCACCGCGATCGCCGGTGCGTGGCGCGCCAGGCGTGCTGCCAGATATCCATCCATTCGTCGAGCAGCGCCAATTGCGCAGGCGACAAGGGGGCGTCGCCGGCCAGCAGCAGGCCGGCCTGGTCGGCGGCGCCATCGACCGGTCCGTCGACGGGGCGCTGCAAGCCTCGCAGCGGCACCCATGTGACGAAGGCAGGCAACCACTCGTCCCAGGCAGCGGTGACGTCGACCGGCAATGGCGCGCGATCGACCGCGAGCGCGCCGCCGGCCTCGTGGTGCGTGGCCAGCGCGCGGCACAACCGGTTGAGCCACTGCGCATACGGCGCGTTGGCTTCGACCGCCACCACGCCGGACAGCGTGTGCACGCCGTCGGCGCCGAACCACAGCGCGGCCTGGCGGTATGGCGCCAACTCGCGGCTGTCGTTGACCGCCAGAAAGGCCAGTTCGTTGCCGCTGCCCGCAGCGCGGGCGCGCTGCGCCAGTTCGAGAAGTTTCAGTAGCGGATTGGCGGGTGCGCCGTGGTTCATGCCCGCAGTCTCGCCGCCGCCGCACTTTGCGACAGCGCGGTCAGGCGCTCGGCGGCAGCCCCGCGCGCGGCGCGCAGCTGATCGTTCAGGCTTGCTCGGCCGGCCGGTTCTGCGATTCCATGCCCCCATTCGGCATGGGCGACCTTGGCGCCCTGGCCATCCTTGGTGATGGTGATCTTGAAGACCTGCACCGCCTCGCGTCCCTGGGCATCGCGCGCCACCACCTTGAACTGGAGCGTGCCTTCGAAGCCGAGTGGCGGGGTGCCATCGAAGCGCGCCGTGCGGCCATCGAACCTGAGCCAGCTCGGCAGCGGCTTGCCGTCCACCGACAGCGCGCGGAGCTGGATCGCCGCGCTCTCGTCGGCATGGGCGAAGGTGTCGGCGGGCAACTGCAGCGAGATCTGGCCGCCGCTGCGCACGTCGAGGTCGGCGATCGGGCGGTTGGCAACCAGTCCATCGCCGCTGCCCGGCCCATTCGGCAGCACCAGGCCCTGGAAGCCGCCGTCGCCCGCCGCTTGCGCCAGCCGGGGCGCGGAAGTCGCTCCCAAGCCCGAAGCGGAGAGCGCGGCGGAATCGAGTGCGGAGACGCTGTGGTCGACGCTGCTCACCCAGAAGCCCGGCCATTGCGGCACCGCGCCACCACCGGATTCGCCGGGCGTCGTCGTCTGCGCCTGGGGTCTGCTGTCTTGCGGAACGGCGATCGCCGGGGTGGTTTGGAGCTCGGGCCGCGGCGCCGGCGGCACTTGTGGCACTTGCGGCACTGCGGCCGGCGCACTGGCATCGACGACCAGGGTCGCACTGGCGTTGCCTGCGGCATCGCGCACCTGCACCTGCAATGTGCCGGTGCCTGCGTTGGCCAGCGACCAGCTGCTGCCGTCGGCGCCGATCGTGGCGAGCACCCAGGTGGCGCCGCCATCGAGTGACGCAGCGACCGTTTCGCCGGCGGCCAGCGGCGCCGACAGGAGGCCGCTGACGCTGCCGTTGTCGGCCCGCGTGGCCGAGGTCACTGTCGTGGTGGGCGCCGCGGTGTCGAGCGTGTAGGCCCTGCTGGTGGTGGTGCCCTCGTTGCCGGCGGCGTCCGTGACCTTGAGCATCAACGTGCCGCTGGAAGCCAGCGTGACGCCGTTCCAGCTCAGCGTGGTGCCCGAGACCTGGCTGGTGATGTCGGTCCATGTGGCGCCGCCATCGAGCGAGCCGTAGACGATATCGCCCGCAGCCGGCGCGCCACTGAGGGTCGCCGTGATGGTCTGGGCGGCGGTCCGGGTGATGAAGTCGCTGCTGCTGGTGCCGGTGTCGGCCGACAGCGCCAGGTTGCCGAAGCCGATCGTGGGCGCGGTGGTGTCGACCGCGTAGGCCTGCGAATGGGCGGCACCGTGGTTGCCGAGATCGTCGATGACCCGGAGCATCAGCGTGTTGCTGCCGGCCAGCGTGACGCCGCTCCAGGTCAGCGTGGTGCCCGAGACCTTGCCGGTGATGTCGGTCCAGGTGCTGCCGCCATCGAGCGAGCCGTAGACGATGTCGCCGGCGGCCGGCGCGCCGCTGAGGGTCGCCGTGATGGTCTGGGCGGCCGTCCGGGTGATGAAGTCGCTGCTGCTGGTGCCGGTGTCGGCCGACAGCGCCAGGTTGCTGAAGACGATCGTGGGCCCGGTCGTGTCGAGCACATAGGCCTGCGACAGAACGGCGCCGTCGTTGCCGGCAGCGTCGCTGACTTTGACCAGCAGCGTGTTGCTGGCGACCAGTGTCTGTCCGGCCAGCGACCAGGTGTTGGTGCCCACCGAAGCGGTGGCCGCAGTCCAGGTGCCGCCGTTGTCGAGCGAGACATAGACGGTTTCGCCTGCGGCCAGGTTGGCCGACAGCATGCCGCTGAGGGTCTGCGCCGCGACATTGGTGACGAAGTCGCTCGCCGAGGCGCCGCTGTCGTTGGAGAAGGCGACGCTGGCGACACTGGTGGTGGGCGCCGTGGTGTCGAGCACATAGGCCCGGATGGTGGCGGCGCCGTTGTTGCCGGCAGCGTCGGTGACGCGGAGCCTCAGCGTGTCGCTGCTGGCCAGCGTGACGCCGTTCCAGCTCAGCGTGGTGCCGCTGACCTTGCTGGTGATGTCGGTCCAGGTGGCGCCGTTGTCGAGCGAGCCATAGACGATGTCGCCAGCCGCCGGCGCCGCGCTGAGCGTGGCGCTGAGGGTCTGGACGGCTGTGTTGGTGATGAGGTCGCTGTTGCTGGCGCCGGTGTCGGCCGACAGCGCCACATTGCCGAAACTGATCGTGGGCGCGGTGGTGTCGAGCACATAGGCCTGCGAATAGGCGGCGCCGTTGTTGCCGGCGTCGTCGCTGACCCGCACCTTCAGCGTGCCGCTGCCGGTCAGCGTCTGGCCGGCCAGCGACCAGGTGTTGGCGCCGACGGTGGCGGTGGCGAGGGCCCAGGTGCTGCCGTTGTCGAGAGAGACGTAGACGTTCTCGCCGGCCGCCAGGTTGGACGCCAGCGTGCCGCTCACGGTCTGCGCCGCGGTGCGGGTGACGAAGTCGCTGCCGGACGTGCCGGTGTCGGCCGAGAAGGCGGCGCCGGCCACGGTGTTGGTCGGCGCCGCGGTGTCGATCACGATGTCCTTGTTGGCGCCCAGCGAGCCGGCCGTACCCGGCGTGGCCAGTGTGACCGAGGCGGCCAGATGAGCGCCGCCGGCGTCGATGATGGCGGCGCCGTTCAGCGCCAGCGCGCTGGCCGAGCCGTAGTCGAGGTCGGCGCTGTTCTGGCCGGCGCCGACGATGTAGCTGAAGGTCAGCGTGGTGCTGCCCGAGCCGCCGGTGTAGGTGGCGATGCCGCCGCCGTCGAGGGCCAGCGTCGGCGTGCCGCCGCTGGCGTCGACCGTGACCGCGCTGGAGAAATCGACGGTGATCGTGATGGTCTGGCCGCTGCCATAGGCGCCGTCGGCGGTGCTGGCGCTGACGCCGATGACGCTGGGCTGGTTGCCGTCGACATGGACGCCGGCCGTGTTGCCGACGCTGTTGAGGGTGGTCACGGCGTCGTTGCCGGCGCCGTCCTTCAGGCTGCCTCCGTTGAGCGACAGCGCGCCGACCGTGATGCCGTTGGCGTCCAGGTCGCCGTTCGGCACGGTGTAGCGGAACACCAGCGCGCTGGTGCCCGAACCGGACACATAGTCGGCATAGCGGGTGGTGGCGCCGACCACGATGGCGATGCGCGGCGTGCCGCCGGTGCTGTCGACCGTGACCGTCTCGTCGAAATTGACCGTGAAGTCCAGCGCGCCGCCGCTGTTGTAGGTGCCGTTGGCCGGCACCGCGACCGAGGCGACAGTGGGCGCCACGTTGTCGACGGTGATGGTCAGCCCGGCGGAGGCGGCCGAGACGTTGCCGGCCGCGTCGGTGGACACGGCGGTGAAGGTGTGGCTGCCCTGGCTCAGCGCGCCGGTGGTGTAGGTCCAGCCGCCGGCGCCGGCGGTGACGGTGCCGAGCAGCGTGGCACCGTCGTACAGCGTGACGGTGCTGCCGTTCTCGGCCGTGCCGCTCAGGGTCGGCGTGGTGTCGGCGGTGATGCCGTCGGCGCTGGACGGGCCGGTGTCGCTGGCCGTGGCCAGCACCGGCGTGCCGGGCGTGGCCGGGGTGCTGGTGTCGAGCAAATAGGCCCTGGTGGCGGCGGCGCCGTCGTTGCCGGCAGCGTCGGTGACGCGGAGCATCAGCGTGTTGCTGCCGGCCAGCGTGACGCCGTCCCAGCTCAGTGTCGTGCCGCTGACCTTGCCGGTGATGTCGGTCCAGGTGGCGCCGTTGTCGAGCGAGCCGTAGACGATGTCGCCGGCGGCCGGAGCGCCACTGAGCGTGGCGGTGATGGTCTGGGACGCCGTCTTGGTGATGAAGTCGGTGCCGCTGGCGCCGGTGTCGGCCGACAGCGACAGGCTGCCGAAGGTGATGGTCGGCGCGCTGGTGTCGTAGACATAAGCCTGCGACCGCACGGCGCCGTCGTTACCGGCGGTGTCGCTGACCCTGACCTTGAGCGTGCTGCTGGCCGTCAGCGTGCGCCCGCTCAGCGACCAGGTGTTCTGGCCGACGGTGGCGGTGGCGGCGGTCCAGGTGCTGCCATTGTCGAGCGAGACGTAGACGCGCTCGCCGGCCGCCAGATTGGCCGACAGGGTGCCGCTGACGGTCTGCGACGCGATGTTGGTGATGAAGTCGGTCGACGAGGTGCCGCTGTCGTTGGAGAACGTGGCGGTGGCCACGCTGGTGGTGGGCGCGGTGGTGTCGAGCGTGTAGTTCTGGAAGCTCAGGGCGCTGTCGTTGCCGGCCGCGTCGGTGACCTTGAACATGATGGCGCTGCTGCCGGCGTTCAGCGTGGCGCCGTTCCAGCTCAGCGACGTGCCGCTGATCTTGCTGGTGATGTCGATCCAGCTGCTGCCACCGTCGACCGAGCCGTAGACGATGTCGCCGGCGGCCGGCGCGCCGCTGAGCGTGGCGGTGATGGTCTGGGACGCCGTCCTGGTGATGAAGTCGCTGCCGCTGGTGCCGGTGTCGGCCGACAGCGCCATGTTGCTGAAGCTGGTGGTCGGTGCCACGGTGTCCAGCGCGTAGCTGTGCGAGTAGGCGGTGCTGGCGCTGTCGGCGTTGCTCACGCGCGCCAGGAAGGTGCTGCTGCCGGCCAGCGTGGTGGTGGTGCTCCACGCGCTGGAGCCCACGGCGTAGGTGGTCGCGTTGCTCCAGGTGCTGCCGTTGTCGTAGGACACTTCGACCCGCTCGCCGGCGGCCAGGTTGGCCGACAGGGTCCCGCCGATGGTCTGGGCCGCGATCTGGGTGATGAAGTCGGAGCCGCTGGTGCCGGTGTCCACCGACAGGCCGGCGTTCGTGACCTTGGCGACCGGCGGCAGCGCCTTGACGTCGGTGATGTTGAAATTCTGGAAGGTCGTGAAGTCGTTCGAAGTGATCGTGACGCTGCGGATGTCGTTGAGCGGGGTGTTGAAGCTCGAGACCGTGCTGATGACGCCGGTGTTGTTGATGCCTCCCTGAGTGAAGCTGCTGGTCGTGCCGTCGGCCCAGGTGACGTCGAAGTGGACCGCCCCGGCATAGCTCTGGACCCCGAACGAGCTGATGTCGAAGCTGTACCCTGTCGGGGCGCTGACGGTGAGCCTGACGCCACTGCTGCCGTCTGACGCGTACGCATAGAGACCGTCGTCCGGCGAGCCGTTGTTGTAGATGTACATCTCTGGGCCGCTGAACGCAATGGTCCTGCCCGACCCGGTTTTGTCCAGCACGGTCTTGGTGATGCTGGTCCTCGGCGTGAAGTCGTCGCCGTCGCTGCCGTAGATGAAGGGCACCACCGTCAACGCGCCGTCGTACTGCGTCAGCGCCAGCTCGCGGGCATCGATGTCGCCGCTGTGCGCCTCCAGCGTCCAGTTGCCGCCGAGGCGGGCCGCGCCGGTCAGGTCGGTCGAGGCGGCGACATCGGCGCCGGTGGCTCGGGCGATACCGTCCAGCAGCCGGGCGCCGCTGCCGGAGGCGACGTCGCAGCCGTACAGCAGCAGGTCGCCGTCGGCGCTCAGCGCGCGGCCCAGTTCGGCCAGTTCGGCCTGCGTCGCGGCCGAGGCCAGCGACGACTCGGTCAGCTGCTGGCTGCCGAGATTGACCATGCCCTCCGAGCCGTGCGACAGGATGTGGATCGCGTCCAGCCCGCTTTGTGTGGCGGCCCACTGCGCGATCTGCGCCAGGCCGTTGCGGCTGCCGTCGAATTCGACGATGCCGACGCCGTCGCGCACGCCCGCTTCCAGGCTCTTGTAGTTCGCCAGCGAGGTGTCGACGACCACCACCTCTTTCTTGCCGTCATCCTTGGCCGGTTCGGCGGCGCGCACCTGCACCGCCGGCGGGACGGGCGGCGGTGCGCCGTCGTGGGCGGTGTGGGCGGCGTCGGCCACGGCGCCATCGAACATGAAGCGCTGTTCCAGCGCAAGCAGCTGCGACGCCGGACGCAATGGACGGCGGCTGCCGAGGACACCGGCGGGGAGACGCAGAGGGGAGAGCGACGGATTCATGGCAGGCATCTGGAAAAGCGCGACTGGAGCAGCCGGACAGTGGGTGAGGGACTTAGCGCTGCGGTGGCGCCATCAAGACCTTGCCGCTCATGCCGGCGGCCAATTCGCCGAAGCGGCCATCGATGACCGCGTTCAGCTTGACCGACTGGCTGACCGGATCGACGCGGGCGCCGATGCGCTGCACCTTGGCCGGGTAGGTCTTGCCGGTCTCGTCGATGTGGACGGTGAAGGCGGTGCCATTGCGGACCCAGGCGAGCCAGCGCGATGGAACGATGAACTCCAGTTCCAGCTGGCTGTCGTCGAGGATTTCCATCAGCGCCTGGCCCGGCTGCACGTATTGCTGCTCGCGCGCCTTCTGCTCGGCGATGCGGCCGGAAAAGGGCGCCGCAATCTGGCATTTGCCGATCAGCGCGCGATTGGCCGCGACCTCGGCCTGCGCCTTGAGCACGTCGGCCTTCGAGACGTCGAGTTCGATTCTGCCGACCGAGTTGAGCTCGGCCAGCTTCTGATTGCCGCGCCAGGCGGTATCGGCCGCCATCAGCGCGGCCTGGGCCTTGGCGAGCTGCGCTTGCTGCAGCAAGCAGTCGAATTGCACCAACACCTGCCCTTGCTTGAAGGCCGCGCCCTCGGCCAGCGGCAGGCGGTTGATCTTGGCGCCGATCTCGGCGGCCAGCGTGGTGTAGCGGCGCGGCGCCAGCTGGGCACGCACCTCGCGCGTCTCCAGCGCCGAACCGGCCGCGGGTTCCGGCGTGGCCGCATGAATGCCCGGGGCGAGAATTGCCAGCGCGCAGGCCAGCGCACGGCGCAGGCGGGCGCTCGGTGACGCGGACATCAATGAGTTCCCTCGAGCGTCGGCAACCGGCCCTGGTTCCAGGATTGCAGCGAGGTGGCGACCACCTCGGTCAGCGCGGCCAGCGGCATGCTGGACGAGGCATCGACGGACGGCTCCATGCCCAGCGTGGCTTGCAGCCGCGATGCCGCCGCCTGCGCATTCGACAGCGCCTGATAGCGGCGCAACTGCGACAGCACCGACGTGCTTTGCTGCGAGATCCGGTCCAGCGCCGACTGCTTCTGGGCATCGGCCTGGTTGGCGACATGCTGCGCGATGCGGCCGTCGACCTGGGCGATGGCGTCGGAGCGTTCGTACTGCCTGGCGGTGTTGGCGTATTGCAGGCGGGCGATGTGCAACTGGGTGAGCACGGCCATCTGCATGGCCATGCGGCGCTGGTCGGCCAGCGCGACGCCGGCGTCGGCCAGACGCATCTGCACCGGGGCCGCCAGCAGCCCCAGCAGGTTGAACGACAGCTGCGCGCCGACTTCGTTCCAGCTCTGGTTGATCAGGAAGTCGTCGGTGCTGTGCTTGGCACCGTAGTTGAAGGACAGGCCGGGGAACAGCTTGAGCAGCGCGCGCCGTGTTTCCTGCTGGGCGATGCGGGCGTTGTAGATGCCTTCGCGCAGGTCCGGATTGCGCAGCAGCACCGTCTCTTCCATCTTGTCCAGCGGCTGTTCCAGCCAGACGGTGTTCACCTCGCTGGCCGGTTCGACCACCGTGAAGTCGCTGGCGAGCGGCAGGGCGGTCAAGGTCGCCAGCTCCACCCGGGCCGTCGACAGCTCCTGCTCGATGGTTTCCAGCAGGCGCAGGTTTTCCAGCAACTGGCGCTGGTAGCGCAGCGGTTCGAGCGGCGAGCGAATGCGGTCGTCCTCGGCCTTGCGGGCATCCTTGAGCGCTTGCTCCGAATCGGCGATGGTCGTGCGCAGCAAGGGCATCAGCTTTTGCGCCGCGACCACTCGCCAGTAGGCGGTGCGCACGTCCAGGATCAGGTTGTGCAGCGCCTTGCGGCGGCGCTCGCCGGCGATCATGACGCGGTCGGCGTTCTGGCGTGCGGCGTAGTAGCTCTGGCCGAAGTCGAGCAGGCTCCACGAAATGCCGATCTCGCTGGTGGTCGCCTCGCGGCTGGAGGAGATGTACGGATTGGCCAGCGACGGCTTGCCGGTGACGAAGTCCACGCTGCGGGTGATCAGGTCATTGCTGCGATCGCGGTAGCCTGCCGCGGCGATCAGCTTGGGCAGCATGTCGAACTTGCCGGCCTCGAAGGTGCCCAGCGCAACGGCTTCTTCCATGGCCCGGGATCGGCGGTCGGCGTTGTACTTGATGGCGCGGGCGACGGCGCCATCCAGTGTCAGCGGACCGGTCAGCGGTTCGACATCACGCTGCAGCGTGGCCTTGTCCTGCTGCAGCGTCGTGCGTATTTCCTGCGTGGACAGCTGGGCGGTATCCACGTTGAAGGATGCGCAGCCGCTCAGAACGAGCACACCGGCGACCCCGAAAGCAGCTTTCAAGACAGGAAAATGAAAAGGTCGATGTTCTTGGTTGTTGTGCATGGATGGAGCTTGTTTTCTCTTGTCTCCGAACCGCGCCTCGGACACGCTGCCACTCAGGGAGCGCGTTCTGGCTGGAAGGAGAGGGCGCGGGCAGCACGCAGGTGCTGAAGAGTTCGGGCGGGGCGATGCAAGCACCACCGCGAACGGCGCGACGGGAGTCAGATGAACGGAGCGTTTTTCGCCAATGGATGTCGAGTTGATTGCTTTCGCGGGATGGAACGACCCATCGCTTGGGCAGGGCGCTTCCGAGGAAATGGAAGACGCGGCCCAGCCCGAAAACACACTCGAGCGGCGCTGTTGTTTCCAAGTGTAACTATACTGGCGTGCCGGTATTTGCACAAGCGGCATTGCGTCGAATTCCCCGACGCGCAGTGGCACAACTACCGAACGCGCCAGATGGCCTCGCGCACGACGCCGACGATCTCGCCGTCGCCGAGAAGCCGGGTCTTGAAGCGCTTGTTGAGCGGTCGCAGGTAGGACACGTCGCCGATCAGCACCCACTGCTTGAATGTGGCCCGCCTGGCGCGATTCAGGACGATGACGAAGTCGCCCGGCCGGGCCTTCATGTCCGGCTCGATCACCACGATCGTCCCGGACGGAAACGAATTCGCCCCCCGGCCCTTCATGCTGTCGCCATGAACCCGCAGCGCGAAGGTGTGCTTCTTCACCTCGATCGTGACGAGCACGGTTTCGAGTTGGGTGTGCGGTCCGAAGTTGTCGATTCGCACATAGCCACCGGCCCCCACGCGGGACAACACGCAAACCGAAGGAGGCGAGGCCATCGCCCATTCTGAGCGCGAAATCGCGCCCACTTCATCGAACGCGATGTTCGACCTTTGCACTGCCCATCGCTTGGCGCCTTGCCTTTGAAATCGCGGCGTGCGATGGAGGTCGCAACGCCTTTCTCAGGATGCAAGAATGGCTATCGAAGAATAAAATTCTATCCAACGCCAACAGTAGTCTTCGGCCATGAGCAGCCATCGACTGATCCGAGAAGGGCGCCGGAATCTTGGCATGAGCGAACAGCAATTCGCCGATGCGGTGGGAGTCACTCGAGGAGCGGTACAACAATGGGAAAAGCCAGGCGGTACGGCGCCCAAGCGCAGCAACCAGCATCGCGTCGCGGAATTGCTGGGGATCTCCGTGGCCGAGTTGGTGTCAGGCGGCTCGAACACCGGCCAGGGAGTTTCGATGCGCGCTGAAGTGCCCCTGGTGTCCGACGTCGAGGCAGGGGACTACACGGTCATCGACAATTTCAAGCCCAAGGGAAAGTTCGAGACGGTGCCGGTGTCGGTGCCGGTCAAGCGCCACACCTACGCCCTTGCCGTCCAGGGCGACAGCATGGTGAGCGAGACGGGCGATTCGTTTCCTCCCGGCTCCGTCATCGTGGTCGAACCCGAACTGGCCGCCTTGCCAGGTGACTACGTCATCGCGCTCGACGGCGACGGCGCCACCACCTTCAAGCAACTGGTCAAGGACGGCGGCGATCTGTATCTGAAGCCGCTCAACGCGCGCTACCCGATCAAGCCCCTGGGCGACGCGAAGGTCGTGGGTGTCGTGCGCGAGTTCAGCAAGAAGTTCCGCTGAGATCTCCTGCCGATTGATGAGAAGTCGGGGATAGATTGAGCACGCAGTGCTATATTTTCTATCCCCCTTGAAGCGGCGGCCGAATCCGGAATCTCAGGGGTGGATCCACTACGGGCGACGAGGCTATGTTGCAGAAAGCGACCCCTTCGCAATGGCGTGCGGTGCCGGCATTCGAGGCGGCCTGCGAGCGCCTGCGCAACACGCCGAGTTCACGAGGCGGCGACGGCCCATGACCCCGAGCCGCGACCTGGTCGTCATCGGCGCCGCCGAGGGCCGCCTGGCGGCGTTGTCGACGATCCTGAATGCGCTGCCCGCGACCTTCCAGGCGCCCGTGCTCGTGGCCCTGCGCACCCACCCCCAGAGTGTCCAGACGCTGGTCCGCATCATGAACGGCTATTCGTGCATGCCGGTCAGCTATGCGTGCGAAGGCCGCTTCCCGCGGGTCGGCCATGCCTACCTGCCGCCGGCTGGCGTGGACCTCGTGATCCGGCCGGGCGGCGCGATAGGCCTGGACGATCGGGACACGACGCCGAGGGGCATGCGCCCCATCGATCGGCTGTTCAGCTCCGCCGCCACGACGCATGGGCGGCGCTTGATCGGGGTGCTGCTTTCAGGCTGCGACGGCGAGGGCACGCTGGGCCTGAGCGCGATCGAGGAGTCCCATGGCGTGGTCGTTCTCGAGGACCCCGAAAGGGCCGCCGTCCCGTCGCTGTTGCTGCGCGCGCCGGATCCCGACCGCCTGCACCACGTCGCGCGGCTTGACGGCATTGCAACGCTTCTCGCGACGCTGGTCGACGGATGAAGCACCAGGAGATCGGAGGCAAGCCATGACCATCCACATCGAAGCACCGGACGAGATATTGCGCCGCTGCGCCACGGCCGCGATGCTGATCAAGCCCGGTGATTCGCTGCCCATGCGGCTGCGCGACTTCGGGATGCTCGTCGCCGACGAATGCGCGGAAGTGGTCCGCGGGTTCAAGGATGACAGGCAGCGAGATGCGAGCGACTCGATCAGGGAAGTGTTCGGCGAATAGCACCTGACGACCAGATGGCATCGCCAGAAATTCCCTTCGAGGACCAGCTTCTGGCCTTCGAGGTCTGCCTGCAACGGGGTCTGTCCCCGGCGCTGGAACTTCTGAACGGTCGAGCGAAATTCCGATATACGGCGCTGCACAGGATCCACCATGACATCTTGGAGCCCATCTGCGTCTTCGATCGCTTCGGTGAAGACCGCGCCTACCTGCCAAGTGCTCCGTTCCTGGACGCCATAAACAGGATCACCGTGGCGGACGGCGATTTCGTCACGTCGGACTGCAGTCAGGACGATCGTCTGAAGCCGCTCGGCGGCCTGATCGTCTCGTACTGCGGGTTGGTGGTGGCACCGGTGGACGGACCCGCCTGCGGAATCCTCTGCCATTTCGACATGGGCCATTGCCAGCTGAAGCCGTGCGAGCTTGCGTTCCTGCGCGCGGTGGCACCTCTGTTGGTGGACTACGTCGACTAGGGCCTATTGATTGCGAAGCCCGCGACGGCCATCTGACCCTGGGCCGCAACGGTGTCTGGGGACCGCTCCCTACCGAGCGGAGGCCACCGACGTGCTGCCCCGGGTCAACCAGGCGAACGAGGCGAACGCCTCGGAGCTTGCGCTGACGGACGTGGCCGCCTCGGCGAGCCGCAACTCGCCCTTCGCGGCCTCACCGCCGATGATTCCAGCCGCGGACGCCAGGGTCACCGCGCAGGCCAAGATGAAGTTCCATGTCGTGTTCATAGCTGCCTCTGTATGACCAGAGTTTGAGGCCAACAAACCAGGCAGAAACGACGCAAAGGGAACTGCAGTGTTCATCCCGAGGAAACAATGGCGCCTGTGCGCTTCGGGGGTCGCCGCGTACCCCACACACGCAGATCGGGCTCGGAACTCGGCCGCCGTCGAGGTTTTGTCTGAAAATCAAAACCAGAAGGGCCATTCATGGCGTCGATGCGCCGCGCAGCCCCGCTGCGAGCGCACCGCCACCCCGATTTCAGCGGTACCCGCTGTCGTTCGGGTTGTGGATGATCCAGGTCAGGTTGCCGCCCGAGATGTTGCCGAGGTTGCCGCCCGCGAAGATCAGGCGCCCCTGGCCCTTGTAGGCCAGCTCGATGCGGGTGCGGTCGCCGCCGAAGTAGAACGGAATGAAGGCCTTGCCGGTGACGTACGCGCCCGAGTCCGTCGGCTCGCCCACGATGTCGGTGACCTGTTTCAGGCTCATGCCGATCTGCAGCTTGGTGAACTTCGAATTCGGTGCCGGGTTGCCGGTGATCTCGCCTTCGTAGTCGTTCATGCCCTTCACGGTCCGGCCGCTGCCGGACTCGATCTTGGTGGAGTCGATCACGTTGCCCTGGGCGTCCATGCCGGGCTTCGCAGGGCCGCGGGCGGCAGGGGCGGCGGCTGCGGGCGCAGCAGCAGCCGCTGCGGCAGCGGCAGGTGCCGGCTTGGGCGCCGGCGCGCTCGCCACCGCCTCGGGCGGCCCGCAGCGATCGACCTTCAGCAACGCCCGCTTGGTGTCGGCGGACCATTCGACGCCGACGATGCGCGACGAGATCTGCCCGCCGGCGAAGGACTCGCCGTCGCACTGGAACCGCACCGGGTCGGCCGGCCGGACCGCGAAGTCATCGCCCGCGCCCTTGACCTTGGTCACCCGGGCGCTCAGATCCTTGCCGATCAGCGCCTTTTCGAGCTTGGCCTCGTCGCCGCGGGCCGCGCGCACGGCCTTCACGACCTGGTCGTAGCTCGTCTTGCCGGTGCTCGGCACTTCGGGCTTGACCGGCGCCGGCGCGGCGGCCGCCACGGGCTCTGGCGCCGGCGCTGCATTCGCCTGGGGTTGGCTTTGGGTCTGCGCGCAGCCTGCGGCCAGGACGGCGAGGGCGGCCAGGACCGCGAAACCGGTCGAAGAGGTTCTCAAATTCACGGATAAGACTCCTGTAACGAAGTGTTCATTATTTCAGGATCCCGCGGACCGGGGCGAGGCCCACGTTCGCGGGGTGTTCTTGCATTCGCGTGGCGCGACCCCAGGTCCCTGGAACGAGACCGCCCGCCCACGGAGATTCCATGACCGATACGCTGCACATCGTGTGCCCGCACTGCCACACCACCAACCGCGTCCGCACCGAGCAACTCGGCAGCGCTCCCGACTGCGGCCACTGCCACCAGCCGCTGTTCGCCGGCCGTTCGACGGCGCTGGACGAAGCCGCCTTCGATCGCCACGTGGCGCGCAGCGAGATTCCGCTGCTGGTGGATTTCTGGGCACCGTGGTGCGGCCCGTGCCGCCAGATGGCACCCGGCTTCGAGCAGGCGGCGGCCCGGCTCGAACCGCGCATGCGCCTGGCCAAGGTCGACACCGAGGCGGTTCCGGCCCTCGGGACGCGCTTCAACATCCGCAGCATTCCCACGCTCGCGCTGTTCAAGGGCGGCCGCGAGGTGGCCCGCCAGGCCGGCGCGATGGGCGCGGCGGACATCGTCCGCTGGGCCGAAGCGCACGCGCGCTGAGCGGGTGCGCTTGCGCGGGGAGGCGACTGCCGGCAAGCAGCGCCTCCGCCCCGCGACGAGTGCCGCAGGCGACAGCCGAGGGCCCGGATGCCCCGTCAGCCGCTCCGCGCCCGAGTACATTCCTGCATCTTCTTGCCACCTCCATTCATGACCTTCGAGCGCTTGCACCTGACCGGTCCGGATGGGCGGCCCTACGTGCTCGGCGAGCGGATCGAGGTGTTCGACGGCAGCGCCCTGATCGGACGCGTCCAGTCGGTCACCCCGAGTCCGGGCGGCGACGAGGTGCGGATCGAGAACTTCGTCAGCACCGACTCCGCCGACTTCCGCGCCAAGGCGCTGCCGAAACTGGTGCTCGCCGAAGTGGTGACCTTCATCGCCGAGCGCTATCCGTCGATCCATGCCATCGGCATCGAGCTGAGCCGCGACATCGAAGGCTTCGAAGGGCGGCAAACCGCGCTGGCCAGCGCCCGGGCCGAGATCCTGCAGAGCATCGGCACCGCGAACGTTCAAGTCAGCCCCAAGCCGCACGCGGGGCAGGCCGGCCACTTCGCCGTGACGGGGGTCTGGCACTACGACGAGGCCAGCCTCGCCGCGCTCTCCGCCGTGCTCCAAGCCCAGCGCGCCGCCTATCGCGAGCGGCAGAAGGAGGAGGCGGCCAGAGCGACGCCCCCCCGGCCGACCTTGCGCCAGCTGTTGCGCAAGGACCGGTGAGAAGCTCGACGGCACCGGCTCAGCAGATCTTTCCGGGATTCAGGATGTTCTTCGGGTCCAGTGCGGCCTTGACCGCCCGCATGACGCCGATCTCCTGCTCGGTGCGCGTCAGGCCGAGGTACTTCTTCTTGTCCACTCCGATGCCGTGCTCCGCCGATATCGAACCGCGAAAGACCCGCAGCGGCTCGTAGACGAGCCGCTCGATCGCGGCCTTGTCCGCGCTGCTGCCGCAGGACACGGCGATGTGCAGGTTGCCATCCCCCAGGTGGCCGTACGAGATCAGGGTGACGCCCTCCCATCGGCGCTCCAGTTCGGCGCGCAGATCGTCCACGTAGCGCGCCATCGCCGGCACCGGCAGGCTGACGTCGAAGACGAACAGCGGATTCAGCGTGCGCAGGTAGTGCACATCGTCGCGAATGCGCCAGAGGTCGATGCGCTCGGCTTCGGATTGCGCGATCACGGCATCCACCATCAGGCCGCTCTCCATGCAGCTCTCGAGCACGGCATGGAAGCGCGCGCTGTCGGCTTCCTCGTCGGCGCCCTCGCATTCGATCAGCGAGTAGAACGGGTAGTCCTGCGCCAGCGGCGGCGGGCGGCGCCCGGGCGCGGTCAGCAGCAGGTAGTAGTCGCGCCACATGATCTCGTAGGAGCTCAGGCTGCCGCCCGAAGCGGCGCGCATGCGGTCGAGCATCGTGGCGACCGATTCGAAATCGCGAAAGGCCCCGAGCACGGTCTGCCGCGTGCGCGGCTGCGGCTGCAGGCGCAGCACCGCGCGCGTCACCACGCCCAGCGTGCCTTCGGTGCCGACGAACAGCTGCTTGATGTCGAGGCCGGTGTTGTTCTTGATGATCTTGAACATCGACGAGACGATCTCGCCGTTCGGCAGCACCGCCTCGAGACCCAGCACCATGTCGCGCGTCATGCCGTAGCGCAGCACCTTGTTGCCGCCGGCGTTGGTGGCGATGTTGCCGCCGATGGTGGCGGAACCGCGCGCGCCGAGGTCCAGCGGAAACAGCAGGCCCTGCGCTTCGGCCGCTTCCTGGATTGCCTGCAGCGGCGTGCCGGCCTGCACCGTCATGGTCTGCGAAACCGGGTCGATCTCCTCGATGCGGTTCATGCGCTCCAGCGAGAGGGCGATCTCCCCGGGCCCGGCCAGGGAGCCGCCGACGAGCCCGGTCATGCCGGCCCGGGGCACCACGGGCTGGCCGGCCTCGTGGCACAGCCGCAGCACCAGCGCCACCTCTTCGGTCGAAGCCGGCCGGACCAGCGCGCCGGCCTCGCAGCCGCTTTGCACGATGCGAGAGACGGGGCGGGCGCGTACGTCCTCGCCGGTGAGCACGGCGGTTTCGCCCAGTGCTTCGCGCAGGGCTCTCAGAATCGCTTCCATGCGGTCTCCGATGGTCTGAAATTAGAACGTATACTAACTTATCAAGAGGGCTCCGAGGCCCGAGGCCGAACGCCCGAAGAGGAGACGACATGACGGATCGCAAGCCGGTGGCGGTGGTCACCGGAGCCAGCCGCGGCATCGGCCGCGCCATCGCGGAACTGCTCGCGAGCGAAGGCTACACCGTGATCGGTACCTCGCGCTCGGGCACATCGCTGCCGGCGGGCATCGCCGCGGCGCGCTGCGACGTCACCGATCCGGCGCAGGTCGCCGCGCTCTTCGACGAAGTGCGGCAGCGCCATGGCCGGCTCCACGTGCTGGTCAACAACGCCGCGATCGCGGGCGGCGCACCCTTCGGCAGCGACGCCGAGGAAGCGGAGTGGGCGCCGATCCTCGCCACCAACCTCACCGGCACCTGGGCCTGCTGCCGCGCGGCGCGCGAGCTGCTGGTGGACGGCGAGGGCCGGATCGTCAACATCTCCTCGATCCTCGGCCTGCGCGGCGTCGCCGACCAGCTGGCGTACTCGGCCTCCAAGCACGGCGTGATCGGCCTGACGCGATCGCTCGCCCGGGCACTGGGTCCGCGCGGCATCACGGTCAACGCCGTCTGCCCCGGGTGGGTCGCGACCGAGATGGCCCTGGGCCGGCTCGAGGACCTGGGGCTGAGCCAGGCCCAGGCCGTGGCGCTCACGCCGACCGGCCGCTTCAGCCAGCCCGAGGAGGTCGCACGGCTGGTGGCCTTCCTCGCGAGCGCGGGCGCAGGCAACATCACGGGGCAGGCGCTCAGCATCGACGGCGGCGCGCTCTCGTGACGCGCGTGCCGCATGTCGACTACGTGATCGTCGGCGCCGGTTCGGCCGGCTGCGTGCTGGCCCATCGCCTGTCGGCCGACCCGCGCTGCAAGGTACTGCTGCTCGAAGCCGGTGGTCCGGACCGCGACCCGTGGATCCATGTGCCGCTCGGTTTCGCGCGCAATGCCTACAACCCCAAGCTGGCCTGGCTCTACCAGACCGAACCCGTGCCCGGCCTCGGCGATCGCCGGCTCACGTGGCCGCGGGGCCGCGTGCTCGGCGGCTCCAGCGCGATCAACGCGATGATCTATGTGCGCGGCCAACCCGAGGACTACGACGCCTGGACCGCGGCCGGCTGCGAAGGCTGGTCCCACGCCGAACTGCTGCCCTTCTTCCGCCGGGCCGAAGGCTATCGCGGGGAGGATCCCGGCGACTACGGGACCGACGGGCCGCTCGGCCTGGCGGATCCGCCGATGCGGCATCCGCTGCACGATGCCTTCCTGGCGGCTGGCCAGGAACTGGGCTACGGCTTCAATCCCAATTTCAACAGCGGCGGGCAGCAGGGCGCCGGGCGCTACCAGCTGACCGTGCGCGACGGCCGGCGCAGCAGCACGGCCGCCGCCTATCTGCACAGGCCCGGCCCGCGCCCCAACCTCCGGGTGCTGACCGGGGTGCAGGTCCGGCGCGTGCTGTTCGACGGCACGCGCGCGCTGGGGGTCGAATTCCAGCGCGGCGGACGCCGGCTGCAGGTCTTCGCGGACCAGCAGACGGTGCTGGCTGCCGGCGCCATCGGCTCGCCGCAATTGCTTCAGGTCTCGGGTGTCGGACCGGCGCGGCTGCTGGACGACCTGAAGATCCCGGTCGTGCTCGATGCACCGGGCGTCGGCGAGAACCTGATGGACCACCTCAACACCCGCGTCGTCTTCCGCTGTCGTGGGCATTCGCTCAACACCATGCGCCGCAGCAAGCTGCTGCAGGCCGCGGCCGGCCTGCGCTACCTGGCCACGCGTGGCGGCGTGCTGGCCGGCGGGCCGATGACCATGGGGATGTTCGCGCGCAGCAGCGCCGCCGTCGCCAGCGCCGACCTGCAACTGCACTTCCTCGCATTCAGCGCAGCGGCCACCGCCGGGTCGGTGCATCCCTTTCCGGGCATGACGGTCTCGTGCGTGCCCAACCGGCCGCTCAGCCGCGGCCGGCTCTGGATCCGCAGCGCCGATGCGGCCGAGCCGCCGTTCATCCAGCCCAACTGCCTGAGCGAGGCGAAGGACCGCGAGGTGCTCGTGGCCGGGCTGCAGCTCGCGCGCGAGCTGTTCCACACCCGGGCGCTCGGTGCCGAGGCGGTGCAGGAAGCGTTGCCCGGCCCGCAAGTGCAGACCGCGGCGCAATGGCTGGCCTATGGGCAGGCGAACGCCGGCACCGCCTTTCATGCGAGCGGGACCTGCAAGATGGGCATCGACGCCATGGCGGTGGTGGATCCGGCGCTGCGGGTGCGCGGCATCGCGGGGCTGCGCGTGATCGACGCGTCCATCATGCCGACCATCGTTTCGGGCAACACCAACGCGGCGGCCGTGATGATCGGCGAGAAGGGCGCCGATCTCCTGCTGGCCGCGCGCTGACCGTTATTTAGAACGTATACTAACTTTATTCGCTCTCGACGCGTGCGATGGGCGACCACCGAGGAGACTCTGCATGACCATCGAAGACAAAGCCGTCGCACCACTTCCGGACACTCTGCTGGCGCAACTCGCCACGTTCGACACGCCCACGATCTGCAACGCGCTCGAAGTGATCGCGCCCGAGCGCCGAAGCGTCGGCTTCACGACCGAAGGCCTGAACTGCCTCTATCCCGAGCTCAAGCCGATGGTCGGCTACGCGCGCACCGCCACCATGCGCTCGGTGCACCCGCTGCGCCAGACGCCGGAAGAGGGCGGCAAGCGCACGATGGCCTATTACGAATACATCGCCGACGGCGGTCCGCGGCCGTCGGTCTGCATCATCCAGGACCTGGACGCGGGGCGGGCCGGCTTCGGCTCGTTCTGGGGCGAGGTCAACACCAGCATCCACAAGGGCTTCGGCTGCCAGGGCGTGGTGACCGACGGCAGCGTGCGCGACGTCGACACCAACGCGCCGGGCTTCCAGATGCTGTGCCGGATGGTGGTTCCTTCGCATGCGCACTATCACGTCGTCGATTTCGGCGGCACGGTGTCGGTGGCCGGCGCCTACATCGGGCACAACGACCTGGTCCATGCCGACCGCCACGGCGCGGTGGTGATCCCGGTGGAGCACGCGGCGCGCATTCCGGAGGTGGTGGCCACGCTCACCCGCCGCGAGGCGGTGATCATCGCGGCCGCCCGGGAGCCCGGCTTCAGCATCGAGAGCCTGCGGCGCGCCGTCGGCGACGCGCGCAGCATCCATTGAGCACGCAGCGCGTGGCGCCGCTGAAGATCATCGACGCCCACCACCACCTGTGGGATCCGGCCGCGGGCGGCTATCCGTGGATGCGTTCGGGCGCCGTCAAGTTCATGGGCGATACCTCGGCCGTCTGCACCCGCTACGAAGTGGAGGACCTGCGCCGCGAGGCCGCGCCGATCGAGCTGTTGGCCTCCGTGCACCTGCAATGCGGGCGCAATCCGCAGGATGCCGTCGAGGAGAGCACCTGGGTCCAGCAGCAAGCCGACCGCAGCGGCCTGCCGATTGCGATCGTTGGGTATGCCAACCTCGCGGATCCGCAAGTCGATGCGCTGCTCGCACGTCATGCGGCCAGTCCGGGCTTCCGCGGCGTGCGGCAGATGCTCAACTGGGGCGACCAGGAGTGCATGCGCCTCTGCGACCGCGGCGACTACCTGAGCGACCCGGCATGGCAGCGCGGGTTCGCGCAGCTTGGCGAGCTCGGCCTGTCGTTCGACCTGCAGGTCAATCCGTGGCAGCTGGCAGCGGCTGCGCGCATGGCCGAGCGACATCCGGACACGGTGGTCATCTTGAACCATGCCGGCCTGCCTTTCGACTATCGGGGCGAGGGTCTCGCGCACTGGCAGGACGGCATGCGCCGCATCGCTGCGCGTCCTGGTTCCTTTGTCAAATTCTCCGGCCTCGGCATGGTCGATCCCGGCTGGAGCGCCGCGAGCGTGCAGCCGGTGTTCGATTTCCTGCTCGAGCACTTCGGCGCCGAACGCTTGATGTTCGGCTCCAATTTCCCGATCGACCGGCTCTACAAGCGCTACGAGCAGGTCTTCGCGAGCTACGGTGAACTCTGCGCCGGGCTCGACCCGACGGCGCGCCGCGCGCTGTTCAGCGGCACCGCGGCGCGCGTCTACCGCATCGACACCGGAGCACCGCAGCAATGAGCGACATGGCAAGCTATCCGTCCCTGCGGCAACGCACGGTCTTCATCAGCGGCGGCGGCAGCGGCATCGGCGCCAGCTTGGTCGAGCATTTCGTCCGCCAGGGGGCCAGGGTCGGCTTCGTCGACATCGCGACCGAACCGTCGCACGCGCTGTGCGAGCGGCTCGCGGGCGAAGGGCTGCAGCGCCCGCACTTCGTGCCCTGCGACGTCTCGGACATCGCGGCGCTGCAAAACGCCATCGCGGCCGTCGCCGCGTCGTTCGGCGACGTCGACGTGCTGATCAACAACGCCGCCAACGACGAGCGCCACGCGCTCGAGGCATTGACGCCGGAGCGCTGGCAGCAGCTGATGGACGTCAACCTGCGGCATCACGCGTTCGCGGCGCAGGCGGTGATCGACGGCATGCGGCGAAAGCGCGCCGGCTCGATCATCAACATGAGTTCCGTGACCTGGCTCAAGGGCACGCCGGGCCTGCCGGCCTATGTCGCGGCCAAGGCCGCGATCGTCGGATTGACCAAGGCACTGGCGCGCGAGTTCGGCGTCGACGGCGTGCGCGTCAACGCGCTGCTGCCCGGCTGGATCATGACCGAGCGGCAGGTGTCACGCTGGCTCACGCCCGAGGCCGAGGCCCGGCTGCTGCAGAACCAGTGCCTGAAGGAGAAGCTGTACCCCGAGGACATTGCGCGCATGGCGCTGTTCCTGGCCGCCGACGACAGCCGGCTCATCAGCGCGCAGAGCTTCATCGTCGACGGCGGCGCGACCTGAGCGCGCGCCGCGCGCCTCAGACCACGCCGGTCGCCTGCGGCAGCTGCGCTGCCAGGTGGCAGGCCACGCGATGCCCGGCCTGCACCCCGCGGTTCGCATCCAGCGGCGGCACCGACGCCCGACAGACGTCCTGCGCATGCGGGCAGCGCGGATGGAACGCGCACCCCGGCGGCGGCGACACCGGGTTCGGCAGGTCGCCCACGATGTCCTGTTCGCGGCGGCGCCGCGACGGATCGGGGCGCGGAATGGACTCGAGCAGCGCCCGCGTGTAGGGGTGCTGCGGGTTGCGGAAGATCTGCTCGACCGGCCCGTACTCCACGATCCGGCCCAGATAGACGATCGCCACCTGGTCGCAGACGTGCTCGATGATGGCCAGGTCGTGCGAGATGATGACGTAGCTCAGGCCGAACTCGCGCCGCAGGTCGGCCATCAGGTTGAGGATCTGCGCCCGCACCGAGACATCGAGTGCGCTCACCGGCTCGTCGGCCACCACCAGCTTGGGATTGAGCGCCAGGGCCCGCGCGAGGCCGATGCGCTGGCGCTGGCCGCCCGAGAACTGGTGCGGGTACTGGCGGGCCTGCGCGCGCGACAGCCCGACCTTCTCGAGCAGTTCCAGCGCCCTTGCGTCCGCCTGCGCGCGCGTCATGCGGCCGAGCGCATCGAGCGGTTCGCGCACCAGCTCGATGGCGCGCAACCGCGGATCCAGCGAGGCATACGGGTCCTGGAAGACGAACTGCATGTCGCGCCGCGCCTCGCGCAGTTCGCGTCCCTTGATGTGCGTGATGTCGCGCCCGCGCAGCGTGATCCTTCCGTCGGTGGGTTCGTGCAGGCGCAGGATGCAGCGCGCGAGCGTGGTCTTGCCGCAGCCGCTTTCGCCGACGATGCCCAGCGTCTCGCCCTGGCGCAGCGAGAAGCTCACGTCGTTGACCGCATGCACGTACTGCCGCGGCTGCATGAAGCCGCGCTGCCGCACCGGGTAGCGCATGCTGAGCCGGTCGATCTCGAGCAGCATCTCGCCTGCGTCGCTCATGGTCCAGTCTCCTGCGAAGCGTTGTCATCGGGCGGCGGCGAGCGCAGCCAGCAGGCCGCGGCGTGGCCGCTGCCGTCGTCCACCAATGGCGGCGCCGCCTCGGTGCAGCGTGCGACGGCCAGCGCGCAGCGCGGCGCGAAGCGGCATCCCTGGCGCAGCACCCCGATGCCCGGCACGCTGCCCGGAATCTCGGCGAGCCGCCGCACCCCGTCGCGCCAGCGCGCGCCGAGCCGCGGCACCGACGCCAGCAGCCCCTCCGAATAGGGATGGCGGGGCTGCGCGAACACCGCGCCGACCTCGCCGGTCTCGGCGATGCGCCCGCCGTACATCACGGCCACGCGGTCGGCGTACTGGGCGACCACACCCATGTCGTGCGTGATCAGGATCACCGACAGGCCGAGCTCGCGGCGCAGCCGGTCGATCAGGTTCAGCACCTGCGCCTGGATCGTGACGTCGAGCGCGGTGGTGGGCTCGTCGGCGATCAACACCTCCGGCGTGTAGGCCAGCGCCATTGCGATCATCGCGCGCTGCCGCATGCCGCCGCTGATCTCGTGCGGGTAGCGCCGCATGATGCCTTCGGGATCCGGGATCCGGACCAGCTTGAGCAGGTCGAGCACCCGCCTGCGGCTCGCCTCGCCGGCGCCGTCGCCGTGCGCGACGAAGACCTCGCCGACCTGGTCCCCGATGGTGTAGCAGGGATTGAGCGCCGACAGCGGCTCCTGGAAGATCATCGAGATGCGGCGCCCGCGGATCTGGCGCAGGGTGGCGTCGGTCGCCGCCGCCAGGTCCATGCCGTCGAACAGGATCTGGCCGCCCGCCACGCGACCGGCTTGGCGATCGATGAGCCGCAACAGCGAGAGCGCCGTGACGCTCTTGCCGGAGCCGGACTCGCCGACCAGGCCGAGGATCTCGCCGCGCTTCAGCGCGAAGGACACGCCGTCGACCGCGCGCCGCGCGCCGTCGCCGCGGCCGAACTCGGTGACGAGGCCGCGCACCTCGAGGATCGGTGGCGGATTCATGCCTGTACCCCCCGCAGGCGCGGATCGAGGATGTCCCGCAGCGCGTCGCCCAGCAGGTTGAAGCCGATCAGCGTCAACGTCAGCATCAGGCCCGGAAAGGTCGTGAGCCAGGGCGCGCCGAGGATGTTGCTGCGGCCCTCGGCCAGCATGTTGCCCCACGAGGGCTCGGGCGGCGTGACGCCGACGCCGAGGAACGACAGGCCGGCCTCGATCAGGATGGCGTCCGCCATGAACACCGTGCAGGTCACGATGATCTGCGCGGTCGCGTTCGGCAGCAGGTGGCGCACGATGATGCGGTAGGGCGTCTGCCCCGAAGCGCGCGCGGCGTCGACGTAGTCGAGTTCGCGCAGCGCCAGGGTTTCTGCCCGCACCACGCGCGCGAAGCGCGGCACGAACAGCAGGCTGATGGTCAGGATCAGGTTCATCAGGCTCGGGCCCAGCGCGGCCACCAGCGCCAGCGCGAGCACCACGATCGGAAAGCTCAGCAGCACGTCGATCGGCCGCATCAGCACCAGGTCGACCCAGCCGCCGAAGAAGCCCGCCGCGAGGCCGATCGCCGAGCCGATCGCGCAGCCGATGGCCACGCTTGCGAAGCCGATCATGAGCGAAGGCCGGGCGCCCCACACCATGCGCGACAGGATGTCGCGGCCGAAGAAGTCGGTGCCCAGCCAATTGGCGGCCGAGGGCGGCATCACGCTGACCGCAGGATCGAGCTGCAGCGGGTCGAAGGGCGCGAGCAGCGGCGCCAGCAGCGCGGTGAGCAGGATCAGGAGGACCAGCAAGGCGCCGGCCAGAGCCTTGGGGCTCTGCAGTAGACGGGACATGGAGGGCGCCTCAGACGCGGATGCGCGGGTTCAACGCCCCGTACAGCGCATCGGTCAGGAAGTTGGTCAGGATGAAGAGGGCGGCGAAGATCGCGACCGCGGCCTGCACCTGCGGATAGTCGCGCTGGAGGATGGCGTCCCAGATCATGGTGCCGACGCCGGGCCGCGCAAACACCACCTCGACGATCACGGCGCCGCCCAGCAGTTGCCCCACCGTGAGGCCGAGCACCGTGATGACCGAGAGCAGGGCGTTGCGCAGCGCGTGCCGCACGATCACGACGCGCTCGGGCAGGCCCTTGGCGCGCGCGGTGCGCACATAGTCGCGGCCGAGCGTCTCGAGCATGCTGGAGCGGGTCAGCCGCGTCGACAGGCCCAGGAAGCCGGCCGCGAGCGTGGCGGCCGGCAGCGCGATGTGATGCAGCTGCGAGAGCAGGCCGCCGCCATCGGCGCCGCCGTAGATCGGGAACCAGTCGAGCCAGTACGAGAACACCAGCAGCAGGATCAGACCGAGCCAGAACTGCGGCATCGACATCAGCAGGAACACCGCGACCGAGACGCCGTAGTCGACCCAGCTGTCGCGCTTGACCGCGCTGATCACGCCGGCCGGGATGCTGACCACGATGACGATGGTGATCGCCGCCGCGCAGAGCATCAGCGTCGAGGGCAAGGCTTCCAGCACGCGCCCGAGCGCCGGCGTCTTGGTGGTGATCGACAGGCCCCAGTCGCCGCGCAGGAAGTCGAACATGAAATGGCCGTACTGCACCAGCAGCGAGCGGTCGAGCCCGAGCTGGTGGCGCACCCGCTCGAGGTCGGCGCCGGTCGCGTCGGCGCCCAGCATGGCCTGCGCCGGATCGCCCGGGATCATCCGCAGGATCAGGAACAGAACGGTGATGGCGCCGAGCAGCGTCGGCACCGCCCGCAGCAGGAATCGCAGGACGAACTTCATGCGCGAGTGCGGGCTATTTCTGGATGAAGGCGGTCTCGACCAGCGGCGCGTTCTCGGGCACGCGGTACGGGCCCAGGCCCTTCACGTACTTCTGCACCACGTGCGTGTTGAGTTCGAGCGTGATCGGGATCGAGGGGCTGTCTTCGGCAATCCGCTTGAGGGCCTCGGTATAGAGGGCGGCGCGCTGCTTGTCGTCGAAGGTCACGCGCGCCTTGTCGATGAGGTCGTCGACGCCCGAATAGAAGGCGCAGTTGGTGCCCTTGGGCGGCTGGTTGCTCGAGTGGTAGCTCGAGAACAGGAAGGCGTCCGCGGTCGGCGCGCGGAAGTGCGCGTTCCAGATGATGTCGTGCTCGCCCTGGCCCAGCGCGCGGAACCAGGTCGGCCGGTCGATCATCTTGAGCACCAGCGTCACGCCCGATGCCTTGAGCTGGGCCTGCAGCATCACGGCCTCGCGCTGGTAGTCGGTGGGGATCGTGAGCGTGCAGCTGAGGTTGGCCACGCCGGCGTCGGCGAGCATCTTGCGCGCCTTGGCCGGGTCGTGCTCGTAGCGGCGCACGTTGTCGGTGTAGCCCTCGACGCCCGGCGGGACCACGGTGTCGACGACGCGGCCGCGCTGCGCGTACACGGCCTGCACGATGGCCTTCTTGTCGATCGCGTGCTGGAAGGCCTGGCGCACCTCCTTGCGGTCGAAGGGCGCCTTCGAGGTGTTGAAGGTCAGGAGGAAGATCCCGGTCGAGACGTCGGACACCTTCACGTCGGCCTTGGGATTGCGCAGGTAGCGGTCGATGTTCTCGCGCTCCTTGACGGCGACGATGTCGAGCTGGCCGCGATCGAAGGCCAGCGTCGCGGTGCTGGATTCGCGAATGATCTTGAACGAGATGCGATCGAGCTTCGGCTTCGATCCGAAGTACTCGTCGTTTCGCTTCAGCACGACTTCCTGGTCGAGCACCGCCTTCTCCACCATGAAGGGCCCGGTGCCGATGATCTGCTTGCCGTAGTCGGCGCCCTGCGCCTTCGACGCCGCCTCGCTCATCAGGAAGCCGCCGCGGAAGGTCGCCATCGCGTGCGGGAACACCGCCGAGGGCGCCTTGAGCGTGAACTTCACCGTGTGGTCGTCCAGCACGTCGACCGTGGCGATTTCCTGCAGCTGGCCCGCGTTGCGCGACTTGGTCTCGGGATTCAGGATGCGTTCCACCGACCACTTCACGTCGCGCGCGGTGAAGGGGCCGAAGCCGCCGTGCCACTTCACATCCTTGCGCAGCTTGAAGGTGTAGACCTTGCCGCCCTCGCTCACCTCGAAACCGGTCGCCAGGTCCGGCACGAGGTCGAACTTCGGGCCGGGCACATAGCGCATGAGCGCATTGCTGACCAGGATCGCGATGCGGCCCTCGTCGCCCGCAGAGGTCTGGTGCGCCGGGTCGAGCGAGTTGAGCGCGTTGCTCTGGATGCGCAGGTGCTGCTCGTCGGCGGCCATCGCGTGCCATGCCGGAAGACCGGTGGCCGCTGCGGCCGCCGAGGCCTTGAGCAACGCACGGCGATTGAAACTGGACATCTTGTCTCCTCTTCGGGTTTAATCAATTGGTAAGTGTAATTACTAAATGGAGCGTAGTGAGCCCTCCGTCGACTGTCAAGGCCGGCAGTACCTACTTGACGCCAGATCGTAAGTGCACGCCCTTTTTCGGGCGTGCAAGATGCCCGAGGTCGTCTTCCACGCCCATCATCTGGCGCAGCAGGTTCATCAGTGTCTTCTGCTCCTCGCGCGAGAGGCGCGCGAGCAGGGTCTTCTGTGCCTGTCGGACGATCTGCTGCATCTCCACCAGCAGCGCCGTGCCCTCGTCGCTCAGGAACAGGGCGCGCGCGCGCCCGTCGAACGCCGACTGCTCGCGCCTCACAAGGCCACGGTCGACCAGGCGGGAGACGATGCTGCCGGTCGTCACCTTGTCGAGCGCGACCAGTCCGGCGAGCGTGACCTGGTCCACGCCGGGATGCTTGAAGAGCGCCGTCATCACGACATGCTGGGGCGCCGTGATGGAGAAGGGCGCGGCCTTGGTCTCGAAGATGGCCACCGACATCTGGTGCGCCCGACGTATGAGATGGCCCGGTTTCTCGAGCAGATCGGCGATGACCTGCGAACTTTTCTTCATGGGCATTTTTCTGCTTTCGGCTCCGCTGCGGTACTTCGGAGTCTGCCAGAAGCCGAGGTTCCTAAAGCGGCCCGCCAGCTCCCAGATTCGCTGCTGCGAAGGCCGACAGCAGGGGGGTCAGGCAGCGGTCGCGGCTGCCGATATGGAACACCTGGGTGAAATGGTTGTGGCCCGGCACGACGCAGAAGCCGGGCAGGCGTTGCCGCCGGGCCGCGACATGCTCGAGCACCGTCAGGGCCTGCGCATGGAAGCCGTCGGGGTCTTCCTCGGCCACGGTCAGCAGCAACGGCAGCCGGGTGTCGGCCAGTCCGTTCACCGAGGACTGCGCCGCATGGCGTGCGGGGTCCCGGCCGAAGTACGACTGCACCGAGGGCCGCGTGCCCATCGCCTCGATGTCGTAGATGCCCGACAGCAGCACGGCGCCGCGCAGCCCGGCGTGGCCGGCGCCATGCAGATCGCGCTGCGCGATGTAGCCGGCCGCGTGCGCAGCGCCGGCCGAGTGGCCGGCCAGCAGGATCCGCGACGTGTCGATGCCCAGCTCCGCGCCGTGGCGGCCGATCCAGTCGATGGCGCGTGCGATGTCTTGCGCGGCCGCGGGCCAGCCGTGCGCCGGCGCCAGGCGGTAGTTCATGGTGATGGCGGCCCATCCCTCGGAGGCCGCCCAGCGCCCGACGTTGTCGTACAGGTGGCTGCCCGGCCGATGCTTGTCGCCGCCGGTGAAACCGCCGCCGTGAACGAAGAGCCACACGGGCCGCAACGCCCCTGCCTGCATCGGGCCCGGCGGCAGGAACAGGTCGAGCCGGTGTCGCTCGTGTTCGCCATAGGGCAGCTCGCGCTCGATCGGTCCCGCCGGCGGCAGTTCGCTCAGCACCGCTTCGGCCCACAGGGCTTCGCTGGCGGCGACGGCCTCCGGCGACAGCTCTCGCCCGATGGCCTTCAGGCGCCGGCGCATGGATGCGACATCGTTCATGGTGAAACCCCTGGTTGTCTTCGCTTGACAGTGTCCGATGAGATCGGGTTCAATTATAAACATAGACATCTATGTAATTTCCAGATCCCGAGCGCGAGAGAGCGCCGCCGGACCGCAAGGAGCCAATGCGCATGAAAAGAAACCGTCCCTACATCGTCGCGATCGGTGGCACGACCCGTCCCGGTTCCTCCACCGAGCGGGCATTGCGCCATGCGCTGGCGTCCATCGATGCCGACACCGCGCTGTTGTGCGGCGACGACCTCGACCTGCCTCTCTTTGCGCCGCACAACCCGGTGCGCACGCCCGCGGTCGAGCGGCTGCTGCAGGAGCTTCGCCGTGCCGATGGCGTCCTGATCGGCTCGCCGGGCTACCACGGCGGCATGTCGGGCGTGATCAAGAACGCGCTCGACCACACCGAGCACATGCGCGACGACGACCGGCCCTATCTCAGTGGCCGCGCCGTCGGCTGCGTGGCCACCGCGAGCGGCTGGCAGGCCGCCGTGATGACGCTGGGCGCGATGCGCGACGTCGTGCATGCGCTGCGCGGCTGGCCCACGCCGCTGGGCGTGTGCGTGGCCGGCACCGACCCCGCGTTCGCGGCCGATGGACGCTGCCTGTCGCCGCTCGCAGGCGCCCAGCTCGCCACGATGGCGCACGAGGTGCTCGAGTTCGCACTGCTGCGGCGCGCCGCCGCGCGCCAGCCCGAGAGCGCCGAGCACGCGCTTTGAACAACACCCCTTTTGGATCAGCAACGAGGAGCAACGCCTGATGGACCATTCCCCCCCCACCACCACGACCGTGCGCATCCACGGCATCGACACCCAGGTCGAGCGCCGGGGCGCCGGCGAGACGACCATTCTCCTGCTGCACGGTTCCGATGGCGGCGACAGCCTGGCCGACCTGCAGCAGGCGCTGTCGCGCGAGGCCCGCTGCCTGCTGCCCCGGCATCCGGGTTTCGGCGGCACGGCCGCGCCAGTCTGGCTCGACAACGTCGCCGACCTCGCGAACTTCTATCTCGAACTCATCGAGCGGGAAGGGCTGAAGAAGGTGCACCTGGTCGGCGTCGACCTCGGCGGCTGGATCGCGGCCGAGATGGCCGTGCGGCACAGCGCGGCGCTGGCCTCGCTCACGCTGGTGAGCGCGCTGGGCATCCACGTGAAGGACGTGCCGGTGGTCGACGTCTTCCTGCGCACCGACGAACAGCTGATCGGCGACACCTTCCACAGCCAGGCGCTGGCCGAGCGGCTGGCGCAGGCGCCGCGCAGCGGCGAGCAGGACGAGATCGCGATCAAGAACAAGGAAGTCACGGCACGCCTGACCTGGCAGCCGCGCGGCCATGATCCGCACCTGGCCAAGTGGCTGCACCGCATCGGCGTGCCGACGCTGGTGGTCTGGGGCGCGCAGGACCGCATCCTGCCGCCGGCCTACGGCGAAGCCTGGGCCGCGCAGGTCCCGGGCGCGAAGCTCGTCACCCTCGCGGACTGCGGCCATGCGCCGCAGATCGAGAAGCCGGTCGAGCTCGCCTCGGCCATCGAACAGTTCACATCCTCTGCCAGGAGCCTCGCATGAAGTTCTTCAACTTCCACCTGATGCCGTACCGGCACGCCGACCTGGAGGCGATCGAACGCAACCAGTCGGCCTGGGTCACTTTCTCCAACAGCCACTACGATCCGGCGCTGGGCGCCGAGCTGTACCACGAGTACCTCGACCAGATGGAGTACGCCGACCGCCTCGGCTTCGACGGCGTCTGCCTCAACGAGCATCACCAGACCGCCTACGGCCTGATGCCGACGCCGGGCGTGCTGGCCGGCGCGCTGGCGCGCAGCGTCAAGCGCGCCAAGATTGCGATCCTCGGGCGCGCGCTGCCGCTGCTCAACAACCCGCTCAGCGTGGCGGAAGAGTTCGCGATGCTCGACAACCTCACGCGCGGCCGCTTCATCGCCGGCTTCGTGCGCGGCATCGGCGCCGAGTACCACGCGATGGGGATCAACCCGGCCGAGTCGCAGGCGCGCTTCGCCGAGGCGCACGACCTCATCATCCGCGCCTGGACCGAGCCGGGCCCGTTCTCGTATCACGGCAAGTACTACCAGTTCAAGTACGTCAACACCTGGCCGCGCCCCTACCAGGACCCGCATCCGCCGGTGTGGGTGCCGTCGCAGGGTTCCAGCAGCACCATCGAATGGGCCGCGGGCCTGCGCTACACCTACTGCCAGACCCTGAGCCCGATCGAGACCGTGGCCAAGTTCTTCAACATGTACCGGGAGGAAGCGCGCAAGGCCGGCTACGAAGCCAGCAACGACCAGCTCGCCTGGTCGAACTGCATCTACGTCGCCGACACCGACGAGAAGGCCATCCGCGAGGCGCGCCCGCACCTGGAGGCGCTGGTGGGCACGCTGCTCAAGATGCCGATGGAGATGCTGCTGCCGCCGGGCTACACCAACATCGAGGCCATGAAGCGCATCAAGGCCACGCGCGCCGGCGGCTTCAACAAGAAGCCGCAGACCATCGAGGATCTGATGAAGGCCGGCGTGGTGATCGTCGGCAGTCCGTCGACCGTGCGCGAGAAGCTGGCCGAGTACGAGGCGATCGCCGGTTTCGGCACGGTGCTGACCAAGACCCAGTTCGGAACGCTGCCCGACGACATGACCCGTGCGAACATGGCGGCCATCGCGCAGGAGATCATTCCTCATTTCCGCGACCCGGCGCCCGCGCCGGCGACCGCTGTCGCGGCCTGAACACCGGCCCGGCGAAGACCCAAGGAGAACTGAACGTGCGTATTCGCTTGAAGATCCTTGCCGCGGTATCGCTGGCCGCGGCCGCGCTGCTGGCCCTGCCGGCGGCGGCGCAGGGCTACCCCGACAAGCCCGTGCGGCTGGTCCTGCCGTTCCCCCCCGGCGGCTCGGCCGATTTCATCGCCCGCCTGCTGGCCGAGCAGCTGCGCGCAAAGATGGGCCAGCCCTTCATCGTCGAGAACAAGCCCGGCGCCTCGGGCAACCTGGCGACCGGCCATGTGGCGAAGTCGCCCGACGACGGCTACACGCTGCTGGTCGGCGTGACCGGCGCGATGGCGATCAACCCGACGCTCTACCGCGGCCTCGACTACGCCCCCGAGACCGACTTCGCGGCGATCTCGATGGTGGCGCAGGCGCCGGTGGTGATCGTCGCCAGCCCCGAGTCGGGCGTGAGCTCGCTGAAGCAGCTGGTTGACCGCTCCCGTGCGGCACCGGGCAAGTTCTCCTATGCGACCAACGGCGTGGGCACCAGCCACCACCTCGCGGCGGAGATGTTCAAGGGCGTTGCCGGCATCGACATCCGCAACGTGCCCTACAAGGGAACGCCCGGCGCGCTGCAGGACATCGTCGGCGGGCGCATCGAGTTCGGCTTCATGGACCTCACGGCCTCGCTGCCGCTGATCGCCGCCGGCCGCATCAAGGCGCTCGCCACCACCGGCGCGGCGCGCTCGGCCGCGCTGCCCGATGTGCCCACGGTGGCCGAGTCCGGCTTTCCCGCCTACGACGCCGTCACCTGGATCGCGCTCTTCGCGCCCAAGGGGATGAAGCAGGAGGACGTCCGGAAGCTGTCCGTCCAGGTGAATGCCGTGCTGGCCGATCCCGCGGTGCGCGCCAAGGGCGTGGTGCAGGGTCTCGACGTGGCCGGCAGCACGCCGGCGGCGCTGCAGAAGTTCCTCGCCGACGAGAACCTGAAGTGGCGCCGCGTCGTCACCGACGCCGGGATCAAGATCGACTAGGGCCTACAGGCCCTAGCGCCCGCTCTCGAGGTTCTGCGTCATCCGGGCGCAGATGCTCAGGAAGCTCTGGATCTCGGCGTCGCTCAGGCCCTCGATGGCCTGCTCGTACACGGTGTGGGCATGCTCCGTCATGAGCTTGAGCATCGCCTCGCCGTGCGGCGTGAGCGTCACCAGCTTGCGGCGGGCGTCGTGGTCGTCGGTCTGGCGTGCGATCAGGCCGCTCTTTTCCATCCGGTTGAGCGTCACGGCCATCGAGGGCTGTTCGATGCCGCACAGGCGCGAGAGCTCGATCTGCGTCGACACCTTGAGCTCGTTGAGGCAGCGCAGCACCGGGTACTGCGCGGGCATGACGCCGTGCACCGCCGTCTTCTTGGCCAGGCTCCAGACGATCCGGCGCGACAGCGTGCTGACGGCGAAGCCGAGCCCGGGTGCACGGACCTGATCGTTCGCAGACCGCTTGGCGTCCGGACGCTTCTTGCTCATCGTTCAAATTCCAGAGGGGGAGCCCGGTGCCGGACGTTCGCGGAGACTGCGGCAAGTTTAGCTTTGAACGGTGGCCGGTTCAGGCCGCGGGCTCGCGCCCGCGCTGCCTCACGGCAGGCCGAGCGACCAGTCGACGATGAGCCGGCAGCATTCCAGTTTCTGCGCGGGCTGGTCGAACAGGTAGTGCTTGGCGCCCTGGATCGGCGTCAGCACCTTGTTTGCGTGTGGCACCGCGTCATACAACATCCTGGCGTGCCCCGGGTAGCACCCCGGGTCGGCCGTGCCGTAGATGACATGCACCGGTGCCTTGACCGTGCGCAGGCGCTCGGGACCATCGCCGTTGGAGCAGCGCGTGCTCCATTGAGAGAGCCAGGAGCGCAGCGAGGTGTAGTGGCCGATGGAGGCCGGCATCAGGTTGGCGACGAACGGCTCGCCCCACTGGGTGGTCGCGGCGCGGTCCGACGGGTCGAGCGACAGGTCGAGGTTGCGCGGATCGGCCATGGTGGCATGCACCGTGAAAGGCAGGTCGTCGACCCGTCCCTGGGTCTTGTCCTTCAGTTCCTCCAGGCGGTCGAGGGCCCACTGCGTGATGCGCTCGTTGCGCGCCACCTGGGCGGCGCGATAGCGCACCAGGAAACCGTCCGTGTACGGCGGGCCGTTGGCCGGGTTGAACATGTCCAGCGCCGGGTCGCGCCGGAAGGGATCGGCCTCGTCGAGCACCGCCGGGTCCAGCTTCTCGGTCAGCACGGTGCTGCGCCCGGGGTGGGCCATCAGCATGACGAGGCCGTCCGCGGGCGGCAGGTCGGCCCGCGTCAGGTCGGGCGGGCCGCCCGCGGGCGGCGCCTTGATCGTCGGCCGTTCGGCCTGGTTCTGATAGAGCGCGACCAGGCCGCCGCCGCCGGAATTGCCGATCAGGATCACGCGGCGGTAGCCCTGGGTGCGCAGGTGCCGGATCACGGAGCCGATGTCGACCACGCAGTGCTCCAGCAGCAGCATGGATTCGTTGCCGATGTAGCGCGTGGTCATGCCCACCGCGTCGACGCCGCAGTCGGCCAGCGTCGCCAGCGCATAGTGGCCCATGAAGTTGGAGGAGGGATGCACCACCACGACCGCGGTGTCGGCCAGCGGGCCGTCGACGCCCGCGGCGCGATGGCGGGTGCACCAGAGCACGCCGGCGCGGCGTGCCACGCCGGACTGCACATCCATGCCGCCCGCGCTCTGCATCGGGACGGCCAGCAGCTCGGGGCCGCGGGTGGGGTGGGTGGTGGTGTTCAACGCGCGTTCCATGACTGGTAGTAGTCCGGCCGGGCCGCATCCAGCGCGGCGCGTCCGAGCAGCAGGGGCTTGAAGGTGTCGAGCATGACGGCGAACTCCTCGGTGCGCTGCCCGACCCGCGAGGCCCCGCCTTCGTAGGCGGCCGGCTGGGGGCCGTGGATGTGGCCCGCGGGGTGCAGGGACAGCGCGCCGCGCTCGACGCCGCTGCCCTTGCGGCTGAAGAAGTTGCCTTCGGCGTAGAAGATCAGCTCGTCCGAATCCACGTTCTGGTGGTACGACGGGATCGGCATCGCCCGCGGGTCGTAGTCCATCATGCGCGGCACGAAATTGCAGAACACGCAATTGCGCGATTCGAACACCTGGTGCACGGGCGGAGGCCGATGGAAGCTGCCCGTGATCGGCGAGAAGTCGGCAATGTTCAGCGCGTGGGGGTAGTTGCAGCCGAACCAGCCCACCACGTCGAAGGGATGGGTCTGGTAGATGTACCGGGTCAGTCCGGCGCGGGTCTTCACCAGCACCTCGACGTCCGTGCCTTCGCAAAGCAGCGGCGCCGACGGGCGGCGCAGGTCGAGTTCGGAGTAGGGCGCTTCCTGGTTGTACTGGCCTTGCGCGGTCAGGTAGCGCTTGGGCGGGCGGATGTGGCCGTCGGTCTCGAACACCAGCGCGCGCAGCGCCTGGCCGCCCTGCGGCAGCCAGCGGTGCGTGGTTCCCTTGGGGATGACGACGTAGTCGCCCTGTCCCACCTCCAGCGCACCGAACACTGTCTCGAGCCGGGCCGCGCCGTCGTGCACGAAGAGCAGTTCGTCGCCCGCGGCATTGCGGTACAGCGGCGACGGCCGGTCGGCCACCGCGAACGACACCAGCACATCGGCGTTGCCGCACAGCAGATGGCGCTGGCCGACCATGTCGCCGGCCTCCTGGAGCGCGCGGGTGCCCAGCAGGCGCGGCAGCAGCGGGTGGTTGTCGACCAGCTCGGGCGCCTGCCAGGCGACCTCGCCGGCCTGCACGACGGCCGACGGCGTGGCGCGGTGGTAGAGCAGGGACATGTTGGAAGAAAAGCCTTCCTCGCCCATGACCTCCGCCGCGTACAGCCTGCCGTCATCGCGCCGGTGCTGCGAGAAGCGCTTGCGGGGAATGTCCCCGAGTTGCATGAAATAGGGCATGCGCCGTCACCTCTTTAAAAAACAGGACGATGTTTCATTTTTGTGGCGAAGCGTAGGGCGTTTGGCGGCACGCAACCATTCGGGTTTGCGTTAACAAAATGAAATCGCGTTCCAAAATACCATCGCCTCCGACCCCTTGCCACCCACAGCAAAAGCTCCGCGATGGAAATCACCTTTGACGAATACTTCGAGTACCAGCATCACGAGGCACGCCTGCCCGCGGATCTCGTGGAGGGGCGCGACTCCGTGCGGCACCCTGTGGTCATCGCCGGCGGCGGCCCGACCGGCCTGGCCCTGGCGCTGGGACTGGCCAACCACGGCATCCCGGTGGTGGTGCTGGAAGCCGACGACACGGTCTGCAGCGGCAGCCGGGCCGGCGCCTTCACCCGCCGCACGCTGGAAATCCTGCAGCAGCTGGGCGTGATCGATGAAGTGATGCGAACCGGCCATAGCTGGTCCACCGGCTGGACCTACTACGGCGACAAGGAAGTGTTCCGCTTCGACATGCCGCACGACGCCAACCAGAAATACCCGCCCGCCATCAGCCACCTGCAGAACTACGTCGAGCACTGCATGGCGAACGAAGCCGCCGCACGCCGGGGCCTGATCGACATCCGCTGGCAGACCCGCGTGAAGGCACTGCGGCAGGGCGAGGACGGTGCGCGGCTCGAAGTCGAGACGCCGCTGGGCGGCTACGCGATCGACGCCGAATGGGTGGTGGCCTGCGACGGCGGGCGCAGCACCGTGCGGGAGCTGATGGACCTGCGGATGGAAGGCAAGCGCCATGAGGGACGCTACGTCATCATCGACATCCGCATCGACACCGAAGGGCTGCCGGTCGGGCGCCGCTGCTGGTTCGACCCGCCATCGAAGCCGGGCGGCACCCTGTTGATGTACAAGAAGCCCGGCAACATGCTGCGCTTCGACTACCAGCTCGGCGACGAGGACGATGAAGCCGAGGAGACGCAGCCCGAGCGCGTCTTCGCCCAGGTCGACCGGCACCTGAAGATGATGGGTGTCGAGCGCCCGTGGAAGCCCGTGTGGATGAGCCTGTACCGCGCCAGCGCGCTGACGCTCGACAGCTACCTGCACGGGCGCGTGCTGTTCGCGGGAGATGCGGCGCACCTGGTGCCCATCTTCGGCGTGCGCGGCATGAACTCGGCCATCGACGACACCAACAACCTGGCCTGGAAGCTCGCCTTCGTGCTGAAGGGGCTGGCCGGGCCGGGCCTGCTCGAGAGCTACAGCAGCGAACGCGTGCATGCCGCGCGCGAGAACCACCGCTTCGCCTCCAAGGGCGCGGAGTTCATGGCGCCGCCGTCGGCGCCGTTTCGCCTGATGCGCGACGCGGTCCTGTCGCTGAGCCAGCGCCATCCGTGGATCACGAGCCTGATGAATCCGCGCCAGCATGCGGCGATCCCGCTGTACCTGTCGCCGCTGAACGCCGCGCCCGAAGCGTCCGCCGCCTTCGAGGCGGGGCCGGCGCCCGGCGACATCCTGCGGGAATGTCCGCTCGAGAACGACGGGCGGGCCGGCTTCCTGACGGACCTGCTGGGACCGCATTTCACCGCGTTCTACTTCAGCGAGGACGGCGAGCTGCCCGAGGCGCTGGCCCGGGCCTTCGACGGCATCGCGCGGCGCATCCCGTTCAAGGCCGGCGTCATCGCCCGCACCGGCCGACGCGCCGGCGTCGCGGTGGACGCCACGGGACGCCTGTTCCCGCTCTATGGCGCGCAGCCGGGCAGTCTGTACCTGGTGCGCCCGGACGGCCATGTCATGGGCCGATGGCGGCGCGCCGACGGCGACGCGCTGACTCTGGCGATCGATCACGCGCTGGCGGCGCAACAGGAGGAATGCCATGTCTGACCAGGAACTCGACGACGTCTACACCCGGCTTTGCTATGCGCTGACCGACGTCGGCGACGCGCAGACGCCCGCCGTGCTGGCACGCCTGACGCTGCTGTTGATGAAGCAGGTCGGCGACGCGGCGGCCATTCACCGTGCCATCGATTCGGCCCTGGAAAAGGAACCCGCGTGACCCTCCCCACACACGAAGCGGATGCGCCGGCGCCAGCCTCGCGGATGACGGGTGGCGAGGCCCTGGCGCAACAGCTGGCCGGCGAGGGCGTGCGCGACATCTTCGGCGTGCCGGGCGTGCAGCTCGACTGGGCCGTCGATGCCCTGGCGGGCATGCAAGACACGCTGCGCCTGTTCGTCCCGCGGCACGAGCAGGCCACGAGCTACATGGCGGACGGCTATGCACGCTCCAGCGGACGCACCGGCGTGAGCATGGTGGTGCCCGGGCCGGGCATGCTCAACGCGCTGGCCGGACTGGCGACCGGCTATGCCTGCAGCTCGCGCATGCTGTTCCTGGCCGCGCAGATCCCGTCCGACAGGATCGGCCGCGGCCTGGGCGTGCTGCATGAACTGCCCGACCAGTCGGGCATCCTCAAGAGCCTGGTCAAGTGGCACGGGATGGCCGATTCGCCGAAAGCCGTGCCGCAGGTGGTGCGCTGCGCCATGGCGCAGCTGCGCGAGGGCAGGCCCCGGCCGGTGGGGGTCGAATTGCCGCAGGACGTCCTGCAGCGCTCGGACGAGGTGGCGCTGGCCCCGGTCGCGCCGGATGCCGCCCGCAGCGCCTGCGACCCGGTCCTGATCGAGCGCGCCGCCCGACTGCTGCGTGGCGCGCGTTGCCCGGTGATCGTCGCCGGCGGCGGAATCTTGGCCGCGGCGGCATCGGCGTCGCTGGCGCGGCTGGCACAGCGGCTGCAGATCCCGGTGCTGGTGACGGAGAACGGCACCGGCGCGCTGTCGTCGCGCCATCCGATGGCCCTGACCTGGCTGGCGTCGCGCGCCTTGCTGCCGCATGCGGACGTGGTGCTCTGCGTGGGCAGCCGCTTCATCGATCCGCAGGGCGCGCCGCCGCGCCTGCGGCCCGGCGCGCAGCTGATCCTGGTCAATGCGGATGCGCACGACCTGGGCGCCCCCCGGCAGCCGACCGTCGCGATCCACGACGACGCCCGCGCCACGCTCGACGCGCTCGATGCCGCGCTCGATGCGCGGCAGGGGCCGCCGCCGGACCGCACGCGCGAGGTGCAGGCGCTGCGGGTCTGGACCGAGGAGCAGCTGGGCGACATCGCACCGCAGCGCGAATGGCTGCAGGCCTTGCGCAAGGCCATTCCCGACGACGGCTTCCTGGTCAGCGACCTGACGCAGGTGGGCTATCCGGCGCACCTGGGCTACCCGGTGCACGAGCCGGGCACCTTCATCGGCGCGGGCTACCAGGGCACGCTGGGACATGCCTACTGCACCGCCCTGGGTGTCGCCGTGGCGCATCCCGACCGGGCCGTGGTGGCGATCGCCGGCGACGGCGGGTTCGGCTGGACGCTGCAGGAACTGGCGACCACGCGACGCTACCGGTTGCCGGTGGTGGTGGTGGTCTTCAACAACGAGGCCTTCGGCAATGTGCGCCTGCTGCAGCGCAAGCAGTTCGGGCGCGACTACGCGACCGAACTGACCAACCCCGATTTCATGGTGCTGGCCCGGGCCTTCGGCGTGGACGGCCTGCGGGTGGCCACGCCGGCCGCCCTGGCCGGCGCGCTGGCCGACGCCATCGCTTCCCGCCGGCCGGCGCTGATCGAGGCGACGACCGGCGACTTCCCCAGTCCCTGGCACCTGATACGGGGCCATGCGCCCGCCGATCCCAACCCTCTGGGTCAACCTGCCTGAAACGAAAGAGACAACCCATGAAAAAAGCTGCGCGCCTTCTCGCCACGCTCTGCCTGTCCATCGGGCTGCTGCCCCTGTCGGCCGGGGCCGCGGAGGTTTTCCCGCAGAAGGGGAAAGTGATCCGCATCATCACGCCGCTGGCGCCCGGCGGCTCCTCGGACATCCAGGCGCGCGCCATCGCGAACCGCCTGTCGCAAGAGCTGGGAACGCCCGTCGTCGTCGAGAACAAGCCCGGCGCATCCACCGCCATCGCGGTGCGCGAGCTGATGCGCTCGCCGGCGGACGGCTACACGCTGCTCTACACGATCACGGTCACGACCAGCCAACTGCCGCACCTGTACGCCAAGCCGCCGTTCGACGTCTTCAAGGACATGGCGCCGGTGGGCGTGGTCTCGCGCACCCGCACCATCCTGGTCGCCACGAAGGACGCGCCGTACAGCACGCTGAAGGAAATGATCGCCTACGCCAAGGCCAACCCCGGCAAGGTCAACTACGGCTCCTACGGGATCGGCTCGTCGGGCCACATCAACGGCGAACTGCTCAAGGCCAACGCGGGCATCGACATCGTCCACGTGCCCTACAAGGGCAGCACGGAAGCCGTGCGCGACCTGCTCGGCGGACAGATCCAGCTGGTCTTCGACGGCCCGTCGACCGCCATCGCCAACGCCAAGGGCGGGCTGGTGAAGATCCTGGGCGTCGCCGACAAGGAGCGGCTGCCGTCGATTCCCGACGTGCCCACCCTCACCGAGGCCGGCGTGTCCGGGATCGATCTGCCCGGCCTCGAACAGTTCTTCGCGCCGGCCGGCACGCCCACCGAGATCGTCGACAAGCTCAACGCCGCGATCATGAAGACCGCGCGCACGCCCGAGGTCACCGAGCTGTTCGTGCGGGGCGGCTCGACCATGGCGACCTCGACCCCCGCGGAGCACGCCCGGATGATGAAGGAGGACTCCGACCAGTGGGGCGTGGTGATCCGCAAGCTCGGCATCCGGATGGAATAGGCGTCGCATGTTCCTCGCCTTCGCGATCGCCAGTCTGGCGAGCGGGTTCGCCATGCGCGTGACGGACCCGATCGTGCTGCCGGTGGCGCAGCATCTGTCGGTCGATGTCGCCATGGCGGCCTGGCTGAGCCCCGCCTATGCCCTGCCGTATGCCGTGGCCCAGTTGTTCCTGGGGCCGCTGGGCGATCGGTTCGGCAAACTCCATTGCATGAAAGTCTGCGGCGTCGCCATGGCGCTGGCGCTCACCCTCGGCGCCTTCGCGACGACGTTTCCGCTGCTGCTGGCCACGCGCATCCTCGCAGGCGCCTTCGCGGGCGGGTTGATTCCGCTGGTGCTGGCCACCATGGGCGAGCGCTACGGCATGGCGGAACGCCAGGTGATGATCGGGCGCATGCTGCTGGCCATCATCGGCGGGCAGATGCTCGGCTCGGTCGTGTCGGGTCTGGTCCACGACGCGCTGGGCTGGCGCAGCCCGCTGGTCATCGCCGCGGCGCTGGCGGCGGCCGCTTCGCTGGCCCTGCTGCGGATGCCGTCGGTGCCGCACGCGGCCGGCAGCGCGCGGCTCTCCACCGCCGCGCTATATGGCCGGGTCTTCGAGAATCCCAAGGCGCCCTGGATCTATGCCTGCGTGGTGGCCGAAGGGCTGCTCTTCTTCAGCCTGTTTCCCTTCGCGGGCGCCTTGCTGCTGGCGCGTGCGCCCGGGATTGCCGGTTCGGTGGCCAGCCAGGCCGGGCTGGTGCTCGGTGCCTTCGGCGTCGGTGGCTTGCTCTATGCCGTGATGGTCCGCCAGCTGATCGCTGCGCTGGGCGTGCGCCGCATGTGCCTGGTCGGCGCCGTGGCCGCGGCAGGCTGCTACGCCGCCATGGCGTTCGCGACGACGTGGTGGATCTGCGCGGCGCTGATGGGGGTGGCGGGAATCGGCTTCTACATGATCCACAACTCGCTGCAGACCGAGGCGACGGAGCTCGCACCCGCGGCGCGAGGCTCGGCCATGGCCTTGTTCGCCTGCGGCCTGTTCGCGGGACAGGGCCTCGGTCCGCTGCTGGCCGCGCCCTTGATACGCTCCGCGGGCTTCGCCGCTTTCCTCATCGCGGTGGCCGTGGGCGTGCTGGCGCTGGGCGCGGTGGTGGTGCGCCGCATCGTGGTGCCGACGGCGGCAGTCGAACCCGGGAAGGGCGCCGCACTGCGTCCTTAAAATGAAGGACTCCATGACGAACAGCGCACCCACCCAGCCCAAGGACGAAGTCAGTGCCTTGGCACGCGGCCTGGCCGTGCTGCGGGTGGTCTCGCAGGCCAGCGCGCCGCTGAGCAACCGCGATCTGGCCGGCGCGACCGGCATTCCCAAGGCCACCGTGTCGCGCATCGCGGCCACCCTCGTGGGGGCCGGCTACCTGCGGCAATCCGCCGACAGCGAGCGCTTCAGTCTGGGGGCCGAACTGCTGAACCTGAGCAACGCCTACCTGCGCAATTTCGACCTGCGCAGCCACGCCCGGCTGTACCTGGCCGAACTGGCCGAGTTCGCGGGCGCGGCGGTGCACCTGGGCGTGCGCGACGGGCTCGAGATCGTGCTGATCGACTCCATCCGACCGCACTCCGCGGTGATCCTGTCGCGCCTCGATGTCGGCATGCGCATGGACATGGCCACGTCGGCCGCGGGCCGTGCCTATCTGGCCGCGCTCGAGGGGCCGCCTCGGGAGGCGCTGCTGGACAGCATCCGGCGCAATGCCGGCGCCGACTGGCGCAGCGTGAGCGCGCGCCTGGATGCAGCGATGCAGGAGTACGCGCAGAAGGGCTACTGCAGCTCGTTCGGCGACTGGCACCGCGACATCCATGCGCTGGGCACGACGCTGGCAGGTCCGCGCGGCGAGCTCTACGTCGTCACTTGCGGCGGGCCGGGCTACCTGCTTCCCAGGGAGATGATGGTGGACAAGATCGCCCCGCGGATGATGGAGACGGTGCGCGTGATCGCCAAGGAGGTCGGGGCAGTCGGCTGATTCGCGCCATGCGGACCGCAGGCACCCGAGCTCGATTCTGACCGGAGTTCATCATGCAGGTACGTGACGCTGGCCCAGGTGACATCGACGGCATCGCCGCCATCTACAACGATGCCGTGCTCAACACCACGGCGATCTGGAACGACAAGACCGTCGACGCCGCCAACCGCGCGGCCTGGCTCGCCGACCGCCAGCGGGTCGGCTACCCGGTCCTGGTCGCGGTGGATGACCACGGCGCAGTGGCGGGCTACGCCTCCTTTGGCGACTGGCGCGCCTTCGACGGCTACCGTCATACCGTCGAGCACTCCGTGTACGTGCGCGAGGACTGCCGCGGCGCAGGCATCGGCCGGGCCTTGATGACGGCCTTGATCGAGCGCGCGCGCACCCTCGGCAAGCATGTCATGGTGGCGGGCATCGAGGCGAAGAACGCGGGCTCCATCGAGTTGCACAAGAAGCTCGGCTTCGAGGAAGTCGGCCTGCTCAAGGAAGTCGGCACCAAGTTCGGCAGTTGGCTGGATCTTGCCTTCCTCCAGCTCAAGATCGATTCGCGCACGGATCCCGACGCCACCCCCGTGCCGTGAGCGGCGCGAAAGGGGCAAACCTCGGAGGCTCTCAGCGAACCAGATCGGCAACTTCTTCTGCGCAAGCAGATGCTCGGCGCCGAGTTCCAGCATTTGCGCGATGGCTTGACCCTCAAGGCACACGCTCTGCAGCGTGCCGGCTTCGTTCACGGTCAGTGGCCCTCGGGTGTCGGCGACGATCTCCCGAGGTGCAGCGACGCCAGAGCCAGCAGTCGAACCTCGATGCATCGACGATCCGGCTCGATGAAGAGGATCGCGCCGCCATCGCCGGATTGCCGAAGGACCGGCGCTTCGCGCCCGCGGCGATGATCACGATCGAGAGCGAGACCGTGAGCGCCCGCATCAAGGGAGAATGAGCAGCTCGGGCAGCAGGTCCATGGTGTGCGCATGCCGGATGCCGACGATCACCATCGTCGACAAGGGAAACCAGATCGAGTCCGCAACGTTGCGCAGGAAGGCACGCACATCGACCGTCCACTCGGCTGGCGTGCGATACAAGTCCAGGCGCGGGAAGAATGCCGGCGTCGTGCGCGCGTACTCCGCGTATTCCGGAAACCGGTCCAGCATCAGTTGCTCTTCGGCCTTTATGACCGCGGGATAGAGCACCGCGAAGGCAGACGCCAGAAGGCCGAGCACGAGGAAGGACCCCGTGAACGCTCCCAGCCCGACGATGCCGACGAAGTTGCAGACGTAGAGCGGGTGCCGGCACATCGAATAGGGGCCCGCGGTGACCAGGCTGGTTCCCTTGCGTCCCGACACATAGACCGCACACCACAGGCGGCCGGCCAGTGCGAAGGTCACGCAAGCAATCGCGATGAAAGTGAGTGCGCTCGTCAACCAGGGCGAGGCCGAAGCAGGGCTGCCGGTGACCAGTGCCGCGAGAACTCCGACCAGAAGGCATCGCCAGACCCCAATTCGGTGGCGAACCAAGAGCGGTTTGAACGAAGGCGCGGCAAGTTCGTCACTGGTCATATAAGAGACCTCCATCCAGAGAATCATTCAATCGGGGGCGATGCAAGCAGGCCCTTCGCATTTGTGGCCCGGTGGGGCTGCAAACCGATTCTTTGTGATGATCGTGAACGAAACGTGAATTCCGTCTTCGGCCTTCAGCCCGGCCGCGCGCAGCTGAAAATTATTGGACATCGTATAAACTTATACAACGTTCAAGTTTGGAGTCCATCTTGCCAGCCCCCAATCTTCCTGGCCGTCGCGAGCGGCGGCGCGCGCAGGTACTCGACCAGGTAGCGAAGGTCGCCATGCAGCTCTTCGAGGCGCACGGTTACGACACGACCACCATGGAGCAGATCGCGCTGCAGGCCGATGTGGCAAAGGGCACCCTCTACAACCACTTCGCAACCAAAGAGGCGGTCCTTGCGCACTGGGTGCACATGGAACTGGCGGTCGACACGGAGCGCCTGCGCGGCGTGATCGAGACTCCCGGAGATTTCGAGTCGCGGCTTCGCCAATTGCTCGAAGCGTCGGTCGAATGGTCGCAGCGCTACCGAGCCTACCTGCTTGCATACTTCCGTTTTCGATTTCTCAACATCGAGAGCGAACTCGAGGGCGGCAATGCCGAAGGGCGGCCGCGCGACCTGGCCGGGCTCTTCGCTCTGCTGATTGAGCGTGCGCAGCACGACGGCACGCTGCGCGCCGACGTGCCGGCCGAGCACCTGGCATCGCTTCTGCACCACTTGTACTTTGGCGCGCTGATGCGCTGGCTGACCCTGCCCGGATTGGTGCTGGCCGACGAACTCGAGATGATCGTCCAGATCTTTGCCGACGGTGCCCGCGCCGCCGGCAGACCGCAGCGGAGGAAGCGCGCATGAAGATCGCAGTGGTCACCTACGGCACCGAGGGCGACGCACGTCCGCTCGCCGCGCTGTGTCGCGCACTCGACGACGCAGGCCATTCATCGGTGTTCCTGGCGGACGCATCGACGCTGGGCACCGCCCGGAGGCTCGGTGTGCGCACCCAGGCGCTCGACGGCGACATCCGCGGCGCGGTGGGTACAGGTGGGGCGATCGCCAACGTGGTGGCAAGCAACCGGCCAGCGGCGGCCGCCCAGGCCCTCGCCGACATTGCCAACGCCAGCGCCACGGCATGGCTGCGCCAGATCGTCGAGACGGCGCGCAGTTGCGACGCCATCGTGTGTTCAGGATTGGCCGCCTTTGTGGGACTTTCGGCCGCCGAAGCGCTCCGGGTGCCGGTCATCGGCGCGGGGATGTTCCCGCTCACGCCCACCCACTGCTTTGCATCGCCATTCCTGCCGCCCGCGCAAGTACCGCGCCTGCTTCGCCGCGCGAGCCATCACCTCGTCAATGCGATGCTGTGGCGCGCGTTCCGGGCGGCGGTGAACACGGCGCGCGCCGAGGTGTGCGACCTGCCGCCGCGTCGGCGGATGTGGACCACGCACCCGATGGTCTATGGCTTCTCGCCGAGCCTTGTGCCGAGGCCACTCGACTGGCCCGCGAATGCCATGGTCTGTGGCCAGTGGGTGCCGCCCGCACCCGACTGGCAACCTCCGCCCGCATTGAACGCATTTCTCGCAGCAGGTGAGCCGCCGCTCTACGTCGGCTTCGGCAGCATGACCGGCTTCGACGCCGGCCGCCTGCGCCAGGCGATCATCAATGGCGTGGCGGGCCAGCGCGCGGTGCTGCAGCCCGGCTGGAGCCAGATGGACGTGCAGGGGTTGCCGGCCAACTTCCATGTGCTGGGTGACGCGCCGCACGACTGGCTGTTTCCCCGAATGTCGCTGGTGGTGCATCACGGCGGATCGGGAACCACGCATTCGGCGGCGCGTTCGGGGGTGCCGTCGGTGGTGGTGCCGTTCGCGGGCGACCAGTTCTTCTGGGCGCACCGGTTGAAGCAGGCTGGCGTGGCGCCGGATGCGGTGGCAGGCCATCGACTCCGCGCGGATGATCTGGCACGCGGGATCGCGTTCGCCGGGCATTCGGCGGTTCGGACGACCGCGCGGGCGCTGGGCGAGCGGATGCGCGCGGAAGACGGCTTGGCGCAGGGAGTCGCTGCGATCGACCGGATTTTGAACACGGGCCCTCTGCTGATCAGTCGCTCAGGCGCGCACCAGCTGTCGTGACAGAAAGCTGCAAGTCGCGACTAACAGGTTGGCGCATTCGGCCACGTTGCCCTCGATCCGGTGCCTGGGTCCGGCGACGGCCACGGCCAGCGTTTCGTTGTTGATCGTGAGAAAGGTCGCGACCGCCCACACGTCGCTCACGTTCTCGCCTCGCGTGACGAAGTAGCCGATCCTCCGGCTTTCCAGGATGTCCTGGATCAGTGCGTCGTGCTCGGTTTTCGTGGCGGAGGTGATGGGGACCAGTTGCCGGCCTTCCAGCCACGCGCGCAACTCGGGCTCCTTGAGGCTTCCCAGCAAGGCCTTGCCGATGGAGCTCGAATGCAGCGGCTTGAACTCGCCGGGCTTGGCCGAATAGCGGATCGAGTGAAGCCCTTCAATGACCTGCAGGTAGATCACCGATTCCGCCTGGCGCTTGCCGAGGATCACGGTTTCGCGGGTCGCGTCGCGCAAGCGCTCCAGCACCGGCGTGGCATGTTCGATGAAGGGATCCTTCGCGAGGATGTCGTGCGCCACGTCGTACATGCGCTTGGTCGGATAGAGCGCGCGCGGACGGTTGAGCGTGTACAGGTAGCCGCGTGCCGTCAGCGTCGCGACGATGGCATGACAGGTGCTCTTGGGAATGCCGACCGCCTCCGACAGGTCGGTCAGCGAGAGCGGCCGCTGGCTCGCCTGGAACGCCTCGAAGATGTCGATCACCCTCTCGATCGCAGTCACCGTCACACCGGACATCGCGCTTCCTTCCATGAACGTCTGTRGGGCCGAAGTTCGGCCGGTTGAACAAATCGGATCAATCCGCTTCGTTTCTCTCTCGCCGCCTCATTATGTTCGTAATGCTGAACATTGGTTCTTGTTCTAGAACTTGTCGGTTCATAGCATCGGCACGCAACAACTCGACGGAGACCAGACAGCGTGCAAACAAGCAAGGACATCGCAGTGGAGGAACGTGCCGGTGGCGTCGTGTGGATCACGATCGACCGGCCGCACAAGCACAACGCGCTCGCCCGGGGGGTGCTCGCCGAACTGGGGCGGGCCGTGGCCTCGGCCGGGGCCCGGCCGGACGCGCGCTTCATCGTCCTGAGCGGCGCCGGTGACCGCTACTTCGCCGCCGGCGGCGATCTCGTCGAACTGGCCAGCGTGCGCGACGAGCCCGCAACCATCGACATGGCCGAGCAGTCGCGTGCGGCGCTCGACGCGGTGCGCGCATGTCCGGTGCCGGTGCTGGCCTACCTGAACGGCGACGCCATCGGCGGCGGCGCGGAACTGGCCCTGGCGTGCGACATGCGGATGCAGGCGAAACACGCGCGCATCGGCTTCATCCAGGCGCGGCTGGCCATCTCGTCGGCATGGGGCGGCGGGCCGGACCTGTGCCAACTGGTGGGCGGCGCCCGGGCGATGCGCATGATGAGCCGGTGCGAGCTCGTCGACGCACCTCAGGCGCTGCAGTGGGGCCTGGCCGATGCGGTGGTCTCGGACGGTCCGGCGGGCGAAGACGTGCAGGCCTTCCTGGAGCCGCTGCGTGCATGTGCTCCCCAGGTGCTGCGCGGCATCAAGGCGCAGACCGTGGCCTGGCGCCAGGGCGCTTCCTACGAGGCCCGCCGCGCCATCGAGCGGCAGCAGGTGCTGAAGACCTGGCTCCATGACGATCACTGGCGCGCATCGGACAAGTTTCTTGCCAGGAGCGCGAAATGAGCGGCGGCACGGAGCCCGCGGTGCCCGACATGGAACCGCAGCTGCGACCCGTCAGCCCGAGCGGCATCGAAGTGCCGACCAGCGTCGGCCCCGAGGCCGTCCAGCCCGCCAGCATCGGCGCGGCCGGGGAGTACCCTTTCACGCGGGGCATCTTCCCCGATGGGTATCAGGGCCGCCTCTGGACCATCCGCCAGTACTCGGGCTTCGGCACCGCCGAGGAATCCAACGAGCGCTACAAGTTTCTGCTGGAAAAAGGGCAGACCGGCCTGTCGGTGGCACTCGACCTGCCGACCCAGTGCGGCCTGGATCCGGTCCACCCGATGGCGCGGCCGGAGATCGGCAAGGTCGGCGTCTCGCTGTCCAACCTGAGCGAGGCCGAGATCCTGTTCAAGGGCCTCGACCTGTCGAAGATCTCGACCTCGTTCACCATCAACGGCACGGCCGCCATCGTCTATGCGATGTACCTGGCCGTGGCCGACAAGCAGAACGTTCCGCGCAGCAAGCTGACCGGCACGATCCAGAACGACATCCTCAAGGAGTACGTCGCGCGCGGCACCTGGATCTTTCCGGTGCGCCCTTCGATGCGCCTGATCGCGGACTCGATTCTCTATTCCAACGACGTTTCGCCGCGCTTCAATCCGATCAGCATCGCGGGCGCCCACGTGCGCGACGCCGGCGCGACGGCGGCCGAGGAGATGGCCTACACCCTGGCCAACGGCCTGGCCTACGTGGACGAATTGCGATCCCGCGGCGGCGATGTGGAGAAGTTCGCCAAGCGCCTGTCGTTCTTCTTCTACGTGCACATGGATTTCTTCGACGAGATCGCCAAGTTCCGCGCCGGCCGCCGGCTGTGGGCGCGCCTGATGAAGGAACGCTACGGCGTCCAGGATCCGAAGGCGCAGCACTTTCGCTTCGGCGTGGTGTGCGGCGGCTCGTCGCTGGTCGCGCCGCAGCCCTACAACAACGTCGTGCGCGTGGCGGTGGAAACCATGGCGGCGGTGCTGGGCGGCGCCCAGTCCATCTTCACCTGCGCGTTCGACGAGGCCTTCCAGATTCCGACCGAGTCCTCGGCCGAGCTGGCGGTGCGCACGCAGCAGATCATCGCCTTCGAGAGCGGCATCGGGCGCACGGTCGACCCCTTGGGCGGCAGCTACTTCCTGGAGCAGCACACCGACCGGATGGAGCAGCAGATCACCCAGGTGATGGGCGAGATCGATGCGTACGGGGGCGTGATCCGGGCCATCGAAGACGGGTGGATCCAGCTGCGGCTCGCCGAGCGCGGACTCGAGCGCAAGCTCGACACCGATTCGGGCCGCAACGTGATCGTGGGCCAGAACCACTTCAAGAAGGTGGACGAGGAGATCAAGGTCGGCGAGGTGTTCACGCTCGATCCGACGGTGGCCCAGCGCGCGCTCGAGAAATACCAGCGGGTGCTCGACACGCGTCGGCAGTCGGAGGTCGACCGCTCGCTGGCCAGGCTGTCCGCCGCGGCAGCCAAGGACAACGAAAACATCATGCCCTACCTCGTGGAGTGCTGCCACGCCTATGCCACCGTCGGCGAAATGGTGACGCGCCTGAAAGAGCAATGGGGCGAATTCAAGGAACCGGTGAATCTATGAGTGCGCAACAGACCTCGGCCGCGCTGGCGGCCAAGCGGATACTGATCGGCAAGCCCGGTCTCGACGGTCACGACATCGGCGCCAAGATCATCGCGCTGACGCTGCGCAACGCCGGCGCGGAGGTGATCTACACCGGCCTGCGCCGCAGTCCGCTGCAGATCGCGCAGGTGGCGGTGGACGAGGGCGTGGACGCGGTGGGCCTGAGCATTCTGTCGGGCAGCCACAAGGAGCTGGTCGCCGAAGTCATCGCGCAACTGCGGGAACTCCAGGCGCACGATGTGAAGGTCTTCGTCGGCGGCACCATCCCGGCCGAGGATCAGCCCTACCTGCGCGACCTCGGCGTCACAGCGATCTTCACCGCCGACATGCCGCTGGACGTCGTTGTCCGTTCACTGGCGAAGAGTCTCGAATGAGCGCCGCGCCGGGCCGCTCCAGTGCGAACCACGAAGGTGCTCCGATGAACGCGCCGCTCGCGGGGATCCGGATCGTGGAGGTCGGCCACATGCTGGCTGGCCCCTATTGCGGCCTGATGCTGGCCGACATGGGCGCCGAAATCATCAAGATCGAGACGCCCGAAGGCGATATCGGCCGCACGATCAGCCCCCACTTCGTGGGACCACACAACGCCTATTTCGCGAGCCTCAACCGCAACAAGAAGAGCGTCGTGCTCGACCTGGCCAGCGACGAGGGGCGGGCCGCGCTGGGCCGCATCGTCGAGACCTCGCATGCGCTCGTGACGAACCTGCGGCCCTCGGCGATCCGCAAGCTCGGCCTCACCTACGAGGTGCTTCGGCGATGGAACGAGCGCCTGGTCTGCGTGGCCCTGACGGGCTACGGCCTCGATGGGCCGTACGCGGACAACCCGGCCTACGACTACGTCATTCAGGCGATGACCGGCGTGATGGCGTTGACCGGCGACCCCGACGCGCCGCCCACCAAGGCCGGCTACTCCGCCGTCGACAACTCGGCGGGGCTGGTGGCGGCGGTGGGGCTGCTGGCCAAGATCGTGCAGGGGCAGGGCGGCCAGGTCGACGTCGCGATGTACGACGTGATGCTCTCGCAGCTCAACTACCTCGCGGGTGCCGCGCTCAACGCCGGCGAGACCATCGAGCGGCTGGCGGACTCGTCGCACCCCTACGTCGTTCCGGCGCAGATCTTCGCGACGGCCGAGGGGTGGCTCACCCTGTTCATCACCCATGACAAGTTCTGGAAGACCTTCTGCGGCGAGATCGGGCGTCCCGAGTGGACCGTGGACCGGAAGTTCGCGACCATGGCCGGCCGGCGGGCGCATCGGGCCGAAGTCATCGCCGCCATCGCGAGCGTGCTGCGCCAGGCCTCGGCGGCCGACTGGGTGCGCCGCCTGAGCCCGCTGGGCTTGGTGGTGGCCGAGGTCGGCACGCTGAATGACGCCCTGCGCAGCGACATCGCCGCCGCGCGCTCGCTGGTCGTGCCGTTGGGAGACGGCAGCCTGCCGCTGCAGGCGGTGGCCAGCCCGATCCGCTTTCAAGGGTTCTCGCCGGTCTACGGCTTGCCACCCCTGCTGGACGAGCACGGCGACGAAGTGCTGGGAAGGGTCGCCTTGTGAGCACGCCGCCGCTCGATCGATGGGCGCTGAGCCGCGCGCTGACGCGCATGGCCAACGCCAGCACGGCGGAGCTGGCGCAGTCCGCGCCGCGCGAACGCCCGACACACGCGGCGTGCCGGATCGGCGTCACCGGGGCACCGGGTGCCGGCAAGAGCACGCTGGTCGGGCATCTCGCGCTCGAACGCACGCCGAAGGGCCGGCTGGGCGTGTTGGCCGTCGATCCGAGCAGCCCGAAGAGCGGCGGCGCGATCCTGGGCGACCGCGTTCGCATGGACGACCTGGCCGGCGTCGGGGACCTCTACATCCGCTCGCTCGGCTCGCGCCGTACCTGCGACGGCCTCGCCGACAACCTGCCCGAGATGCTGGACCTCATGGACGAGTTCGGCTTCGACGAAGTCCTGCTCGAAACGGTCGGCATCGGCCAGGCCGAGTACGCGGTGCGCGCGCAGGTCGACACGCTGGTCCTCGTGCTGCTGCCCGAGAGCGGCGACACGGTGCAGGCCATGAAGGCCGGGATCATGGAGATGGCCGACATCTTCGTGGTCAACAAGTCGGACCTGCCGGGAGCACAAAGAATGGCCACCGACATCCAGCGCATCGCGGCCGTGACCCGGCAGCCCGAGGGCGCGTGGCGGGCGCCGATCCTGCTGACCTCGGCCTCGCAGCCGGCCTCGATCGCAGCCCTGTCGGAAGCGATCGATCGCCACCAGGCGTGGCGCAGCGCCGACCCGCAGCGGCACCAGCGACTTCGCGCCCAACGGGCCCGCTATCGGCTCAGGCGACTGTTGGAGATGCGCGTCGCGGAGGCGATCGCCCAACAAGCCGATGATTTTTTCGAGGCACCGCTGAAGGAGCAGCTGGCACTGGTACTGGCGGCGGTGGTCCGCATCCCCGGCGCGCAGGGGGACTGAGCCATGCCGCGCGCACTGGTCGAGTCGCTGAAAAGTTCCCTGCGCAAGGGAACCGATGCGCGGGCCGCCGCGCCGTCCCTGGTCCGGCGCAACGTCGCTCACCTCGCGGCGGGGCGCTCTGGTGCGGGGCCGCCGCCCCCCGGGTCGCGCACCGTCGTGCCGGACGGCCGATGACAAGGATCGTTTGAATCAAAAAAACAGGAGACAAATATGAAGCGCATTTTCAACAACGCCCTGCCCAGGAAGACCTCGAGGTCACGAAGCCGCATCGCTGCGGCGGGGGCTCTGATATCCATCGCGGCCAGCGCGCCAGCCTGGTCGAAGATCAACGACGACGTCGTGAAGATCGGCGTTCTCGCGGACATGTCCGGCATCTACTCCGACATGGGCGGGAACGGAATCACCGAGGCGGTGAAGATGGCGATTTCCGATGTAGGCGGCACGATCAACGGCAAGAAGATCGAGATCGTGACGGCCAATCATTCCGCCAAGCCCGACATCGCGGCAACCACCGCGCGCGAGTGGTTCGACACCCAGGGCGTGGACATGATCATCAGCGGCCCCAGTTCGGGAACCAGCCTGGCCATCGCCAAGGTGGCTGCGGAGAAAAAGAAGATCGTCATGGTGACAGGCGGTGTCGCGGCCCAGCTGACCAACGAGGAGTGCTCTCCCTACACGGTCCACTATCTCTACGACACGGTGGCGCTGGCCCGCGGAACCGGCACGGCGATGACCCGGCAGGGCGGCAAGACCTGGTACTTCCTGACGGTCGACTACGCCTTCGGCGAGTCTCTTGAAAAGGAAACCACGCAGGTCGTCAAGGCCAACGGCGGCCAGGTGCTCGGCAGCGTGCGCCACCCGCTGTCGGCCTCCGATTTCTCGTCCTTCCTGTTGCAGGCCAAAGCTTCCGGGGCCGAAGTGCTGGGACTGGCGAACGGCGGAGGGGACACGATCAATTCGATCAAGGCGGCGAGTGAATTCGGCATCTCGAAGTCGATGAAGATCGCGGGGCTCATGCTGTTCATCACCGACGTGCACGCGCTGGGACTCAAGCTGACCAGCGGCATCAACCTGACCGAGGCGTGGTACTGGGATTCGGACGAGAAGACGAGAAAGTGGGCCGACCGCTTCCAGGAAAAGATGAAGAAAAAGCCCACCAGCATGCAGGCGGCCAGCTACTCCGCGGCGCTTCACTATCTGAATGCGGTCAAGCAGCTGGGGTCGGACCAGGCAGAGGAGGTGATGACGCAGATGCGGAAGGAGAAGATCAATGACATGTACACCCAGAATGGCTACGTCCGGGCGGACGGACGGATGGTCCACGATCTGCGGCTCATGGAAATCAAGAGCCCCGCCGAATCGAAGGGGCCCTGGGACTACTACAAGCAGGTGCAGATGATCCCGGGCGATCAGGCATTCGCTTCCAAGGCGGAATCCAAGTGCAAGTTGTGGAACTGACGGGAACTTCCTACGGGAGTTCGAAGAGCAGTTGATTTTTCGGTAACTACTATTCAGGAGACATGAACCATGATGACATCAGCGAGCGCGGAGATCGACAACAAGGTGGCTGCTTCCGCGGGCGTTCGGGCTTCCATTGCGGAGGGCAAGGATTTGCCGATATTGGACGTGGGGCCCTATCTGGCGGGCGTGCCTGGCGCGCTTGAGCAATTGGGGGCGGACGTGAAGTGCATCCAGGAGAACCTGGGCTTCTTCGCGATCGTCAACCACGGAATTCCGCAGTCGCTGATCGACGAGTCGTTCCGTCAGACCGCGAAGCTCTTCGATATCTCGATGGAGGAGAAGCTCAGGCACCGGGTCGGGTTCCACCACCAGGGCTACCTTCCGCCCAAGTCATCCATCCTGAAGTCGACCGCCATTGCCGAGAAGATCGCGGTCAATACCAAGAAGGACACCAACGCCGCCTGGCTGTTCATGAGGAATCGCTCCGCCGACGACCCGAAGGTGCTGTCCAACGTGCGACATCGCGGGCTGAACCAGTGGCCCGAGAGTCTGCCCGAGTTCAGGAAGACGCTGTTCGAGTACCAGACGTCGATGGAGAAGCTCTCCCTCAAGCTGCTGCCGATCTACGCGCGCGCGCTGGGTCTTCCGGCCGACTATTTCGACAGCATGTTCAAGGCGCCGGAGTACTACCAGCGCTGCGCCTACTACCATCCCGAAGAGAAGATGGAGGAGGGCCAGTACGCGCTGGCGCCGCACTCCGACGGCAGCTTCCTGACGCTGCTGCCGATGACGCCGGTGCCCGGGCTGCAGGTGATGACGCCCTCGAAGGAGTGGCTCAAGGTCAGCTACGTGAAGGACGCGCTGATCGTGAACACGGGGCAGATCCTCAACCGCCTGTCCAACGATCGGTTCATCGCCACGCCGCACCGGGTCGTCAATCCGCCGACGAAGCGCTATGCGCTGACCTTCTTCTTCTACCCGGATGACGACGCCAACGTCGGGCCGATCCCGGCGTGCGTGGGACCCGGCGAGAAGGCGAAGTACGACTCGCGCTCCTTCTACGACTTCTTCGTTCCCTACCTGGACGATCTCTACCACTACAACGATCCCAAGTTCATGAGCGAGGTCGAGCCTGCAGGGGCCGGCTCGAAGTGAAGGAGGCACGCGTGAGCAAATTGCTGATCGATGGGCGATGGGTCGATGCGGTCGATGGCGAAACCATCGACGTCATCGATCCGTGCAGCGGACAGGCGTTCGCGAAGATCGCACGGGGCCGGTCCGCGGATGTCGAACTGGCGGTCGCGGCGGCGCGCCGTGCGCTGGAAGGCCCCTGGGGGCGCATGACGGCCACGGAGCGGGGACGGATCCTGCAGCGCCTCGGGCAGGTCATCCTGGACCATGCCGAGGAACTGGCCGAAGTGGAGGCCCGCGATACCGGCAAGCCCATGTCCGTGGCCCGCGCGGACGCCAAGGCGGTGGCGCGCTATTTCGAGTTCTATGGCGGCGCCGCCGACAAGATCCATGGCCAGACCATTCCCTACCTGGGCGGCTACAACGTGAGCGTCGTTCGCATTCCGCACGGCGTCACCGCCCACATCATTCCGTGGAACTATCCCGCGCAGATGATGGGGCGCACGCTCGCTCCCGCACTGGCCATGGGGAACGCGGCGGTGGTCAAGCCCTCCGAGGACGCCTGCCTGAGCGCACTGAAGCTCGCCGAGTTCGCGATGCTGGCGGGACTGCCGCCCGGCGCCCTGAACATCGTGACCGGCTATGGCGCCGAGGCCGGCGCGGCGCTGACCTCGCATCCGGGCATCAACTTCGCGACGTTCACCGGCTCGCCGGAGGTCGGCGTCCAGGTGCAGCAATCCACGGCCCGCCACCATGTCCCGTGCGTTCTCGAGCTCGGAGGCAAATCGCCGCAGATCGTCTTCGAGGATGCGGACCTGGCCAAGGCGGCACCCATCATCGTCCGGGCCATCGTCCAGAACGCCGGCCAGACCTGCTCCGCCGGCAGCCGCCTGCTCGTTCAAAAAGGGATCTACGACCGGTTCGTCGCAACGATCGCGGCCAGCTTCGAGGCGCTGAAGGTCGGGACGCCGGAGATGGACCTGGACTGCGGCCCGCTGATCAACGCGAGGCAATGCGACAAGGTGAGCTCGTTCATCGCCGAAGCGGCCGCCATGGGGGTACCGAAGCTGGCCGAAGGCAGCCTGGCGCCAGGTGTTCCAGGCGAGGGCTACTTCGTCAAGCCCGTGCTCTTCGGACCCGTGCCTCGCGGGCACCGCCTGGCTTGCCAGGAGGTCTTCGGCCCGGTGCTGTCGGTCATGCCGTTCACCGACGAAGACGACGCGGTGCAGTTGGCCAACGCGACGGACTACGGTCTCGTCGCCGGCATCTGGACGGAGAACGGAAGCCGGCAGGCGCGGCTGGCGCAGCGCATCGCCAGCGGCCAGGTCTTCATCAACTGCTACGGCGCGGGCGGCGGGGTCGAGCTGCCGTTCGGAGGCGTCAAGAAAAGCGGCTATGGCCGCGAGAAGGGGTTCCTCGCCCTCGAAGAGATGAGCACCACCAAGACCATTGTCCAGCACTACGACTAAGGATTTCCAACATGTCCAGATTGAGCAAGAAAATCGCGATCGTCACGGGCGCAGGCAGCGGATTCGGCGCCGCGATCGCCCGGACCTACGTCAGCGAAGGCGCGAAGGTCGTCCTTGCCGACGTGAACCTGGAGGCGGCCCGGCGCATCGCCGCGGAACTGGGCGACAACGCCAGCGCCGTGGCGTGCGACGTGAGCCGCTTCGACCAGGTGCAAGCCATGGTTCGCCACTGCGTGGAACGCTTCGGCGTGCCCGACGTCGTGGTCAACAACGCAGGCACCACGCACCGCAATCAGTCGATGCTCGAGGTCGACGAAGAGACCTTCGATCGCGTGTTCGCCGTCAACGTGAAGTCGATCTTTCACATGACGCGCGCGGTGGTGCCCCTGATGAAGGAGAAAAAGGCCGGCGTGATCATCAACGTGGGTTCGGTCGGCGGCATCCGTCCGCGCCCCGGCCTGACCTGGTACAACAGCTCGAAGGGCGCGGTGAAGGTCATGACCAAGTCGATGGCCGTCGAACTGGCGTCCGACGGCATTCGGGTCAATCTCATTTCCCCGGTCATGGCGCCCACGGGTCTTCTTCAGGACTTCATGGGCGTGGCGGACACGGCCGAGAACCGGGCCCGCTTCGTCTCGACGATTCCGCTGGGAAGGATGTGCGACCCGGCCGACGTGGCGAACGTGGCGCTGTTCCTGGCCAGCGAGGAGGCTCGCTTCCTGACGGGGGTCGAGATGCCGGTGGACGGCGGACGTTCCATCTGACGGCCAGATTGCGGCGACCCCGTCAATCCACGGTCAATCCAAGCTCGCGCGTCATCGCCTGGTAGGTCGGCCAGCTGCGCCGGATGAGCTTCTGCAGTTCGGCGCCGGTCCAGGGCGGTCCTTCGACGCCCAACTGCGCGAGCACGCTCTTGACGTTGTCGGACTTGGTGGCGGCCTCGCGGGCCACCTCGGCCAGCTTCATCACGATGTCGCTGGGCAGGCCCGCGGGGCCAAGCACCATGTTGCATTCGATCAGGTCCTCGAAGGCTGGCCCGGTGAAACCTTCGTCGGCCCAGGTCGGAACGCCCGGCAGCAGCCGCTCGGAACGCTCGCCGGAGATGAGAACGATCGGCCGCAGCGAACCGCGCTGAATGCCGCCGGCCAGGCCCGCCATCGAGCCCGCGCCCATATCGATGTTGCCTGCCATCAGGTCGAACACCATCGGGCCCGTGCCCTTGTAGTTGACGATGTCGAATTTTCCGCCGGTCTGCTTGATCAGCTGGCTCACCATCAGTTGCCAGCCGGAGCCGATGCCGTAGTTGCCCACCGTCACCGGACGCTGGCGTGCCAGCGCGATCAGCTCCTTCAGGTTCCTCACCGGCAGATCCTTCTTGACCACCATCGGCGCGGTACCCGTGCTGAATGCGGCGATCGGCGTCAGGTCTTTCGTGGTGTCGAGCGGCACCTTCTTCAACAGCACCGGCGCCTGCGCCAACTGGCTGTGCAGGGTGATCAGCAGCGTGTAGCCGTCCGCGGCCGAGCGCGCCACGTTGTCGGCGGCGATCATGCCGATGCCTCCGGGCCTGTTCTCGACCACCACGGGCGTGTGGAGGCGCGTCGTCATGTACTCGGCCAGCGCGCGCGCGGTCGCGTCGTTGGACGACCCCGGCGCTTGGGCGGCCACGATCCTGATCGGTTTGGAGGGCCAGGCCTGTGCCTGTGCCTGCGCCAACCCCGGCAGCCACCCGGCACCGAGCGCGCCGAGTCCCGCGGCAAGCAAGCGGCGCCGTTGCGCCTCGGTGGCGGGCAATGTCGTTTCGAGTCTGGTGTTCATGTTGTCTCCTGCGGATGGATGGCGGGTTGCATGGCCGGGGATGTGCCGTGACGGCCCCCAAGAATGTCCGGGCGGCCGGCCGGCGCTCGACTCACATGCCGATCTGGTCGGCACGGGCTACCAGGTTCTTGACGATGCGCACGGAGGCGATGTCGATCATCTTTCCGCCGTACTGCACGGCGCCCAGGCCTTGCGCCAAGGCTTGGTCGTAGGCCTTGATCATGTCGCGGGCGCGCGCGACGTCTTCGGGCGAGGGGGAGAATGCCTCCTGCGCGATCTGCACCTGCGATGGATGGATGGCCCATTTGCCGACCATGCCGAGGATCATCGAGCGCCGGCATTCTTCGCGGAAGGCTTCGGGTTCCTTGAAGTCGGCGAAGGGGCCATCGACCGCGTCGATGCGATTCGCGCGGGCCGCGATCGTCAGCTTGTGACGCTGGTAGCTCCAGATGTCACCCGGATAGCCGCTCGGGCCACCGATGTCGCGAATCGAGATGCCCTGGCTGGCCGAGTAGTCGCCCATGCCGAAGATCAGGCACTCGAGGCGCGGCGTCGAAGCAGCGATCTCCTCGACCCGCATCATGGCCTCGACTTCCTCGATCAGCACATCGATGCCGATGCGCTTGCGAAGGCCGAGCTTCCTTTCCATCATCGTGAGCAGCTTGTCGACGAACTGCACGTCGGACGCGCCCATTGCCTTCGGCAGCATGATCACGTCGAGGTTCTCGCGCGCCCCTTCGACGACTTCGATGATGTCCTCGTAGGCGTATTCGGTCGTCAAGTCGTTGATGCGCACGCAGCGCGTCGTCCGGCCCCAGTCCAGTGTGTTGAGGGCTTCCACGATCCTGGCGCGGGCCGGCCGCTTCTCGGTGGGGGCGACCGCATCCTCGAGGTCCAGGAAGCAGAAGTCCAGGTCCATCTCCGACGCCTTCTTCATCATCTTTTCGCTGGAGCCCGGCACGGAGAGTTGGCAGCGGCGCAGTCGGCGCGGTCGGTCTTGAATCAAGGTCATGTCCTCGGTTGGAAAAAAAGGGGGTTACTGAACGACGTCGTCAGCGCGCAGCGCCGCGATCTCGTGGGGCTCGAAACCGAACTCGGCAAGCGTGCGGTCGGTGTGCTCGCCGGTCATCGGCGCACGGCGCCGCACGCCGCCCGGCGTCTCGCTCATGTGCACCGGCGTGCCGGCCACGGTCAGCGGGCGCGTCGCACCGGGCTGTTCGGTCTCGACCAGCATCTCGCGAATGCGGAAATGCGGGTCTTCGAAGATGTCGGCCGCGTCGAACACCGGACCGAAGGGGATTTCGCCGCCCAGCAACTCGGACAGCTCGGCCTTGGTGTGGCGCGCGGTCCAGCCGCTCACGGTGGCCTCGACCTCGGCCTTGTGCGCCATTCGGGCGTCATTGGTCGCATAGCGCGGATCGGTCGCCATCCCGGGTTGGCCCATGCGATGGGTCAGCGGTACCCAGAAGCGATCGTTCGGCACTCCGAGGCTGACGTAGCCATCCTTCGCGGGGAACAATCCGAACGGGCACAGCAGCGGGTGCCCGTTGCCTTCGGGTCCTGGCGATTGCGCGGAGGCGCTGTACTGGAACACCAGCCGCTCGCAGACCGCCAGCACGGCATCGACCATGCCGACGTCCACGAACTGGCCGCGGCCGGTGCGCTGCGCGCGCCAGCAGGCGGACGCGACGCCGAAGGCCAGGAAGGCGGCCGGGATCAGATCGCCGACGCCGGGGCCGATCTTGGTCGGCGCGCCACCGGGCACCGGGCCTGTGATGCCCATGATGCCGCCCATCGCCTGCGCCACCGGGTCGTATGCGGGCCATGTCGCGTAGCTGCTCTCGCCGCTGCGCGGGTCGCCGAAACCGCGCAGGGCGCCGTACACCAACCGCGGATTCACCTGCGCGAGCACGTCGTAGCCCAGTCCGAGCCGCTCCATCACGCCGGCGCGATAGTTCTCGACCAGCACATCGGCCTTCTCGACCAGCCGCAGCAGGGCCGCCTTGCCGGCCGGCTTCTTGAGGTCAAGCGTGAGCGAGCTCTTGTTGCGGTTGATCGAGGCGAAGTAGCCGCCGAAGCCCCCTTCGTCGATCTTCAGCGCGCCGTCGATGTACGGGCCGTTGCGGCGCGTCAGGTCACCGCCGGGTGGCTCGATCTTGATGACGTGCGCACCTTGGTCGGCCAGCATCATGGTGGCGTAAGGGCCGGCCAGCATCTGGGTCAGGTCCAGCACGACCAGCCCGTCGAGCGCACCGAAGGAGGGGGCGCGCGCGGTCACTTCTGCGCCCAATGGCTCTTTCGCTTGAGCAGAACGGTGCGCTCCGCCTCCACGCAGAGCTTGTCGTCCTGGTTCAGGCCGTAGTGCTTGAAACGCACGATGCCGGCGTCCGGCCGGTCCGCGTCGAGCCGCTCCAGAACTTCGCTGTACGCATAGAGGGTGTCGCCGTGGAAGACCGGGTGCGACAGGCGGATCTTGTCGAGCGCGAGCTCGCGCAGGCACTGCTCGGCCGTGTCCTGCGCCGCGAGCCCCAGCACCATCGACAGATTGATGCCGCCGAACACCACGCGCTGCGCGAAGATGCCGCGCGCGTCCTGCTGCATCGCATGCTCATTGAAATGGCCATCGGCCGTGTTCATGACCATGTTGGTGATGAGCACGTTGTCCATTTCGGTAACGGTCTTGCCGCGTGCATGCCGCAGCAGCAGTCCGGGCTCGAAGTCCTCGAAGTAGTTGTCGGTGCTGGTGAGCGTGGATGACTTCATGCCGCACCTCCGCTGCGTGCCTGGGATTCGTAGGCGCGGCCGGCGATCATGGCCTCGACCTCGGACTTGCCCAGCAGGGTGCTTGCGATGATGCGTTGCTGGATCTCCGACGTACCCTCGAAGATCTTGGTGAGCCGCGCGTCGCGCCAGTAGCGCTCGACAGGGAACAGCTTGGTGTAGCCGGCGCCGCCGAAGATCTGCATCGCTTCCGATGTCACCCGCTCTGCCATCTCGGAGGCGAAGTACTTCACCATCGAGGATTCCTTGTCGCAGCGGCGACCGCGATCGATCTCGCCGCACACGTAGTACATCAACTGCCGTGCGGCCTCGATCTCCGTCGCCATGGTGGCGATCTTGAAGCGGATGGCCTGGTACTCGGCGATCGGCATGCCGAACTGCTTGCGCTCGCCTGCATAGGCGATGGCGTCCTCGAGCGCGCCCTGCGCGAGCCCGATGGCCCGCGCCGCCGTGTGCGCCCGCGCGCCTTCCAGTCCCTTGGTCATCAGGAGGAAGGCCTTGCCCTCCTCGCCGATCAGGCCTTCGGCCGGGACGCGCAGGCCGTCGAGCGCGAGCTCGAAGGTCTTCCAGCCGAAGTAGCCGATCTTGGGAATGGGGGAGCCGGTCATGCCCTTCGGAAAGCTGCCGCGCTCCTTCTCGATCAGGAAGCACGAGATGCCCTGCCAGCGTTTGTCGGCGCTGGGCGGCGGGGCCGTCCGCGCGAACAGGGTGAGGTAGTCCGCGCCGTCGGCGAAGGTGCACCAGTACTTGTTGCCGGTGATGACCCACTCGTCGCCGTCGCGCACGGCGCGGCACGAGATCGAGGCCAGGTCGGAGCCGGTGTCGGCTTCCGACAGCGCAGCCGCATTGAGGAATTCGCCGCGTACCACGCGCGGCAGGTACTTCGCGCGCATCTCCTCGGACATGGCCGACTTGATCCAGCCGCCCTGGGCGCGCGCCACGATCGAGGCCACCGACATCCAGCCGCGCGCGAGCTCCTCGCAGATCAGGCAGTACTCGAAGTAGCCCAGACCCAGGCCGCCGTATTCCTCGGGAATCATGATGCCGAAGTAGCCCATGTCGGCCATCTTCTGGCGCAGGTCCATCGGGATCTCGCCGTCCGGGCCGTCCAGTTTGTTGGCGACCGGCAGAACCTCCCGCATGGTGAAGTCGCGCGCGGCGTCGCGGATCATGCGACGCTCCTCGGTCATGTAGCCCATTCCATCTTCCGACATCTTCAGTTCCTTGTTTTGACCAGGTTCGAGCGCTTGAAGGTGATGACTTCCTCACCTCGTTGATTCGCCCCGCGCGTGTGCCACGTCACGATCGCGTAGCCGGGCCGGTTCGAGGCCAGGCGGCCGGCGATGACTTCCGAACGCGCATACAGCGTGTCGCCTGGATACACGGCCTCCAGATAGACCAGTTCATCCACGCCCAGGAAGGGGCCGCCGCCTTCCGACAGGTCTTCCACCGACAGGCCGAACACCGTGTTGAAGACCAGCAGCGGGTTGACCGGCGTGCCCGGATGCCCGTGCGCCTTGGCGAAGGCTTCGTTGGTGTAGTGGGGGTTGTAGTGAAGGGTGAGGGTCGAGAACAGCGTGTTGTCGGCCGCAGTCAGCGTGCGGCCCCAGTGGTGCACGAATTGCCGGTCGATCTCGAAGTCTTCGTAGCGGTTGCCGCGCGGCCGCAGCCGCGCGTCGGCCTTCAGTCGCGTGACTGTCAGTTCGTTGGGAGTCATTGAATCGCTTCAAGCAAGGGTTGGAGGGAAGGGGCACGATCGAGCGACTCGACCGCATCGACGAAGCGGCCGAAGCGCTCGATGCCGAGCACGGGCTCGGCGATCGAGCGGGCCTTGGCCACGAGCCGCGTCCATTGCGCCGGGAGATCGATGGCGGGAATCGCGACGTTGGCGGTCCGCGTGAATCGCTCGCCGCCGCGCGTGTGAAGAACGACGGTGGCGGCATCGAGGTCCTCGGCGGGGATCACTTCCATTGCGATGCGCTTTGCCGCTTCGCTGTAGCGCGCATCGAGTGCAGTCTCCAGCGAATAGAGACCGAGATCCGCGGTGTCCGCGCCATCGAGCGCGAGCGCAGCCAAGTGCTGAATCGAGAACTTCACATTGAGCCCGGTCTGAGGGCTGGCGATGTCGCAGACGCCGCGCTGGCTGCCGGCGACCACGATCGTCATCGACTCGAGTGCATCCAGGTCGACGCCGCAGTCCTGCCTCAACTGGCGGATCGCCTCGATCGCCGAATGCGTGAGATAGCACGCGGCGTGGTACTTGAACAGCGTGCTTTGGATGGCGAAGCCACGGCTCGTGTCGATCGGTGCGGCAAAGGCATTGGTTCGGGGCGCCAGGGTCCGGGCGAAGCCCTGGAAACACTCGATCGCGTCATGGCCGGCCGTGAAGCCGCGGGCTGCCAATTGGGCCGCCATCAGGCCGTTCATCGCGGCCTTGCCGGCGTGCAGCGGCTTGGCCATGGTGCCGAACATGCTCTTCAGGCCGGCTGCCTGCGTGGCGGCCAGGCCGAGCGCGTGCGCGGTCTGCTCGCTGTCCAGCCCGCGCAGGTTGGCGCAGGCCGCCGCGGCGCCGAAGGTGCCGACCGTACCGGTCGGGTGGAAGCCCTGGGCGTAGTGGCTGGATCCGACCATCTCGCCCAGGCGGCTCTCGACCTCGTGGCCGATCACCAGGGCGCGCAGCAGTGCCCGGCCCGATGCGCCGCCGACCTGCGCCAGCGCCAGCGCGGCCGGAGCGACCGGCACGGTCGGATGCCCGACCATGCGCAAGGCCACGTCGTCATAGTCCAGTGCGTGGCCCGCCGTGCCGTTGATCAGGGCCGCGTCGTGCGGCCTGGCACGGGCACCGCCAGCGATCAGGGTGCAGGGTGCATCGGTCGGGCCGGCATACTCTTCAGCCAGCATCAGGACCATCGGATCGCCGGCACCGGCGATGCTGACCGCCAGCCAGTCCAGCATCACGTGCTTGGCCCATTCGAATGCGACGGGAGTGATCGACGCATCATCTGCTCGGCTGATCCACTCGGCCAGCAGGCGCGTGGCAGCAACGCCGCCGTCGGCGGCCCGGATGTCTTTTTCCACTGTGTCTCCTGCCCGTGCAATGGGGCGATCGTTGATCGGCAGGCGTCAGTATTGACTCGCCGATCTGTCAAATTGATCGCATATGTGATGGTTGATGTCTGCGCCAATCCATCACATCCATGATGGTGGTGCTGCGTCGCGTAGCCCACACTCCGACGGGCGCCACGCCTTCCACTCGGGAAGGCCGCCTCGTTCCATCCATCGACATCCGTTGCATGATCATTTCCACTCCCACTCAAAAGCCACGTCGCTCGGCGATGTACGTTCCCGCGGTCAACACGCGCGCTCTCGCCAAGGTCTGCAGCCTCGATTGCGATGCGGTCATCTTCGATCTGGAAGATGCAGTCGCGCCCGGCATGAAGGACGCGGCACGCAGGAACCTCGTCGAACTCTTCGCCAGCGCCCGGCCGGCTCGGCAGGAACTCGTGATCCGAACCAATGCCATCGGCAGCGACGATTTCGCACACGACATGGCTGCCATCGCGCAGTGCCGGCCCCACGCTGTGCTGGTCCCCAAGGTCGGCGCGGGACACTGTTTCACCGCGGTCGCCGCGGCGGCGGCTGCGCACGGCCTGAGCCACACGCTGCGCCTTTGGGCCATGGTCGAGACCCCCGCCGCCTTGATGGCCCTCGACGAGATCGTGCGTGCCGGCCTGCAGACGACGCCGCGGCTCGACTGTCTCGTGGTTGGCACCAATGACATCGCGAAAGACACCGGCGTCTTCCCCGGCGACGGACGGACCTTCCTTCTGCCCTGGCTGATGAACATCGTGCTGGTCGCCAAGCACCGCGGCGTGTGCGTGCTCGACGGCGTGTGGAACGACTTTGCGGACGTCGCTGGCTTCGACGCGGAGGCGCTGCAATCCGTGAAGATGGCGTTCGACGGCAAGACGCTGATCCATCCCACGCAGGTCGCGCCCGCGAACCGGGCCTTCTCGCCTTCAGAACCCGCCGTCGCCGAGGCTCTCCGCGTTGTCGCCGCCTTTCAGCGCCCCGAGCACGCCGGTGCGGGCGTGATCAACCTCGACGGCAAGATGGTCGAGCGACTCCACCTGGCACAGGCGCAGCGCCTGTTGGCGATCCACGACGCGATCGATGCCCGTGCGAAGACCTCGCCCTAGCGGCGCCGCAATTAGGTCAAGAGCTCCGGGCGATCGAGAGCAGCGCCTTCAGCAATGGGCCGCGCCGCTTGTGCAGACGTTCGATGGGGCCGCCGACGCCGATGCTCAGGCGCTGGCCGCGGATCGACGTGGCCAGCAGCGTGGCGATCACCCCCGCGCCCGGTGTCGCCAGATTGGCGGATTCATAGTAGCCGTGCTCACGCGCGAAATCGACGGCGCGCTGCGTTTCGGCCAGCTTGGCGGGCGGGCCTCCGTGGCTGCCCTCCGCGTTGTAGCGCCGCAGCAGGCGGCCAATCTGGTCGTTGTCGAGCGCGCTCAGCAGCATGATGCCGGTGGCGGTGCGGTGCATTGGACGTATCGTCCCCGGAGCCGGCGAGAAGCGAAGCGCGTGAGGGGCGTCGATCACCGACAGGTACTGCATCAGCATGCCGTTCTGGCGTCCCAGCAAGACGGTTTCGTCGGTCTCGTTGGCGAGGCGTCGCAGGGTGTCCTGCACGGCATCGCGCCGATGCGGGACGTGCGTGACCCAGTCGCCGAGAAAAGCGATTCGTACCGAGGGGCAGTACTCCCGCGTGGCCGCGTCGAATTCCATGTAGCCGCGCGTCACCAGCGTCTTCAACAGCATCGACACGCTCGACTGCGGCGCGCCCGTCTTCTGGACGATCGTCGCCACGCGCAGCGGCCGGCGCTCGACCTCGAACAGCTCGATCAGTTCGAACACGCGAACCGCCGACTTCACCATCCCGTCCTGCACTTGATTCCCCTTGGATGCGAACCTGACCCGTCATGCCCGCCCCATCGCGATCGAGGTCCCGGGTGTTCATCACATCCATGATGCCACGACGAGGTCCTCGGTCCCGGCCTTGCAGGCCGCCTTCGAATTCATCAGCGCCCGGACGAACTCGCGTGGCGCTTCGCTATCGCCCGGGGGGGGGGGGCTGGCCTTTGCGGCGATGCGAGATCGCACCGGCAATTGTTGAGCACTGCGCTCGTCAAATGAATCACATATGTGATGAATGAAGACGCGAGCGTGTTCGTGGGGTTCAGAAGTCTCGTCAGCGGCCGATATTGGGGCATGCCTCCAAAGACCTTCAGGTGGCTCACCCTATGAGCCACTGACGCCCAATACTTGACCATGTGTTGAAAAAACCTGGAGAAAACAGATGACCGCAAAAACCGCAAAGAACGTCGACCCCGCCGCTGCCGACCTGGAATGGCTGCTGCGCCATGCCGAGTCCGAAGACCTCGACACCCTGGTGGACTACATCACCGACAAGGGAGAGGGTCGGGTGGCCCTGGACGGCGATGTCTGCAAGCGGCTCGTCGCTTGCAAGGGCATCAAGGGCCTCTACAACGACGAGGACCGCGAAATCATCGCAAGGGAGATTCGCCTCTTCGGTGGCAGCACGCTCGTCAACATGTTCCGCGGAGATGGCGTTGAGTACGCCGAGGTCGTCCGCGATGTTGCCAAGCACCTCAAGGTCAACTTCAGCAGCGATGCAAGCACCCTGTCGCTCGAGCAGGGCATTCTCGCCAAGCTCGTCGACGCCGCCTTCGAGGACATGAGCTCCGAACAGCAGAAGGCGCTGCTGAAGGAACTGAATATCGTCAACCTGTCTGCCGCGGGCCCCGGCGCGGCCATCCTGGCGCTCGGCATCGGCAGGGCGGGAGGCTTCGCGACCTATCAGATGGCCGTGGTGGTGGCCAATGCCCTCGCCAAGACCGTGCTCGGGCGAGGCCTGCCGTTCGTCGCCGGCCCGGTGATCAGCAAGGGCCTGGGCGTCCTTCTCGGCCCGATTGGCTGGGCGGTCACCGCCGCCTGGGGCTTGGCGGACATCTCGGGCGCGGCGTACCGCGTCACCGTGCCCTGCGTCGTGCATATCGCCTACATCCGCCAAAAGCTCATCGCCGCGCGGAACTCGGCAGCCTGCCCGTCATGCCAGGCCCCGAATGCCGTGGCATCCAAATTCTGCGGCGAATGCGGCAAGCCCCTGTCGAAAGCCGCCTGAACGCCTGGCGCGGCAAGCGATCAGGCGTCCGCGTACTGTTGCAGCGCCTGGCTCAGCGCTCGCCGGACGTCGCTTCGCAGGCCCGAGGGCCCTAGAACCTCGACATGGGGGCCATGCCGAAGGATGTCCATGGTGAGCTCGCGAGCGTCCGTGTACGGCACTTCCAGAATCAGCCGCCCCTTGTCGTCGCGGGTCGCGCGCTGCTGGGCGTGCCAGCGCTCGCGCTCGACCCAGCGGGCTCGCTCGGCGCTGAACCGCAGCCGGGCCCAAGTCAGCTTTCGGCCCGAAAAGATGCCGTACCCGTTGCCGACGAAGTCGTCCAGGTCCTGTTTGGACACTCTGGAAGCCGGGCGCGACAGCGCCTCCACATCCTCAATCGAATCCATCGCGAACGACCGCAACCCCTCCTTCTCGTGGCACCACGCCACCAGGTACCAGTTGCTGCGGTAGTGGATGAGCAGTTGAGGCGACACCAGCCTTCGGGACGACTCGCCGCGCTCTCGCCCGTAGTAGGCCAACTCGAGCCGCTCGCGGCGAAAGAGCGCCGAGGCCACGACTTCGAAATGCTTGTCCGGCACGGCCCGCGAGGCCGTGGTCAGCAGCTTGACGCGGCTCTCCACATCGCTGGCCGCCTGGTGCCCGGTCTCGATCAGCGCCCGAAGCCGCGCTTTCAGGGGCTCGATGTGCCCACCCAGGAGGCCCGGCTGCATGTCCGCCAGCACGGCCTGCATCGTCAGCAGCGCATAGGCCTCGCTGGAATTGAACCAGAGGCCGGGCAGCGCCTGCCTTCCCAGCTCCGGCCCGTCTCCCGAATACCGATAGCCGCCCGCGTCTCGGTCCCACTCGATGGGCGCATGGAGCCGGTCCCGCATGTATTCGATGTCGCGCTTGAAGGTCGCCCGGGACACCTCGAGCTCCTCCAGCATCCTGTCGATGGAAACGATGCCATGCCGCAGCAACAGGGAGTCAATCTTGTGAAAGCGTTCCGACCGGTCCATTTGAATTTTCCAAGCAGAGATTCGAATTCGTTCAATGGCTCACGTCATGAGCCACCTCGACCCCATAGTACCTGCATCGCCACCAAACATTCCGAAGGATGTCCCCCCCAGTCCCTGCTTTCGATCAACCCGCTCCCACCCGCGTCGCTGTGCTCGACAGTCCCGACAGACGCGTGACTGTCGAACTCTCGTTCTTCGAGCAATGCGCCGGTGAGCCGAAGGTTCGCGTGAGGGCCTTTCGCCCGGGCGCCGCCAGCGCGACCTTCCATCTGGACAGCGCAGCGGTGGTGAAATTCAGCCTGGATTCCCGCTGGCTGGTCATGCACGACCGCGCCGCCATCGTGCTCTGGAGCACATGCTCGCCGGGCGTCAAGCACTTCCGGTCGCCACGCAGTCAGGCACGCGGCTGGTTCGGCTGGAGCCGTCGCTGTGTCATCCAGTCCGTGACCGAAGTGGAGGGAGTCCTCATGGTCCGCTACGACGAGCCGGCGCACGACGGTCGAAGCGTGCAGGTCCTGCCGCTGAACGGCTCCGCGGGCTGGCTCGCGGGGCCGGGGCCGACACCTTGCGCGCTCGGTTCGACAGATTCACTCACTTGAAACGGTAAACGATGATGATTCCCTCTCCGCTGCAATACCTCGCGTCGTACACCATCGCCTTCGTGGCGGGCGCAGTCGCTCTGGCAAGCGTTCACGCCTATGGCAAATGGATGAAGGCCTCCGGCATGCGCGAGCGCGATCGGACCTGCTGAACGGAAGCCGGGAGAGCGCGCAGCGATCTCGCAAAACCCACCGGAACGCTCGGCCTCCTGCCTGTGCGTATCATCGGACGCGCATTGCAGAACAGCGCCACCCATGAACAACATCTCCGAATCCTGCAATTGCCTTCCATGCATGCGCGCGACGTCCCGCACTGATTGAGACTTCGCCGTGCCCATGCTCATCATGATGTCCGCCGCCGGCGAGACCCGGCAGGTCCCGCTCCATCCCCACGACAACAGGGTAGGGCGCGGCACCGGCAACGATGTGATCGTCGACTCCGCGCAGGCGAGCCGCGACCACGCGGTCATCGACGTCGAGCAGGCGTTCGTCACGATCACGGACCTCGGCAGCCGCAACGGGACCTTCGTGAACGACATCCGGATCGAAAGCCAGGTTCTGGCTCACGGTGACGCGATCCGCCTCGGCAGCTACGAGATGCGCTTCGTCGCCGCCGACCAGGAGTTCACGCAGGTCGAGGCCTTGCGCCTGCTGACCATGCACGGGCTGCTCGTGAATCTCGAGCGGGAACGCCCACCTTCGGACGCACCGACCGTGCCGGACGCGCCTCGGAGCGAGCGCGGCAGGCTTTGACCGCTCTCGCCGGCTGAGACGGCACGCCCTTCGCTCGCCGGCCCCTCACAAGGCGCTTGCCTTTTTTGGCCGGCGCGTCCACAGTGTTTTGAGTGTCATGTGGCCTCGAGCCGGACCAGGCCCCCCCGATCGAAGGCCGGCAAGGAGACAAGCATGGAGATCGATGCAACCGAGACCGGGCGCAGGGTCGAACGCCTGGACGAGGTGATTCAACTCATCCGCACCAAGGTCGCGGGCGATCCGGCGGAGCTGCTCGCTGCCTTCGTCCGGCAGTACTTCGGCCAGGTCGATCCCGAAGACCTGGACGAACGGCAGGCGGCGGACCTCTATGGCGCCGCGCTGTCGCACTGGAACTTTGCACGCAAGCGCGAACCGGGGCGCGCGAAGCTGCGCGTGTTCAACCCGACGATTGCGGAACACGGCTGGCAGTCGACCCACACCCTGATCGAGATCGTCAACGACGACATGCCGTTCCTCGTCGACTCGGTGACGATGGAAGTCAACCGCCATGGACTCACGCAGCACCTGATCATCCATCCGCTGGTGGCCGTGAGGCGCGATGGCGAAGGCGTCCTTCAGGGCCTGGCGGCGGATCCTGCGCCGCCCGATGCCTGCCGCGAGTCCTTCATCCACGTCGAGGTGGACCGCGTGGCCGACGCGAGCCGCCTCGACGCACTGGCTGCCGACCTGACGCGCGTGCTCGGCGACGTGCGGCTGGCCGTGACGGACTGGAAGCAGATGCAGCAGCGCGTGCTGGCCATCGCCCAGGATCTCGACGAACGCGCGCCGCCGATCCCGCCGCAGGAACTCGCCGAGGGACTGGCCTTCCTGCGTTGGCTGGCCGACGACCACTTCACCTTCCTGGGCCACCGCAGCCATGAACTGGAGACGGTCGACGGCGAGGATGCGCTGCGGATCGTGCCGGAATCGAGCATGGGCATCCTGCGCGAGGCCGCCAAGGATGCGACGGCCGCTTTCGCCGCGCTGCCACCGGAGGTGCGCGCCCACGCGCGCCGGCCCGAACTGCTGGTGGTCACCAAGTCGACGTCTCGCTCCACCGTCCACCGACCCGGCTACCTGGACTACATCGGCATCAAGCGCTTCGACGCCGATGGCCGGGTCTGCGGCGAGGACCGCTTCCTCGGCCTCTTCACCTCCGCGGCCTACAGCGCCAACCCGAGCGAGATTCCGCTGCTGCGGCGAAAAGTGGCCGACGTGGTCGAGCGCGCCGGCCTGGCGAGCGGCAGCCACTCGGGCAAGGCGCTGGTCAACATCCTCGAGACCTATCCGCGCGACGAGCTGTTCCAGACCCAGCCCGACGACCTGCTGCACACGGCCATGGGCATCCTCCACCTGGGCGAGCGCCAGCGCTTTCGCCTGTTCGTGCGGCGCGACCTGTTCGAACGCTTCCTCGCGTGCATGATCTTCGCGCCGCGCGAGAACTACACGACCGAGCTGCGCCAGAAATGGCAATCGATCCTCATGCAGGCCTTCAACGGCACCAGCTCGGAGTTCAACGTGCACCTCTCGGAGTCGGTGCTGGCACGCATCCAGTTCGTCGTGCGTACCAAACCCGGCAACATCCCGTCCTTCGATGTGCGCGAACTCGAGCAGCGCATGGCTGCCGCGGCCCGGCGCTGGGACGACGACCTGAAGTCGGCGCTGACCGAGGCGACCGGCGAAGCACGCGGCAGCGAACTGCTGCGCCGGTTCGGCGGCGCATTCCCGGCCGGCTACCGCGACGAGTTCGCGGCGCGGGCCGCGGTGCACGACATCGAGCTGATGGAGCGCTTGACCGATGCGCAACCGCTCGGCATGAACCTCTACCGGCCGCTGGAAGCACCGCCCGGTACCTTGCGCTTCAAGGTGCTGCAGCGCGGCGGACCGCTCGTCTTGTCGGCCAGCCTGCCGATGCTCGAGCACCTGGGAATGAAGGTGCTCGACGAGCACCCGCACCGGCTGGCACCGGAGGGCAGGGCCCCGGTCTGGATCCATGACTTCGGATTGCAGAGCGTGCTCGGCGCCGCCGACGCCGACACCGAGGTCGACGCGTTGCGGCCGGTGTTCGAGGATGCCTTCGCAGCGGTGTCTTCCGGTGCCGTCGAAAACGACGACTTCAACCGCCTGGTGCTCGCGGCACGCCTGCCGGCGCACGAGATCGTCGTGTTGCGCGCCTACGCGAAGTACATGCGGCAGATCGGCTTCGCGCTGTCGCAGTCGTTCATCGAGGGCACGCTGGCGGCGAACGGACGAATTGCGCGCGCGCTGGTCGAGCTGTTCAAGCTGCGCTTCGACCCCGCGCAGGCGGCCGGCGGCGAAGGTCCCGCGGGCGAGAAGGTGCGCGAGATCGAGGCCGCGCTCGAAGACGTGGCCAATCTGTCGGAAGACCGGGTGCTGCGGCAGTACCTCGCATTGATCCTGGCCACCACGCGGACCAACTTCTGGCGCCGCAATGCGACGGACAAGCGGCGCAGCTTCCTGTCGTTCAAGTTCGATTCGGACAAGGTGCCGGACCTGCCGGCGCCGAAGCCGATGTTCGAGATCTTCGTCTATTCGACGCGCTTCGAAGGCGTGCACCTGCGCGGCGGCCGCGTGGCGCGCGGCGGGCTGCGCTGGTCCGATCGGCCGGAAGACTTCCGCACCGAGGTGCTGGGCCTCGTGAAGGCGCAAATGGTCAAGAACACCGTGATCGTGCCGGTCGGCTCGAAGGGCGGCTTCGTGCTCAAGATGGCGCCTTCCCCGAGCGATCGCGACGCCTACCTGCGCGAAGGCGTGGCCTGCTACCAGGACTATCTGCGCGGCCTGCTCGACCTCACCGACAACCGTGTCGCCGGGGCGATCGTGCCGCCGCCGCAGGTCCGGCGCCATGACGGCGAAGACCCGTACCTGGTGGTCGCGGCCGACAAGGGAACGGCCACGTTCAGCGACTACGCCAACGGCATCAGCAACGAATACGGTTTCTGGCTCGGCGACGCCTTCGCCTCCGGCGGCTCGGTGGGCTATGACCACAAGGCCATGGGGATCACGGCGCGCGGCGCCTGGGAATCGGTGAAGCGGCATTTTCGCGAGATGGGCATCGACACCCAGACGACCGAGTTCACGGTCGCCGGCATCGGCGACATGTCGGGCGACGTGTTCGGCAACGGCATGCTGCTGTCGAGGCATATCCGGCTCGTGGCGGCCTTCGACCACCGGCACATCTTTCTCGATCCGAGTCCCGACGTGCCCCGCAGCTTCGCCGAGCGCGAACGCCTGTTCAAGCTGCCGCGTTCGTCGTGGGCCGACTACGATGCGGCGCTGATCTCCGAGGGCGGCGGGATCCATGCGCGCAGCGCCAAGTCGATCCCGCTCACGCCCCAGGTCAAACAGGTGCTGGGCCTCGCGGCCGATGCGCTCACGCCGACCGAACTGGTCAACGCCATCCTCAAGGCCCCGGTCGACCTGATCTACAACGGCGGCATCGGCACCTACGTGAAGGCGACGAGCGAGAGCCACGCGCAGGTGGGCGACCGCGCCAACGACGCCCTGCGCGTCAACGGCAGGGAGCTGCGCTGCAAGGTGCTTGCCGAAGGAGGCAATCTGGGCTGCACGCAACTGGGCCGGGTCGAGTTCGCGCGGGCGGGCGGGCGCATCAATACCGACGCGATCGACAACTCGGCCGGGGTGGACACCTCCGATCACGAGGTCAACATCAAGATCCTGATCGGCCTGCCCATCGCCGAAGGGGAGCTCACCGAAAAGCAGCGCAACGCGCTGTTGCCCGAGATGACCGACGACGTGGCCGCGCTGGTGCTGCGCGACAACGTTTTCCAGACGCAGGTGCTGTCCGTCACCGGGCGCATCGCCCCGCAGCTGCTCGATGCGCAGACCCGCTTCATGCAGTACCTCGAGAAAGCCGGGCGCCTGAACCGCGCGATCGAGTACCTGCCGTCCGACGAAGAGCTGGCCGAGCGGCGCGCCCAGGGCCAGGGATTGACCAGTCCCGAGCGCGCCGTCGTGCTCGCCTACAGCAAGATCTGGCTCTACGACGAACTGCTGGCCTCGCCGCTGCCGGACGACCCCTGGGTCGCGACCGCGCTCGAGCGCTATTTCCCCACGCTGCTCGCGCACAGGTTCTCGGCCTACATGCCCAAGCATCCGCTGCGGCGCGAGATCATCGCCACCCACGTGACCAACAGCATGATCAACCGTGTCGGCAGCACCTTCGTGCACCGCCTGGTCGAGACCACCGGCGCCCGCGCGTTCGAGGTCGTGCGCGCCTACCTGATGAGCCGCGAGATCTTCGGCATGGTGCCGCTGTGGCTGTCCATCGAGGCGCTCGACAACCGCGTCGACGATGCGGTGCAGTCGAACCTGCTCATCGACACCAGCCGGCAACTGGAACGCGGCACCAAGTGGTTCCTGCGCTCACGGCGCCTGAAGGAAGACATGGCGGCGACCATCGAGCACTTCACGCCGAACGTCGACGCGCTGTCGGCGAGGCTGACCGAACTGCTGGATGCCGATGAACGCGCCCGCGTCGATGCGGCGGTCGCCCACTATGTGGCCGGCGGCGTGCCGCGCGAACTGGCCGAGCATGTCGTCACCTTCGATTCGCTGTACGCCACGCTCGACATCGCCGAAATCGCCGGCGGCGCCAGGTGGCCGGTCGCCCTGGTCGCCGCGATCTACTTCGACCTCGCCAACCGGCTCGGCATGCCGTGGCTGCGCGATCGGATCGCGGCATTGCCGGGCGACCAGCATTGGCAGATGCTGGCCAAGGGCGCGATGCTCGACGACCTGTCGGGCCTGCAACGCTCGATCACCGGCGCGGTGCTCGCGGGGGGCGGTGAGGCCGAATCGCCGGCCTCGCTGGTCGAGGCCTGGCAGGCTGCCAACGGCCGGGCGCTCGAACGTGCCGCGAAGCTGATGGGGGAACTGCGTGCCGTGCCCATGCCCGACGCGGCGATGCTGTCGGTCGCGCTGCGGGAATTGCGGGCCTTGGGTTAGGGCCTGTGAACAGGTCCTAGCCGCTCTCAGGGTCGTTGGGGCGATGCAGCGCAGCAGCGCTCCAGTGGTGGCAGTATCCCGAATGGCCGGGTCACCCGAATTGACCGCACGGCTGCTTCTAACCTGGCGGAGGCCCATCATGGCGAGACTGGTCATGCGCACGCGCAGCAAGCCCTACCCGGTGACTGTTGGCGACGAGACGAAATACATCTGCGGCTGCGGCCTGTCGGCGACCCAGCCTTTCTGCGACGGCACGCACAAGAAGACTCGCGACGAGCCGGAAGGGACGCTGTGCTGGTATGACGCCGACGTGGGTCGCAACGAACTCGCGGATGCGTTCCCCAACATCCGAACGCCGAGCGAATAGCTCGCGCGCACGAGATTCGCTTCGCGCCCGCGCCGCACAAGATTGACAACCACAGGGGTTCCGTTAAGAATCAATTCGACTATCTCGGTTCCAGCCTGGGCATTCTTGTGGCATCCAGCCACGAAGGAAATTTGTGGAACGACCGAATGAATCCTTCACGAAGGCACAGGAGTTGCGCAGCTTCCTGTTCCTTTCCGTTGTCACGGCACCCGTGCTCGCAGGCATCATCGTCGCGAGCTATGGCTTTCTCGTTTGGATGTATCAACTCCTTGCCGGCCCACCCGGCAGTTGATCCTTCACGCGTCGCGCCCAGCGCGCACCAGCCACCTGTCAAAAGGAAGCCAACGTGCCTGAGGAAGTCCATATCAGCAGTCTTGTGGTGCATGCCGCGCCCAAGCGATTGCAGCGCGTCGAGGATGCCATTGCCCGGATGCCCGGCGCACGGGTCTACGGCAGCTCTCCCAACGGGAAGCTGGTCGTCACGCTCGACGCCGGCAGCGCCGACGAAATGCTGTCCAGGGTGGGCGAGATCCAGCGCACCGATGGGGTTCTTTCCGCCGCGCTGGTGTACCAGTACGCCGATACCGTCGAAGCGATGAACGAGGAGATCCCCGATGCCGATTGACAGACGGGACTTCATCCGCCAGACCGCGGCGGCCACCGCGGGCGCGGTGGCCGGCATTCCCTTGACCGGCCTCGCGCAGTCGGTGTCTCCCGACACCGCCGGTCTCAAGTGGTCCAAGGCGCCTTGCCGCTTCTGCGGCACCGGATGCGGCGTCACGGTGGCCGTGAAGGACAACCGGGTGGTCGCCACGCACGGCGACCCCGAAGCCGAAGTCAATCGCGGCCTCAACTGCGTCAAGGGCTACTTCCTGTCGAAGATCATGTATGGCGACGACCGCCTTCTGACGCCCTTGCTGCGCATGAAGAACGGCCAGTATGCGAAGGACGGCGAGTTCACGCGCGTCTCATGGGACCAGGCCTTCGACGTGATGGCGGAACAGTTCAAGCGGGTGCTCAAGGACAAGGGCCCGACCGCGGTGGGCATGTTCGGCTCGGGCCAATGGACGATCTGGGAGGGCTACGCCGGGCTCAAGCTGATGAAGGCCGGCTTCCGCTCGAACAACCTCGACCCGAATGCGCGGCACTGCATGGCGTCGGCGGCGGTGGGCTTCATGCGGACCTTCGGCGCCGACGAGCCGATGGGCTGCTACGACGACATCGAGGCCGCAGATGCCTTCGTGCTGTGGGGCTCCAACATGGCCGAGATGCATCCGATCCTGTGGACCCGCGTGACCGACCGCCGACTGAGCGGGCGCAACGTGAAGGTGGCGGTGCTGTCGACCTTCGAGCATCGCTCGTACGAACTGGCGGACATCGAACTCACCTTCACCCCGCAGACCGACCTGGCGATCCTCAACTACATCGCCCACCACATCATCGCGACCAACCGCGTGAACCGTGACTTCGTCGACAAGCACACCTCGTTCCGGCTCGGCAACCCCGACATCGGCTACGGGCTGCGGCCTGAACATCCGCTGCAGAAGGCGGCCAAGAATGCGGGCGATGCGGGCGGATCGAAGCCCATGACCTTCGACGAGTTCGCCAGGTTCGTCTCGACCTACGACCTCGACTACACCGCCAGGCTCAGCGGCGTGCCGCGCAACCGCCTGCTGGCGCTGGCCGAGATGTACGCCGACCCGAAGGTCAAGGTGATGTCCTTCTGGACCATGGGATTCAACCAGCACACGCGCGGTGTGTGGTGCAACAACATGGTCTACAACATCCATCTGCTGACCGGCAAGATCTCGACGCCCGGCAACAGCCCCTTCTCGCTGACGGGTCAGCCGTCGGCTTGCGGCACCGCGCGCGAGGTCGGCACCTTCTCCCATCGGCTGCCGGCCGACATGGTGGTGACCAACCCCAAGCACCGGGCCGAGACGGAACACATCTGGAAGCTGCCCGACGGCACCATCCCCGGCATCCCCGGCTACCACGCGGTGCTGCAGAACCGCATGCTGAAGGACGGCAAGCTCAACGCCTACTGGGTGATGGTCAACAACAACATGCAGGCCGGCGCCAACCTGATGCAGGAGGGCTACCCGGGCTACCGGAATCCGGACAATTTCATCGTCGTGTCGGATGTCTACCCGACCGTCACCGCGCTGAGCGCCGACCTGATCCTGCCGGCGGCGATGTGGGTCGAGAAGGAGGGCGCCTACGGCAACGCCGAGCGCCGCACGCACTTCTGGCATCAGCTGGTCAGCGCGCCCGGCGAGTCGCGCTCCGACCTGTGGCAGCTGATGGAGTTCTCGAAACGCTTCAAGGTCGAGGAAGTGTGGCCCGAGGAACTGATCGCCAAGAAGCCCGAACTGCGGGGCAAGACGCTGTTCGAGGTGCTGTTCCGCAACGGCCAGGTCGACAAGTTTCCGAGCTCGGAGGTCGAGGCCGGCTACGACAACGACGAGGCCAAGGCCTTCGGCTTCTACGTGCAGAAGGGCCTGTTCGAGGAGTACGCCAGCTTCGGACGCGGCCATGGCCACGACCTGGCGCCGTTCGACACCTATCACCAGGTTCGCGGATTGCGCTGGCCGGTGGTGAACGGCAAGGAAACCCTCTGGCGCTATCGCGAAGGCTCGGACCCTTACGTGAAGGCCGGCACCGGCTTCCAGTTCTATGGCCACCCTGACGGCAAGGCGCTCATCTTCGCGTTGCCCTACGAGCCGCCGCCGGAGGCACCCGACAAGGAGTTCCCGTTCTGGCTGTCGACGGGGCGCGTGCTCGAGCACTGGCATTCGGGCTCCATGACGCGCCGCGTGCCCGAGCTGCACAAGGCCGTGCCCAACGCGGTGTGCTACATGCATCCGGACGATGCGAGGGCCCTGGGCGTGCGGCGCGGCATCGAGGTGGAGATCAGTTCGCGGCGCGGCAGCATGCGCACGCGGGTGGAGACGCGAGGCCGCAACAAGCCGCCGCGCGGACTGGTGTTCGTGCCGTGGTTCGATGCCAGCCAGCTGATCAACAAGGTCACGCTGGATGCCACCGATCCGATCTCCTACCAGACGGACTTCAAGAAATGCGCGGTGAAGATCGTCAAGGTATGAGGCCCGTCCCGGAGATACCCGCATGACCCCACGCAAGCTCCTCCCGCTGCTCGGCCTGTTGGCCGCGTTCGCGTGGGCCCAGCCGTCCGGCGGCCTGGTGGACGCGGCGCGCGGCCCGGTGCCGGTGCCTGAGCTCACGCAGCCGCCGCGCCTGGGCAATGCCGTGAACGACGACGTGCGCCGCCCGCGCAACTACGACATGCAGCCGCCGACCATTCCACACCGCGTGGACGGCTACCAGATCGACAAGAACTTCAACAAGTGCCTGGATTGCCATGCGCGCGCCAGAACGGAGTTTTCGCAGGCGATCCCGGTCAGCCCGACGCACTACATCGACCGCAGCGGCAAGGTGCTGCCGCAGATCTCGACGCGGCGCTATTTCTGCATGCAGTGCCATGTGGCCCAGGACCCGGTTCTGCCGCTGGTGGGCAACGCCTTCGAGAACGCCGACCAGATGGCGAAGAAGGCGGCCGAGGCCGCCCAGGCCGGCAAGAAGTAGAAGCGGGAACGCCACACCATGATGAACCTCCTCAAGCGCTACTGGGCCATCATCCGCCGGCCGAGCGTGCATTTCAGCCTGGGTTTCCTGACGCTGGGCGGCTTCATCGGCGGCATCATCTTCTGGGGTGCGTTCAACACGGCGATGGAGCTCACCAACACCGAGAAGTTCTGCACCGGCTGCCACGAGATGCGCGACAACGTGTTCGTCGAGCTCAAGTCCACCATCCACTACACCAATCGTTCGGGCGTGCGTGCGATCTGCTCCGACTGCCACGTGCCGCACAACTGGACCGACAAGATCGCGCGCAAGATGCAGGCCTCCAAGGAGGTGTGGGGAAAGATCTTCGGAACCATCTCCACGCAAGAGAAGTTCCGCGAGAAGCGGCTCGAGCTGGCGCAGCACGAATGGGCACGCTTCAAGGCCAATGACTCGCTGGAATGCCGCAACTGCCACAACTACGATTCCATGGACTTCACGCGGCAAAGCGTGCGCGCGCAGAACATGCACATGACCTTCCTCGCGAACAAGGAGAAGACCTGCATCGACTGCCACAAGGGCATTGCCCACAGGCTGCCCCACATCCCGCCGGGTCAGGGGCCGACCGACACACCGGGCCAGGTCGTCCCCAAGGAAGGCGACGAGGCGCTGGCGCCCGCCGGCGGGGCTCCGGGCGGCGCCAAAGCGGGTGGCTGAGGTCTTGCACGGCGGCCTCCGCGTTCGCGACCTGGCCTGCGCGAGGGGAGGGCGGCGCGTGTTTGCCGGCCTCAGCTTCGAGGCCGCGGCGGGAGACGTCGTGCAGGTGCGTGGATCGAACGGCAGCGGCAAGAGCAGCTTGCTTCGGGTGCTGTGCGGCCTTCTGCAGCCGATCCAGGGTGAAGTGCATTGGCGCAATCGGCGTGTTGGCGCGCGCGACGCGGACTTCGCGAGGGAGGTGGCCTACATGGGGCACGCGGGCGGAATGAGCGGCGAACTCACGGTACTCGAGAACCTGCGCTTCTCGCTGCATGTCGCGGGCAGCGCCTGCGTCGATGCGGCGTGCCGCGACGTGCTGGAGCGGCTGCAGCTTTCGGGCCGCGAGGACGCCCCACTGCGACATCTGTCGCAAGGCCAGCAGCGCMGCCTGAGCCTGGCGCGCGTGCTGCTGAGCCAGCGGCCGCTGTGGCTGCTCGACGAGCCCTGCGCCGGCCTGGACGCGGAAGGAGAAAAGAGCTTCGATGCCTACCTGGCCGAGCACGCCCGCCACGGCGGCATGGCCGTGGTGACCACCCATCGCGACATCGGCCAGGATGGCCCTTGCGCGTACGCCCTCGACATGAACGACCTGAGCAATGCTGGCTGCCTCGATACCGATCATCGGACGTGAAGTTCGCACGGCCTCGCGCCGACCGATGGATGCACTCAGCGCACTGCTGTTCTTCGTCGTGGTCGGCAGCGTGTTCCCGCTGGCCGTCGGACCCGACGCAGCGCTGCTGGCGGCCATCGGTCCCGGCGTCGTGTGGGTGGCGGCGCTGCTCGCGGTGATGATCTCGCTGCATCGCCTCTTCCTTGCGGACCTGGAGGACGGTTCGCTCGAACAGTTGTTGCTGTCGCCGCGTTCGCTGACGGGCATCGTCTGCGTCAAGATCGCCGCGCACTGGCTCATCACCTGCCTGCCGCTGATCGCGGTCGCGCCCTTGCTGGGGCTCCAGTTCGGGCTTCCGGCGCAAGCCATCGGCCTCCTGCTGGTGTCGCTGCTGCTGGGCACCCCGACGCTGGTCTTGCTCGGCGCATTGGGTGCGGCGCTCACGCTGGGCCTGCGCGGGAACGTGCTGCTGGCGCTGATCGTGCTGCCGCTTTGCGTACCGGTGCTGATCTTCGGCAGCGGCGCGGTGACGGCCGGCAACCAGGGGCTGGCGGTGAACCCGCACCTGTCGCTCCTCGGCGCCTGCCTGTTGGTGGCCGCGTTCCTGTGTCCCTGGGCGGTGGCCGCGGCCCTGCGCCTGGCCGTCGAATGAGCGGTCGCACCATGGACTCGCTGCGACGCATCGACCCCGCCGCCCTGACACCAGCGCCGGCAGGCATGCGCGGCGGGTGGCGGCGGCTTGCATCACCTGCCGTGTTCCATGGCTGGGCGGGCCGGGCCGTACCGTGGTTTGCGGCCCTGGCCGGCGTGCTGGCGATCGCGGGGCTGGCGGTCGGCCTCCTGGTCGCCCCGACCGATCATCAACAGGGCGAGGTCTACCGCATCATCTTCATCCACGTTCCCGCGGCCTGGATGTCGATGTTCATCTATCTCGTGGCCGCGTTCCATGCCGCGATGGGCCTGGTCTTCAACACGCGCATCTCCGCGCTCATGGCGCGGGCGCTCGCACCCACGGGGGCGCTGTTCACCGTCATCGCACTGTGGACCGGCGCGGTGTGGGGCAAGCCGACCTGGGGCACCTGGTGGGTGTGGGACGCGCGACTCACCTCCGAACTGATCCTGCTGTTCCTCTACCTGGGCTACCTGGGCCTGGTGTCGGCCATCGACGATCCGCGCCGCGCGGACCGCGCCGGGGCGATCCTGCTGCTGGCCGGAGCGGTCAACGTGCCCGTCATCTATTTCTCGGTGCAGTGGTGGAACACCCTGCACCAGGGCGCATCGATCAGCCTCACGGCCGCGCCCGCGATGGCCCACACCATGCTCGCGGGCCTGTTGCTCATGGCGGGTGCATGCTGGGCCTACTCGGTGGCGGTGGCGCTGGCACGGGTGCGTTGCCTGATCATGGAGCGCGAGGCATTGGCGAGGCCGCGATGAACAGCAACGATCCGGTCTTCTTCCTTCTCGCAGCATACGGCGTCACGCTGGCGCTGATCGCCGCCGAGGTCTGGGCCCTGGTGCGGCGCGGCCGCGCGCAAGCCCGACCGCCGTCGCCAAGGCCGCGCGATGAAGCCTAGGCAGCGGCGCATCGCGATCATCGGTTTCGGACTGCTGGCGTTCGGCCTTGCGGCCGCGCTGGTGCTCAACGCACTGCGCTCCAACCTGGTCTTCTTCTTCAGTCCCAGCCAGGTCGTGGCCAACGCAGCGCCGCGCAATGGCGCCTTCCGCATCGGCGGGCTGGTGGAGACCGGCTCGGTGCGGCGGGCCGGCGACGGACTGACCGTCCGCTTCGTGGTGACCGATCTGGCGCAGCGCGTGCCGGTGAGCTACCGCGGCCTGCTGCCGGACCTGTTCCGCGAGGGCAAGGGCGTCGTGGTGGCCGGCCGTTTGCAGCCCGACGGGTCGTTCGAGGCGAACCAGGTGCTGGCCAAGCACGACGAGAACTACATGCCGCCCGAAGCGGCCGCGGCGCTGGAACAGGCGCGGCAGTCCCATACGGCGCCGACACTCGAGGCGCCGCCATGATTCCCGAGATCGGCGTCTTCAGCCTGGTGCTGGCGCTGCTGGTCGCGCTGGTGCAGGGCACCCTGCCGCTGGCGGGCGCGCATTGGGGCGTGGCCGGCTGGGTGCGCGTGGCGCGTCCGGCGGCGCTCGGACAGTTCGTCTTCGCGGCCATTGCCTTCGCCTGCCTGGCGTGGAGCTTTCTGGACAACGATTTCTCGGTGCTCTACGTGGCGTCGAATTCGCATGCCGAGCTGCCCGCCGCCTACCGTTTCGCGGCCGTGTGGGGCGGTCATGAAGGCTCGATGCTCCTGTGGCTCTGCCTGCTCACCGCGTGGGCCCTGGCCGTGGCCCTCTTCAGCCGGCAGCTGCCCGACGCCTATGTCGCGCGGGTGCTCGCGGTGATGGCGTGGCTCGGCGTGGGATTCCTGCTGTTTCTGCTGTTCCTGTCGAATCCGTTCACCCGCCTGATGCCGCCGGCCCTGGAGGGGCGCGACCTGAACCCGCTGCTTCAGGACCCCGGCATGGTGGTGCATCCGCCGATTCTCTACATGGGATACGTGGGCTTCTCGGTCGCCTTCGCCTTCGCGATCGCCGCGCTGCTGTCGGGCGAACTCAACGCGGCCTGGGCTCGCTGGTCGCGCCCGTGGACCGTGGCGGCCTGGATGTTCCTGACGCTGGGCATCCTGCTGGGCAGCGCCTGGGCCTACTACGTGCTCGGATGGGGCGGCTGGTGGTTCTGGGATCCGGTGGAAAACGCGTCCTTCATGCCCTGGCTCGTGGGCACGGCGCTGATCCACTCGCTGGCGGTGACCGAAAAGCGCGGCGCCTTCCGCAGCTGGACCGTGCTGCTGGCCATCTGCACCTTCTCGCTCAGCCTGCTGGGAACCTTCCTGGTGCGCTCGGGCGTTCTCACTTCCGTGCACGCGTTCGCGGTCGATCCGGGGCGCGGCCTTTTCATCCTGGCCTTCATGGTGGCGGTGGTGGGCGGCTCGCTGCTGCTGTTCGGCTGGCGCGCACCGCGCATCGGGCTCGGCGGACGCTTCGGCGTGCTGTCGCGCGAGTCGCTGCTGCTGGCCAACAACGTGGTGCTGACGGTTGCGGCCATGTCGGTGCTGATCGGTACGCTCTACCCGCTGGCGCTCGACGTGCTGGCGGGCCAGAAGATTTCCGTCGGGCCGCCGTACTTCGAGGCCGTGTTCGTGCCGATCATGGTGCCGGCGATCTTCCTGATGGGCGTGGGGCCGGTGGCGCGCTGGAAGCATGCGCCGCTGCCGGAACTGGCGCGGCGCCTTCGCTGGGCCCTGGCCGCCAGCGGGGCAGCCGCGCTGCTGTTGCCGTTGACGCTGCCGACCGGGCAGCGCGGCTGGCCGGCGATGTCGACCTTCGCGCTGCTGCTGGCGGGCTGGGCGGTCGCCAGCGCGGCCGCGCACGCCTGGCAGCGCCTGCGCGGCGCACCGGGCGGCTGGCTCGAACGCGCGCGGCGCCAGCCGCGCGGCTGGTACGGCATGCTGGTCGCCCACGCCGGCATCGGCGTCTTCATCTTCGGCGCGACGATGGCCAACGGCTTCGAAAGCCGGCAGGAGCTGAAGCTGCGGGTGGGAGAGAGCACCGCGCTGGCCGGGTTCGCGTTCCGCTTCGACGGCATCGCGCCGGCCAGCGGGCCCAACTTCGACGCGCAGCGCGCCACGGTGCGCGTCACCCGCAAGGGCGAAGCAGTGTCCACGCTGCACCCGGAGAAGCGGACCTACCGCGCGCAGCAGATGGCCCTGAGCCAGGCCGCCATCGACGTCGGCCCGATGCGAGACCTCTTCGTCGCGCTCGGCGACCCGGCCGGCGACGAGGCCTGGACCATGCGCATTCACGTCAAGCCCTTCATGGCCTGGATCTGGGCGGGCTGCCTGCTGATGGCCCTGGGTGGCCTGCTCGCGGCCACCGATCGCCGCTACCGCCTCGGCCTGGCCGCGCGCCCCGATGCGGTCGCCGGCGGCGCCCCCGTCGCGCTGCGGCCGCAGGAGGGCGCCTGATGCGCTTCAAGCTGCCTTTTGCGATCTTCATCGTGCTGGCGGTCCTGCTGGCCGTGGGGCTGCGCCGCGATCCGAAACTGCTGCCCTCGGCCTTGATCGACAAGCCCGCGCCCACGATCGACCTTCCGTTGCTGCACGACCCGCAGCAGATGCTGAAAGTCGAAAGCCTGCGCGGACAGGTCTGGCTGCTGAACGTATGGGCTTCATGGTGCGCGCCTTGCCAGGACGAACTTCCGGTGCTAATGGAATTCGCCAGCAAGGACGGCGTGAGGCTCTATGGCCTCAACTACAAGGACAAGGGCGATGCGGCGCGCACCTGGCTGCTGCGCTGGGGCAACCCCTACCTGGCATCGGCGGTCGACAGCGACGGCCGCATCGGCATCGACTACGGCGTCTACGGCGTGCCCGAGACTTTCGTGATCGACCGCGCGGGCCGCATCCGCTACAAGCATCCGGGTCCGATCACCGCCGAGATCTGGCGCGACCGCCTGCTGCCTGTGGTGCGGAGCCTGCAATGAGCCGCCCGGGCTTCTCTCGGGCAGCGGCTTCGGCATTCCTGCTGTGGGCATTGACGCAGGGCGCGGCGACGGCAAGCTCTATCGAGGACAGGGAGGCGCAGCTCTCGGCCAGCCTGCGATGCCTGGTGTGCCAGAACCAGACCCTGGCCGAATCGAACGCGCCGCTGGCCGCGGACATGCGCCAGCAGATCCGCGAGCAGCTCGGCCAGGGCCGCAGCGAGCAGCAGATCAAGGACTACTTCGAGCAGCGCTACGGTGCCTTCGTGCGCTACGACCCGCCCTTCAGGCCCTCGACCTGGCTGCTGTGGCTGGGGCCTTTCGTGCTGCTTGCGGCGGGCTTCGCGGCCATGTGGCGCATCGTGTCGCGGCGCAGCCGGTCGGAGCCCGTGCCCCTGACGCCGGCGGAACGCGAACGGGCAGCGTCGCTCCTGGAAGAGGACGCGCCGTGACGGGCTTGTGGCTGGCCGCCGTGGCGCTGCTGGTGCTGGCGCTGCTGTTTGTCGTGCCGCCCTTGCTCAGGGCGTCGGCAGCGCGTCCGCTTGCGCAGGCGGAACTCGCACGCCGCCTCCATGCCGACCAACTGGCCCAGCTCGAGAGGGATCTTCAATCCGATGCACTGAGCGCACACGATCGCGCGCAGGCCATCGACGAGCTGCAGCGGCAGTTGCTCGACGACGCATCGCAGCCGGCGCCGCGACCCGGGCTCGCGATCCGACCCTGGATGGGCGCGGGTGTCGCGGGCCTCCTGAGCATCGTCGTGCCCGCCGCGGCACTGCTGCTGTACCTCGAGGTGGGCAATCCGAAGGCGGTCGCGACGCAGACGCTGGCGGCGCAGCGAACGGGCACCCATGAAGGCGATGGCAACGAGGTGGAAAGCATGGTCAGCCGTCTGGCGATGCGCCTGCGAGCGCAGCCCGACGATGTCGAAGGCTGGATCGTGCTGGCGCGGTCCTACGAGTTCCTTCGGCGCTACGACGACGCGGTCGTTGCGTACCAGAAGGCGATGGCCCTCGCGCCGGACCAGCCGCAGCTGCTCGCCGACTATGCGGACGCCCTGGGTTCGGCGCGGGATGGCGATCTGACGGGACCGGCGCAGGCGGCCATCGACGCCGCATTGGCTCTGGACGCCGACCATCCCAAGGCCCTGGCGCTGGCCGGCATGGCCGCGTTCAAGCGCGGCGATCTTTCGCTGGCACGGCAGCACTGGGAGCATGTGCGTTCGCTGCTCCCGCCGGGTTCCGAGGCCGCGATGAAGGTCGATGCCGATCTTGCCCGGTTGAATCGGCCCGAAACCCCCACCCAGCCCATCGCGAATGCCTCGTCGAAGCGCGTCGAGGGCACGGTCTCCATCGCGGCTTCGTTGCGGGACAAGGTCTTGCCGCAAGACACCGTTTTCGTGCTGGCCAAGGCTTCGGCGACGGGACGCATGCCCGTCGCGGTCCTCAGGCTTCAGGCCAAGGACCTGCCTGCCAGGTTCGTGCTCGACGACAGCCTTGCCATGTCGCCGGAGCTGCCCATGTCGCGCTTTGCCTCGCTGACGATCGAGGTCCGGGTGACGCGCTCGGGCCAGGCGGCGCCACAGCCCGGCGACCTGACGGGTTCCGTCGCCGAGGTTGCACTGGGTCAGGAGGGCGTCGCGCTGCTCGCGGACCAAGTGATCCGGTGATTGGCACAGCCCGGCTGCCCGCCGAGGCATGGCGCCCCATCGGTGCTTCCTATAATCCGCCCCGACGGTAGATCGCTCCTTGCTGGAGCGATCTCCGCCACGGTTCGAAGGTGCCCCCCACGCCGGAAATGGTTTGGGGGGTTAAACGGGAAGCAGGTGCGCGCGTCGACGACGCGCAATGCCTGCGCTGCCCCCGCAACGGTCAGCGGATAGAGAAGTTTCGAGTGAGCACCCGCGGGTGTTCGCAGCCACTGCGCTCGAGTCGAGCGTGGGAAGGCGAGGCTTCTGTTGTCGTGCGCAAGCGCATGACAGCAACCCGCGAGCCCGGATACCGGCCTTCGCAATCGCCTTCGGACGCTGCGGGAGTGCGTTTGTCCGGGCTGCTCGGCACCTGCGTGCCGGGTTGGCATCGGCTCGTGCAATTGCAGCGTGTGTCTCTTTGAACAGCCCAGCGGGAATGCGGGCTAGAGGAACAACGTATGCGCAAGCCTGCCGAGCTCGGGATCTTGACCCGGGTCTCAGGTCCTTTCACGACCCATGACATCACGATCCCGGCATTTGTTGCCCTGCTCGCCAGCACCCCGGCGCTGGCGCAACAGAGCCTGCGACCCGTCGAGGTGACGGCCACCCTGCAGGATCAGGCGCCGGCGCTTCAGGCAACCACCGAAGTTGCCGGCAGGCTGGGCCTGAGCGTGATGGAAACGCCGGCTTCGGTCGAGGTGATCAGCCAGGAGACCATGGAACGGCGTGGCGCACGGACTTTCGAGGAAGCCTTGCGCGGCGGCGTGGGCATCACCGCCGGCGGAGCGCCAGGATCGCCATCGGTGATCTCGACGCGCGGCTTCACCGGCGGCTTCATCACCTATCTGTTCGACGGCGATCGCATTGCGGTGCCGACGATGGTGAGCCGGCCCCAGGACACCTGGAACTACGAACGCATCGAAGTCCTGAAGGGCCCCTCGTCGGTGCTCTACGGCGAAGGCGCCATCGGCGCGGCCGTCAACTTCGTGACCAAGCGACCCGACCGCAACAACCCCGGCGCCGAGGCCATGCTTTCCTACGGAAGCTTCGGCACGGCCAGAGCCGGCGTCGGCCTCGGCGTCAACGTGGGTGAGTCGAGCGCTTTCCGGCTGGACTACAGCCACCAGCAAACCGATGGGTACGTCGACCGCAACACGCAGCGCTACGACAACCTCACCATGGGCTTCGGCACGGCGTTGACGCGCGATCTCACGCTCGATCTGTCGATGGACTACGCCAGGGACAGTGCGCTGTCCTATCAGGGCACGCCGCTGGTGCCGCGTGCCTACGCGCTCCAGCCCACGGACATCGTCAGCGATGCCAACGGGCGGGTGGTCGACCGCAGCATCGCGTTTCGCAACTTCAACTTCGACGATGCAGAGATGAGTGCGAACAGCCTCTGGACGCGCGCCAAGCTCAGCTGGCAGATCGCGCCGGAATGGAAGCTGCGCAACCAGCTTTCCTACTACACGGCGGACAGGGCATGGCGCAACTCGGAGTCCTATGCCTTCGCCGCCCCGGGCCGCATCGTGCGCGACCTGGTCGGCATCACGCACGACCACCAGATCCTGACGGATCGGCTCGATCTCGCGAACACGTCGCCGATCGGGGGAATGAAGAACCGGTTCGTGGCGGGGCTCGAATACACGAAGACCGACTTTTCTTCCAACCGCGACTTCTCCAACGGATCGACCGCGGCCAACAATGCGCTCTCGGTGAGCGAGTTCGCCACCATCCCGGGAAGCTACCGCTTCTTTGCCGCGAACCCCGCCCTGTTCGCGGGTGCCGGCAATCGCACGGTCTTCGACGCACGGATCCCCACCGGTTCGATCTTCATGGAAGACGCCCTGTCGGTCAGTGATCGATGGACCCTCGTGGGCGGCCTGCGGCAGGACTACGTGAAGCTGGAGCGTCACAACCTGGACCTCAACACCGGGGCCCAGGCATCCTTCACGCAGAGGTACAAGCCCACATCGGCACGTCTGGGCGTGGTCTTCGCGATCGACCCCGATACCTCGGTCTACGCCCAGTACTCGAACGCGAGTGCGCCGGTCGGTACGGGCAACCTTCTGCTGCTCTCGGCGGCCAACGCCGCCTTCAGTCTCTCGACGGGCAAGCAGCTGGAGCTCGGCCTCAAGCAGTCGGCGCTGGAGGGCCGCCTCGACTACACGCTGGCGGCCTACAGGATCGAGCTCGACAACGTGCTGTCGCGCGATTTCAGCAAGCCGACGCTCACGGTCAACAGCGGCAAGCAGTCCGCGCAGGGCCTGGAACTCGCCGCGGCCTGGAAGGCGACGCGCGAGCTGACACTGAGCGGCAATCTCGCATGGGTCGATGCGCAGTTCGACAGGCTCATCGAAGCCGGCAACGTCTCGCGCGCGGGCAACACCCCGCCGAACGTCCCGGGCACGGTGGTCAACCTCTGGGCCGACTACAAGGTGCCGGGATGGCCGCTGCGCATCGGTGGCGGCGTCAACCGAACCGGCTACGCCTACGCCAACAACGCCAACACGGTCCGCATGAACGGGTTCACGACGGCGACTGCCTATGCGACCTGGAGCCTGCAGAAGGGCGAAATCACCTTTCGCGTTCGCAACCTGACCGACGAGCTCTACGCGTACTGGAGCGGCGCCAATTCGAACAATCAGGTCATGATCGGCGCGCCGCGCAGCTTCGAAGTCAGCTACCGGGCGGCCTTCTGACCGGCAACGGCGGTGGCACGGGCATGAAGCGCGCACTGATCTTCGTCCACAAGTGGCTCGGCATCTCGTTGGCCCTGCTGTTCCTGATGTGGTTCGTCACCGGGATCGTGCTGTACTACGTGCCCTTCCCGAATCTCTCGCAGGCCGAGCGGCGCTCGGGGTTGCAGCCTCTGGCGCTGGGCGCCGGTTGCTGCCTGACCGCCGAAGCGGCTGCCGGGCGGGCCGGCCTGAGCTTCACCGAGGCACGCCTGGGCATGGCCGGCTCCGGGGAGCCGGTCTGGCGGCTCCTGGTCGATGCCGGTCAGGCGAAGGCCGCGCGCTGGCAAGTCGTCGATGCCCGCACCGGCACCGCGAAGGCGCCGCTCGGCGCCGGGCAGGCCATGAAGGTGGCCGAGGCCTTCAGCGGCCGGCGCGCGCTTGGGGCCGAAGCGCTGGCGCGCGACCAATGGACGGTTCCGCAAGCCTTCGACCCCTACCGCCCGCTCTTCAAGGTCAGCCTGGAAGGAGACGACGGTCTCGAACTGTACGTGTCGAGTGCCGCCGCCGAAGTGGTGCGCGACACCCGCCGCAGCGAGCGGTTCTGGAACTGGATCGGTGCGGTCCCGCACTGGATCTATCCGACCGTGCTGCGGCAGTTTCCGCAAGCGTGGAACCAGGTGGTCGTCTGGCTGTCGATCCCTGGCGTGGTGCTGGCCGCGACCGGACTGGCGCTGGGCATCTGGCAACTGTTCCTGAACCGCACGCGCTGGATTCCGTATCGCAAGTTCTGGATGCGATGGCATCACATCGCGGGCCTGGTCGCCGCGGTGTTCACGCTCACCTGGATCTTCTCGGGCCTGATGTCGATGAATCCCTATGGCGTGTTCTCGCCACGCGGGCTGTCGGCTGCCGAGCGCGAGCGCTGGCTCGGCCCCAGCCGGGACGCGGTCCTGGCGCCGCCGCTTGCCCTGGCTGCGGTCTCGGCCGGCAAGGCCGGTGCGCAGCCATTGGAACTCGAGCGGATTCGAGTCGACGGGCAGGTCTGGTATCGAATCCAGGGCACGGACCGGCGATGGTGGGTGCGCGCCGACGACGCAAGCGCTGCATCGACACTGGCTCCGGCGCTGCCGGAGCCGTTGATGTCGGGCGTCCTGCGGCAGCTGCGCGGTGCGGACAGGCCTCCTTCGAGCGTGGAGCGGATGGATCGCTACGACGATGTCTACTACGCGAAGAATCCAGGCTCGGCCGAAGCCTCGGAGGCCCGGCCCCTGCCGGTCTGGCGCGCGCATTGGTCCGACGGCACCGACCTCTATGCCGATCCGGCCTCGGGCAGGGTGCTGTTGCGGGTCGATCCCTCGGGACGATGGCAGCGGTTCATGTACCAGGGATTGCACAGCCTCGACTTCGAGCCGCTGCGCGAACGGCCTTGGTTGCGCGAGGCGTTGGTGCTGATCCTGTCCGCCCTGGGCATCGCCTTGTGCGTCACATCGTGCGTCGTCGGCTGGCGCGCCCTGGCGCCCAAGGCTGCGTCACGCAAGACAAACTGACGGCGCACCGCCTGAGCGGAGGTGTTCCGCTATGATCGCCCCGTTGGTGCTCGCTTCGTCTTTCCGGTCGAAGCAGTTCAACGGGAATCAGGAGGGGTGGTGCGAGCCATCGCGCGCCCTAACCTGAGCTGCCCCCGCAACGGTAAGCGAACGTGAGCCATCGTGCTCGCCGCTCGTGTCAGCAACCCACTAGGTGAAATCCGCGCAAGCGGTGCCGCCTGGGAAGGGAACACGGGTCGTCTTCGCCAGCCCGGATACCGGCCAACGAGGCGGCGCGCCGTGCGAACGGCGCGCCTTGTGGTGCGTACCTGCGGGGAAGCGGGTGAGCATGGCTGGCGCGGTATTTTCCCTATGACACTTGTTCCGTTCAGGCGATATGGCCCGGGCTCACGCGGCTGCGCGGTGGCGTTCGTGCGCTGCGAGTGGCCGGCAGTCCGATGAGGGTCGAGGGATGATCGCGCCCGCAGCGTTGCGCTGTCCCGCGCTGCTGGTCACGGCACCGGCATCGGGCCAAGGCAAGACCACCGTCACTGCCGCATTGGCGCATTGGCATCGCAGCCAGGGCCGGCGCGTGCGCGTGTTCAAGACCGGGCCGGATTTTCTCGACCCCATGGTCCTCGAACGGGCCAGCGGCGCGCCAGTGCAGCAGCTCGACTTGTGGATGGGCGGGGAAGCGCACTGTGCCGAGCTCTTGCACAGTGCGGCTGCGCAGGCCGACCTGATCCTGGTCGAAGGTGCGATGGGGCTGCACGACGGAACGCCGTCGAGTGCCGATCTGGCGCTGCAATTCGGACTGCCGGTACTGGCCGTGATCGACGCATCGTCGATGGCGCAGACCTTTGGCGCAGTCGCCCACGGGCTGGCGACCTATCGCCCCGGCCTGCAACTGGCGGGCGTGCTGGCCAATCGCGTGGGCAGCGCGGGCCATGCGCAGATGGTGCGCGAGAGCCTGCCGGCCGGCATGGCCTGGTACGGCGCGCTGCCGCGCGGCGGGCACTATGCGTTGCCATCGCGTCACCTCGGCCTCGTGCAGGCCGGCGAAGTGGACGACATCGCCGAGCGCATCGCAGCCGCCGCGCTTGCGCTTGCCGAGCACGGGGCGCTGCCGATGCCGCCTGCCGTGGAATTCAAGGCGCCGCTGCGCTCGACTTCGGATTCAGGTCTGCCCGTCTCGCTTGCCGGCGTCACCATCGCCATCGCGCAAGACGCCGCCTTCTCGTTCGTCTACGCCGCCAATCTCGAGGTCCTGCGCAGCCTGGGCGCGCAACTGCGCTTCTTTTCGCCGCTGGCCGACGAACCGGTGCCGCAAGGGGCGCACGCGCTGTACCTGCCAGGCGGTTACCCGGAACTGCATCTGCAGGCGCTGGCCGGCAATGCAGCGACGCGTGAGTCCATCGCTGCGCACCATGCCGCGGGTCGCCCGATGGTCGCGGAGTGCGGCGGCATGCTGGTGCTGCTGGAGTCGCTGAGCGACGCCGCTGGCCACAAGGCGCCCATGCTGGGTTTGCTGCCCGGGCAAGGCGCGATGTCCGACCGGCTCGTCAACCTCGGCATGCACAGTCTGGAATTGCCCGAAGGCGAGGTCCGCGGCCACACCTTTCATCACGCCCGCATCGACACGCGCGCGCCGGCCGCACTGCACACGCGGGCCCGGCGCCAGCACGGCCAGGTCGAAGCGGTCTTCCGCCAGAAACGCCTGTTCGCGTCCTTCATGCATCTGTACTTTCCGAGCAATCCGGCGGCCATCGCCGCGTTGTTCAAGCCCTGATCGCGAGCTGGCAACGCCGCAGACGATCCCACCGAACCATCACAGCCCATGCAAACCTCGACGCCCACGCCCATGCAAAGCCGCAAGATCCCCGCCACCATCGTCACCGGCTTCCTCGGCAGCGGCAAGACCACGCTGCTGCGCCACCTGTTGCAGAACGCCCAAGGCCGGCGCATCGCGGTCATCGTCAACGAGTTCGGCGAACTGGGCATCGACGGCGAGTTGCTGCGCGGCTGCGGCATCGGCTGCGACGAGACCGGGGCGCCGGACGGCCAGGTGTTCGAGCTGGCCAACGGCTGCCTGTGCTGCACCGTGCAGGAAGAGTTCGCGCCGGTGATGGAGCAACTGGCCGCGCGGCGCGATCAGATCGATCACCTGGTCATCGAGACCTCGGGCCTGGCCTTGCCCAAGCCCCTCGTGCAGGCCTTCCAGTGGCCGGCGCTGCGCAACGCCTTCACGGTGGACGCGGTGATCACTGTGGTGGACGCACCGGCCGTCGCCGCCGGCCGCTTCGCGGACGATCCGCTGGCGGTGGACGCCCAGCGCCGCGCCGACGAGAACCTCGACCACGATTCGCCGTTGTCGGAGTTGTTCGAAGACCAGCTGGCGACCGCCGACCTGGTGGTCGTGCACAAGACCGACGGGCTCGACGCGGCGACGCTGGCCGGCGTGGAGGCTGTCATCCGCGCCGAGACCGCGACGGGCGTGAAGCTGGTGCATGCGCAGCATGGACGCATCGACCTGGATGTGCTGCTGGGCATGGAGCGTGCGGTGGAGGATGCGATCGACCAGCGCAAGACGCACCACGACGAGGAGGAAGACCACGACCACGACGCCTTCGACTCGGTCTCGGTGACCCTGCAGGTCCCTGACCGCGGCCGCTTGCTGGCCGCCTTGCAGAGTCTGGTCGAGCGCCACGAGATCTACAGGGCCAAGGGCTTCGTCGCACTGCCCGGCGCGGCGATGCGGCTGGTGGTGCAAGGCGTCGGCGCGCGCTTCGACAGCTACTTCGACCGGCCCTGGCGCGCCGACGAGGCTCGGCAGACGCGCCTGGTGCTGATCGGGGCCGACCTCGATGCGGCGGCCTTGCAAGCCGAGCTGGACGCGGCGCTGGGCATGGCCGCGGTGGCCTGACGCGTCACCGGAAGCCCTTCATGCATCTGCTATCCACCCGCCCAGGCGGCCACGTCGAAGACGGCGGCCAGGGCGTCGTGCGCGTGGCGCAGACGCCCGCCTCGGTGGTCGTGCTCAGCGCCGCCGACACCACCCTGTCGCTGCTCGCCGACGCGGCCGGGCAGATGGGCGCCGACTATCCCAGCGTGCGCCTGGCCAACCTGATGTGGCTTCGACAGCCGGCATCCGTGGACATGTATGTCGACGACGTGCTGCGCCATGCCCGCGTGGTGGTGATCGACCATCTGGGTACCCCGAGCGACTGGGCCTACCTGGTGGAGCGCGCCATGTCCTCGGCGCGCGAACGCGGTCAATGGCTGGCGATATTCTCGGGCGATGCCTTCGAAGACGTGCAGCTGCTCATGCGCAGCAGCGCGCCGCACGACGATTGCCGCCATCTTTGGCGCTGCCTGCGCGAAGGAGGGCTGGCCAACGCGAAGGCCTTCTTCTCGCTGATCGGCCATGCGGCGTTCGGGCTGGGCAGCCGGCCGGCGCAGCCGGTGCCCCTGCCTTCGGCCGTGCGCTATCGGCCACCGGAGGCCGCCGGCCGCACCACGTGGAAGGCCGGCGCGCCGGTGGCGCTGCTGCTGTTCTACCGCGCCCATCTGCAGGCGGGCAACACGGCGGTGTTCGACGCGATGCTGGAAGCGCTGTCGGCCGCCGACCTGAACGCGCTGGCACTCGCCGTGGATTCACTCAAGAACCCCGACAGCCACGCCGCGGTACAGGCCCTGGTCGCGGAACATCGCGTGGCGATCGTGCTGAACGCGACCAACTTCGCGGTCGCGTCGATCGACGGCCGCGACGATGGGAGCGCAGGCGACGGCGACATGTCGCTCGCCACGCTGGCCGGGGACGCCCCCGTGCTGCAGCTCATCACCGCCGGCGGCACGCAGGAGCAATGGCTGGCCGACCCGCACGGCCTCGCGCCGCGCGATCTGGCCATGCAGGTGGTACTCCCCGAGGTGGATGGGCGCATCCTCACGCGCGCCATCAGTTTCAAGGGCATGGCCTGGCGCTGCGAACACACCGAGCTCGACGTGCTTCGCTACCAGGCCGAGCCCGGCCGAATGGCCTTCGTGGCCGAACTGGCACGCCGCTGGTGCGTGCTGCGCGACAAGCCCAACGCCGACAAGCGGATCGCGCTGATCCTGGCCAACTACCCGATCGACGACGCGCGCATCGCCAATGGCGTCGGCCTGGACACGCCGGCGTCGACCGTGGCCGTGCTGCAGGAGCTGCGGGCCGCGGGGTACCTGACCGGGGATCTGCCCGCCAGCGGCGACGCCCTGATCGCAGCGCTGTTGCGCGGCATCACCAACAACAGCGACGCCAACGACGCCCGGCCCGCCGCGCAGAGCTTCTCCCTGGCCGACTACCTGGAAGATTTCAATCGATTGCCCGCCGACAGCAGGGCGGCGGTCAATGCCCGCTGGGGCGCGCCCGAGCAAGAGCCGACGCTGCGCAGCGGGCGCTTCACGATTGCCGGCCTGCGCTTCGGTCATGTCTTCGTCGGCATCCAGCCGGCGCGCGGGCGTGCCGTGGACCTGGCGGCCACCTACCACGACGCGGACCTGGTGCCGCCCCACCACTACCTGGCCTTCTATTTCTGGCTGCGCCGCGCCTTCGCGGTCGACGCGATGGTGCATGTGGGCACGCACGGCAATCTCGAGTGGCTGCCGGGCAAGAGCGTGGCACTGAGCGAGACGTGCTGGCCCGATGCCATCCTGGGCCCGCTGCCGCATCTCTATCCCTTCATCGTCAACGACCCGGGCGAAGGGAGCCAGGCCAAGCGGCGTACCCAGGCCGTGATCATCGACCACCTGATGCCGGCGATGACGCGCGCCGAGACCTATGGCCCGCTGCAGCAGCTGGAGCGGCAGATGGACGAGTACTACGAAGCCTTGTCGCTCGACCCGCGACGCGCGCGGCTGCTGCGCGAGGACATCCTCGGGCGCACCGTGCGCGAAGGCTTGCACGAGGAACTGGGTTTCGCGCCGCCGACCGACGAGGGCGCCCGCGAGAGCCTGCTGCAGGGGCTGGACGCCTATCTTTGCGAGATCAAGGAATCCCAGATTCGCGACGGCTTGCATGTGCTGGGGCGTTCGCCGCAAGGCCGCCAGCGCATCGACACGCTGCTGGCGCTGGCGCGTTTTCCGGGCGGCACGGCCGCCAGCCAGAAGAGCCTGCTGGTCGCGCTGGCGCAAGACCTTGGCGTGGAGGGCGCGGACGGCTTCAGCGCGCTGGGGCCGGACTGGGCAGCGCCGTGGCAAGGCCCGCGTCCGAAGGCCTTGCAGGCGCTCAGTTCCGAGGCATGGCGCCACGCCGGCCACACGCGCGAGCGGCTGGAGCTTCTGGCCGCGCAACTGGTGGCGGCGCAGGCGGTGCCCGGCGACACCCGGGCGGGCGCGGCGCATGATGCCTTCGATGTCCATGCCTGGCCGCATGCGGCACCGGTGCTGCAGCGCCTGAAAGAGGTGCTGGCCCCCCGTCTCGATGCCTGCGGTCCGCAGGAAATGACGCAATTGCTGCGCGGCCTGGCCGGACGCTTCGTGCCCCCCGGCCCGAGCGGCGCGCCGTCGCGCGGCCGGCCCGACGTGCTGCCCACGGGACGCAACTTCTACAGCGTCGACACCCGTGCCGTGCCCACGCCCACGGCCTACGCCATGGGCGCGGCCGCGGCGGAAAGACTGGTCGAGCGGCACCTGCAGGACCACGGCGCGATGCCTGGCGAGGTGGGCTTGTCCGTCTGGGGCACGAGCACCATGCGCACCGGTGGCGAAGACGTGGCGCAGGCTTTCGCGCTGCTGGGCGTGCGGCCGAAGTGGGCCGACGGCAGCGCGCGGGTGATCGACATCGAAGTGCTGCCGATGGCCATCCGCCATCGGCGGCGCGTGGACGTGACCCTGCGCGTGTCGGGATTCTTCCGCGATGCCTTTCCCAACGTGATCGACCTCTTCGACACGGCCGTGCGCGCCGTGGCCGCGATCAGCGAAGACGACGAATCCGACGAGGTGAATCCGATCCGGGCCCGCGTTCGACGCGAAGCCGCCGAGGCCCTGGCGGCCGGCCAACCGGTCGACCAGGCACAGCGCCAGGCCACGTGGCGCGTGTTCGGCCCGCGTCCCGGCGGCTACGGCGTGGGCGTGCAGGAGGTGCTGGACAGCGGTCGATGGCAACACGGCGCCGACATCGCCCAGGCCTATCTGCAGGCCGGCGCCTTTGCCTACGGGCAGGGCGAACACGGTGTTGCCGCGCGCGCCTCGTTCGAGCAGCGACTGGGACAACTCGATGCGGTGCTGCACAACCAGGACAACCGCGAGCACGACGTGCTCGACGCTGCCGATCACGCGCAGTTCCAGGGTGGGATGGCGGCCGCCGTGGCGCATCTTGCGGGCGCACCGGCTGCGCTCTACCACGGCGATTTCAGCGTGCCGGGGTCGCCGCGTATCCGCAGCTTGCGCGAAGAGGTCGCGCGCGTGCTGCGATCGCGCGCCGTCAACCCGAAGTGGCTGGACGGCGTGCGCCGGCATGGCTACAAGGGCGCGGCGGAGATCGCCACCACCGTGGACAACCTGTTCGCGTACAGCGCCACCACGGGCGTGGTCGGCGACCACCAGTACGCGCTGGTGGCCGATGCCTACCTGCACGACGACAAGACGCGCGAGTTCCTGCAGCGGCACAACCCGCTCGCCTTGCGCAGCATTGGCGAACGGCTGCTGGACGCGATGCGGCGTGGCTTGTGGCAAGAGGCGGGCGACCACCGCGAACGCATCGAACACCACCTTCTGGCGCTGGAGCGCCGGCTCGAAGAACACGGCGAAGGGCCGCTCTGATGACATTCCATTCCACCGAAGCGATCGCCGGCCCGAGGCTCGAGGCCGCCAGTCGAACGACCTTCCCGTTCAGTGCGCTGATCGGTCAACCCATGCTGCAACGCGCACTGTTGCTCGCGGCCATCGACCCCGGTATCGGCGGCGTGCTCATCAGCGGACCGCGCGGCACCGCGAAGTCGACCGCGGCGCGGGCCCTGGCCGCGTTGCTTCCGCCTACGCCGGCTTCATCGGCCGCGCCCTTCGTCACCTTGCCGCTGTCCGCCACCGTCGAGCAGCTGGTGGGAACGCTGAACGTCGAGGACGTGCTGCGCGATGGGCGGCTGCGCCTGGCACCGGGCCTCGTGACGCGTGCCCACCATGGCGTGCTGTACGTCGATGAAGTCAACCTGCTGCCCGACGCGCTGGTCGACGCGTTGCTCGATGTCGCCGCCAGCGGCGTGAATACCGTGGAGCGCGACGGCATTTCGCAACAGCACGCCGCACGCTTCGTGCTGGTCGGGACCATGAATCCCGAGGAAGGCGAACTGCGCCCGCAGCTGCTGGATCGTTTCGGCCTGTCGGTGGCGCTGGCCAACCCGAGCGAAGCCGCCCAGCGTATGGCGATCGTGCGTGCGCGTCTGCGCTTCGACGAAGACCCGCTCGGGGTGGCCGAAGCACATGCCGGTGAACAGGCCCGTCTGGCCGCGGCGGTCGTTGCGGCCCAGGCCGGGCTGGCGCGCCTGGCGTGGTCGGATGCCGTGCTGCAGCGCGCTGCGGAATGCGCGCTCGTGGCTGGCGTGGACGGGATGCGGGCCGACCTGGTGATGCTGAGAGCGGCGCGCGCGCTTGCTGCTTTCGAGGGTCGCTCCGAAGTCACGACGGACGACGTGGATGCGGTGGCGGAACTGGCATTGGCCCATCGACGGGAGGAGGGCAGGGACAGCCCGGCGCCAGAGCCGAAAGCCGACATGCGGCAGGCAGCGCCGACGTCCACCGGCAGTTCCACACCATCCGCCAACAGTTCCCCCATGGGCGACTGGGGCGCGCTGCCGCCGATTCCCGAAGCCACTGCCCGCGTGCGGCCCGAAGGAGGGTGGCCCGCAAAAAAAGCGTGAGCCACCGCAGCCGCCTCATGCGCGCCGGGCGCGGAGGTCTGCGGTGGCTGAATCCAGCGGGGCCACCATGGTTGGCGCCGCCTGCACATCCGGATGCCGGGCGTTCGCGGGCTGCCATCGCATGGTTGCCCACCCTGCTGGCCAAGGGCCCGCAGCCCTTGCAAGGCGGCCATCTGCGCTACAGCCAGCGCTCGGTGCAACCGGCGCGCCTGCACCTGATCGTGCTCGACACCTCCGGCTCGATGCGCCAGCGCGGGCGATTGGCGCTGGCCAAGGGCCACGCCACCTGGCTGATCGAGCAGGCAGCGCGCGCCGGCGACAGCGTGGCCATGCTGAGCTTTGGCGGTCAGGGCGTCGAGCTGCGGCTGCCGCCCGGTCGGGCGCGCGCGTCTTGCAGGGAAAAAGTCCGAGCGCTGGGCGGTGGCGGGGGCACGCCGCTGGCGCATGCCCTGGCTCAGGCCGACAAGGTCCTGCGCCGCGCCGAGCGCCGCGACGGCCCCGCGGAATCCTGGCTCTGGCTGCTGACCGATGGCCGGACCGTGGAGCAGCCGGCGGCACCCGAGGCCGCGCGGCATGTCGTCATCGTCGACTTCGACGAACCCGCGCGCGCCATCGGCCGCTGCGCCGCCTGGGCGCAGCGCTGGGGCGCGGAACATCGCCTCGCCAGCCGATCCGAGTGACCCCCCTCAAAAAAAAGAACCATGTCCCACGCAGCTCACCCAGCGCCCGCCGCACCCGTCACCGAAGTCATCGTCTGCACCACCTGCCGACCTGCGGGAGCGTCGCGCGATGTGCCGGCGGCCGGCCAGATCCTGCTGGACAACGTGCAGATGCTGCAGTGCGAAGACCTCCGTACCGGAGTCCAGGTGCGCGGCATCGCCTGCATGAGCGGTTGCTCGAGGGCCTGCACGGTGGCGTTGCAAGCCGCCGGCAAGCCCACCTACTTCTTCGGCGATCTGCTCGCCGATCCCGAAACGGCGGCCCAGGTCCTGGCGTGTGCCGACCTGCACGCGCGCAGCGTCGACGGCGCGCTGCCGCGCAGCCAGCGCCCCGAGCGGCTGCGCAGCGGCATCCTTGCCAAGCTGCCGCCGTTCCTGTCGGCCGTGGTGGCGTGAGGCGTGCGCGCATGACACTTCCCGATCCTTCCGAAGCGGGTTCGCACGCCGAACCGACCGGACTGCGCCCCGCCGCCAAGGGCTGGTGCCCCGGCGCGCATCGCGCCATGGCTTCCGGCGATGGCCTGCTGGTGCGTGTCCGGCCGCAGCTGGCGCGCTTGACGCGCGCGCAGACCCTGGGTCTGTGCGAGCTGGCACGGCGCCTGGGCTCGGGGCTCATCGACCTGACCCATCGCGCCAATCTGCAGTTGCGTGGCGTGAAGCCGGACGACCACGGCGCGGTGGTCGATGCACTCTGCGCCCTGGGCCTGGCGGATGCGGACGCCACGCGAGAAGCCTGGCCGCCGGTTCTCGTGGCGCCTTGCTGGCTAGCGGGCGATGACACCGAAGGCATCGCCACGGAATTGTTGTCGCGCCTGAACGAGCTGCCCGCGCTGCCGTCCAAGTTCGGGTTCGCAGTGGATGCGGGGCCGGCGCCGGTCCTGGCTGCGGCCCCGGCGGACGTGCGCATCGAGCGGGCCCGCTCGGGTGGCCTGCTGGTGCGCGCCGACGGCGCCGCGGCCGGTCATCCCGTGTCCCGCGCCGGGGCGGTGGATGCGGCCCTTGCGATGGCCGCCTGGTTTGCGGCGACGGCCAAGGGGGTCGAGCCGGCATCGCGGCGGATGCGTCGCCATCAACAGATCTTCAGTTGGGCCGATGGCCCGCAGCCGCTCGAACCCGCGGCCGCCTCGGCCTCGCTGCCCGCACCCGGCATGTCCTCGCTCGGCCCGGTCTACGGCGTGCCTTTTGGGCAGATCGAGGCTGCGGCCCTCGCCACGCTGCTGCGCGACAGCGGCGCCGTGGGGCTGCGCCTGACGCCGCATCGCGCCCTGGTTCTGGAAGGGGGCCGGTGGTGCGAGGCGAAGGCCTTCATCACCGTGGCCGAAGATCCCTTGCTGCGCGTCGATGCCTGCCCGGGCGCGCCCTCGTGCGCCTCGGCGACAGTGGCGACCCATGCCGTCGCCCGCGCGCTCGCTTCGGGGCTGGATGCTGTGGGCAGCGCTGCACCCCGCAGCCTGCATGTGTCCGGCTGCGCCAAGGGTTGCGCACGTGCGCGCCCGGCCGATGCCACCCTGGTGGGCCGCAACGGCGCCTTCGATCTGGTGCGCAACGGCTGCGCCTGGGATGCGCCCGTGCAGACCCGACTGCCCCCTGAAGCCTTGTGCTCACTCATCGGAATGCCCTGATGCACGTCTATGAAACCGATGGCGCGGAAATCTACCGTCGCTCTTTCGCCATGATCCGGGCCGAGGCCGAGCTCTCGCGCTTCGATGCCGACGACGAGCCCGTCGCGGTGCGCATGATCCACGCGGCCGGCCTGATCGGGCTGGAAGCCCAGCTGCGCTTCCAGCCCGGCTTCTCTCGCGCGGCGCGAGCGGCGCTGGCGGCCGGCGCACCCATCCTGTGCGATGCACGCATGGTCAGCGAGGGCGTGACCCGCTCGCGCATGCCGGGCGGCAACGAGGTGGTGTGCACCTTGCACGACCCGGAGGTGCCCGGTCTGGCCGCCGCCATGTCGACCACCCGCTCTGCCGCCGCGCTGGAACTGTGGCGGCCTCGGCTGCAAGGCGCCGTGGTCGCCATCGGCAACGCACCGACGGCCCTGTTCCATCTGCTGAACATGCTGCAGGATCCGGCCTGCCCGCGGCCCGCGGCGATCATCGGTTGTCCGGTCGGCTTCGTCGGCGCGGCGGAATCGAAAGACGCGCTGTGGGCCGAACAGCCCGCGCCCTGTTGCATCGTGGCCGGCCGCCTGGGCGGCAGCGCCATCACGGTGGCGGCGATCAACGCGCTGGGGAGTCGTCTCGAATGAACCCGCGCGGCACCCTGTACGGACTGGGCCTGGGCCCCGGGGATCCGGACCTGATGACCGTGCGCGCGCACCGCCTGTTGCAGCGCGCGACCCATGTCGCCTACTTCCGCAAGGCCGGCCGGCCCGGGCAGGCGCGCCGCATCGTGGACGATCTGCTGCCCGAAGGGGTGACGGAACTCGCGATGGAGTACCCCGTCACCACCGAGATCCCGGTGGACGATCCGGCCTACAACCAACTGCTGTCCGCCTTCTATGCCGAATGCGCGGCACAGCTGCGGGCGCTGTCGGACGCCGGCCACGACGTGGTCGTGCTGTGCGAGGGCGATCCATTCTTCTACGGCTCGTTCATGCACCTCTACACCCGGCTGGTCGAGACCCACCCGGTGCAGGTGGTGCCGGCGATCACGGGCATGTCGGGTGCATGGACGGCGACCGGCCAGCCCATCACCTGGGGCGACGACGTGCTGACCGTGCTGATGGGCACGCTGCCCGAATCCCGGCTCGCGCGCCACATGGCCGACAGCGAGGCGCTGGTCGTCATGAAGATCGGTCGCCACATCGACAAGGTGCGCCGTGCATTGACGACGGCGGGTCGACTGCAGGACGCCTGGCTGGTCGAGTTCGCCACCATGCCGGGTCAGAAAGTGATGCGGCTCGCAGAGGCCGACGGCCGCGTCACGCCCTACTTTTCGATCGTGCTGGTGCATGGGCAAGGACGGCGGCCATGAGCGCCGCCCGGCCGCCCGAAGGCAATCGCACCGGAGTGCGAAGCACGGAGGTTTCCGAATGAGCGCCGCCCGGCCGCCCGAAGGCGCTCGCACCGCAGTGCGCAGCACGGAGGTCGCCTGATGAGCTTGGCAGCAGGCTGGCTGGTCATCGCCGGGCTCGGCCCGGGCGCCGATGGCTGCGTGACACCCGAGGTGAGCGCGGCCCTGGCCGATGCCACCGACGTGGTCGGCTACATCCCCTACGTGGCCCGGGTGGCGCCGCGCGCCGGACTCAGGCTGCACGCGAGCGACAACCGCGTCGAGCTGGAACGCGCCGCCCACGCTTTGCGCCTGGCCGCCGAAGGCCGGCGCGTGGTGGTGGTGTCGTCGGGCGACCCGGGTGTGTTCGCGATGGCCTCCGCGGTGTTCGAGGCGGTGGAAGCCGGCGATGCGGCCTGGCGCCTGCTGGACGTGCGCGTGTTGCCCGGGATCACCGCGATGCTGGCCGCCGCCGCGCGCGCCGGAGCGCCGCTGGGCCACGACTTCTGCGCCATCAATCTGTCGGACAACCTGAAGCCCTGGGCGCTGGTGGAACGCCGCCTGCGGCTGGCGGTGCAGGCCGATTTCGCGATGGCCTTCTACAACCCGCGTTCGCTGGCGCGGCCGGAAGGATTCGCGCGAACGCTGGCGGTCCTGCGCGAGGCCTGCGATGCGGCGGGAAGCCCGGCGCGTCCGGTGATCTTCGCCCGCGCCGTGTCCACGCCCGACGAGACCCTCCGCGTGGTCGCGCTCCAAGATGCACAGCCGGAGATGGCCGACATGCGCACCGTCGTCATCGTCGGCTCCAGCCTGACGCGGGTCATTGCCCGCGAGGGCCGACCCTGGGTCTACACGCCGCGCTCGGCGCCGCCCGAGGGGGCCGCATGATGCGCTGCCTCCAGCCACTGCAGCACCTCGGCCACGCGTGTCGCTTCCTGTCGCGCGGGCAGCGGTGGCCGCGCCACCATCACGATCGGCAGTTCGAGCTCGCGGGCAGCGTGCAGCTTGGCCTCTGCACCGGTGCCGCCGGCGTTCTTGCAGACGAGGATGTCCACGCAGTGCGCGCGCAGCAGGGCGATGTCGCCCGCCATGTCGAAGGGTCCGCGCGAGACGATGACCGTGTGCTGCGGCAAGGGCGGCTGCACCTCGGGCAGGTCGACCAGCCGCAGGATGTAGTGATGCTGCGGCTGTGCCGCAAAGGCGGCCAGATGCATCCGGCCCAGGGCCAGCATCACGCGTTGCGGCGGCCCGCTCAGCGCGGCGACAGCCGCGGGAAGGTCGGGCACGGACTGCCAGCGGTCGCCAGGGCCGGCCTGCCAGCCGGGGCGAGTCAGGGCCAGCAAGGGCAGGCCGCACTGCGCGCAAGCCGCGACCGCGTTCGCGCTCATGCGCGCGGCAAAGGGATGGGTGGCGTCCACGACGTGCGTCACCTGCTCTTCGCGCAGATGGCGCACCAGGCCGCTCACGCCACCGAAGCCACCCACGCGCACGGCGATGGGCTGCGCCTTGGGCTGGGTCACCCGGCCGGCATAGGACAGCACGGCGCGTTCGCCTCGTTCGGCGAGCGCCCGCGCCAGCGCGCTCGCTTCGAGCGTGCCGCCCAGGACCAGGACATTGCGCATGGCTGAATTCACTGAAACTACCCCGTGGTTGACGATCATCGGACTCGGCGAAGACGGCTGGGAGGGCCTGCCTTCCGCCAGTCGCGCGGCACTCGATGCGGCCGAACTGGTGGCCGGCAGCGCCCGGCATCTGGCGTTGCTGCCCCATCTCCGCGCCGAGCGGCTCGAATGGCCGGTGCCGTTCGCCGATGGCATCCCGATCCTACTGGCACAGCGCGGCCGCCGCGTGGCGATGCTGGCCTCCGGCGACCCGTTCTGGTTCGGCGCGGGCAGTTCGGTGACGCGCCATCTCGGCGCGCACGAATGGCATGCCCTGCCCGCTGCATCGACATTCGGCCTGGCGGCTGCGCGCCTGGGTTGGCCGCTGGAGCACCTCACCTGCCTGGGTCTGCACGCGGCGCCGCTGGCGCGCCTGCGACCGCACCTGCACACGGGCGAGCGGCTGCTGCTGCTGCTGCGCGACGGTGCCGCAGTGGCGGCGCTCGCGCGCTATCTCGTCGACAACGATTTCGGCGCCAGCGCGATGAGCGTGCTCGAAGCACTGGGTGGCCCGCACGAGCGGCGGCGCGACGTCGCTGCATCCGCCTTCGACCTGGCCGATGTGCGGCATCCGGTGGCCGTGGCCTTGCAGGTGGCCGGCACGGGCATGGCCATGCCATGCAGCACCGGCCTGCCGGACGACGCATTTGCGCACGACGGCCAGCTCACGAAGCAGAAGGTGCGTGCCCTGGCGCTGTGCGCCCTGGCACCGCGGCCCGGCGAGCGGCTGTGGGACATCGGCGCGGGCTCCGGGTCGATCGGCATCGAATGGCTGCTGGCGCATCCGAGGTGCGAGGCCGTGGCCATCGAGGGCGACCCCGAGCGCGCGATGCGGCTGCGTGCCAATGCCGACCGGCTGGGCGTCGATCGGCTCGCATTGGTGACAGGCCGCGCACCCGACGCCTTGGCCGGCCTGCCGCCGCCGGATGCGGTCTTCATCGGCGGCGGACTCAGCGACGCGCTGCTGGTGCATCTGTGGCGCCTGCTTCCGCGAGGCTGCCGCGTGGTCGCCCATGCAGTGACCCTCGAATCCGAAGCGCTGCTCGCCGACTGGCACGCGCGCGCCGGCGGCAGCCTGACGCGCATCGAGTTGGCGGAGGCCGCGCCATTGGGGACGCGGCGCGCCTGGCGCGCTTCCTACCCGATCGTGCAATGGAGTGCGACGCGATGATGGTGGCGGGCTTCGGTTTCAGACACGGCGCGACGCTGGCATCGCTGCGCGACGCGTTGGCGCACGCGACCGCGGCCTTGCAACCCACGGTGGCGGTGCAGTCGATTGCCTTGCTTGCCACCGCGCAAGACAAGGCCGACGCACCGTGCCTGCGCGCACTGGCCGATGCGCTGGGCGTGCCGGTGTGCGCCGTGGAGGCTGCGCGGATGAACGCCACCGCCACCCTGACCGACCACGCCACGGTGCGTGTGCTGCGCGGCAGCGGCAGCACCGCCGAAGCCGCGGCCCTGGCGGCAGCCCTGATCCACGGCGGTCCGGGCGTCTCGCTGCTTCATCCACGCGTGGTGTCGACCGACCGCCTTGCCACCTGCGCGATCGCCGCGCGAACACAACAACCGGAGTTTCGACCATGACCATCCACTTCATCGGCGCCGGTCCCGGTGCGCCAGACCTGTTGACCCTGCGCGGGCGCGACCTGATCGGCCGCTGCCCTGTCTGCCTCTATGCCGGCTCGCTGGTGCCCGAAGAAATCCTGGCGCACTGTCCACCCGGCGCGCGCATCGTCAACACCGCGCCGCTCGATCTCGACGCCATCGTCGCCGAATTCGTCGCCGCCCATGCCGCAGGGCAGGACGTGGCGCGACTGCATTCGGGCGACCTGTCCGTCTGGTCGGCGATGGGCGAGCAATTGCGCCGCCTGCGGGCCGCCGGCATCCCCTACACAGTCACGCCTGGCGTGCCCTCGTTCGCCGCCGCGGCGGCCGCGCTGGGTGCCGAGCTCACGCTGCCGGGCCTGGCGCAGTCGGTGGTGCTGACGCGCACCTCCGGGCGCGCGTCGCCCATGCCGTCGTGCGAGACCCTGGCTGGCTTTGCCGCCACCGGAGCCACGCTGGCCTTGCACCTGTCCATCCACAAGCTGGCGGAGGTGGTGGCGGAACTGGTGCCGTTCTACGGCGCCGAATGTCCGGTGGCCGTGGTCTATCGCGCGAGTTGGCCGGACGAGCAGATCTTCCGCGCGACCTTGGCCAGCATCGAGGCGACGATGGGCGAGGGCGTGGAACGCACCGCGCTGATACTCGTCGGCCCCGCACTGGCCGCAGAAGGCTTCACCGAAAGCCGCCTCTATGCCGGCGACTACGACCGGCGATTCCGGCCGACGCGCGCCGAGACGGGAGGCTCGCCAGTCACCTGAGATTGCCATTTCCGTTCGTTCATCCTTTTCCATCCACCCCCTCGCAGCGCCGCTCGCCGGACTGCACTCACCTCAAGGAGCCCCCGCCATGCACATGGAACCCGGAATCGTCGACGGCAGCAAGATCCTGCTGTCCTATGCCACGGCGAGCGCCTGCGCGCTCTATGCAGTGAAGCTGTCCCTCAACCACATTCGCGAGGAAGGTGCGGGCTCGCTCGCGCTGCGCAGCGTGCTCGCCGCCATGCTGGTCTTCGTCTTCTTCGAGGTGTTCCCGCACGTGCCGGTCGGCGTGTCCGAGGTTCACCTGATCCTGGGCTCGTCGCTGTTCCTGATTCTGGGCGCAGCGCCCACCGCCATCGGCCTGGCCGCGGGGCTGGCGCTGCAGAGCCTGTTCTTCGAGCCGCAAGACCTGCCGCAGTACGGCATGAACGTCACCACCTTGCTGGCCGCGCTGTTCGCCATGCAGGCGGTGGCCAAGCGGGTGCTGCCCGCCAGGCTTCCCTATGTCGAGCTGGGCTACGTGCACGTGCTCAAGATGTCGGTGGTGTTCCAGGGCGGGATCGTCGCCTGGGTGGCTTTCTGGACGATCTACGGCCGCGGCTTCGGGGCAGAGACGCTGCAAGCCGTGGGCAGCTTCGGCGCCGCCTACATGACGGTCGTACTGCTGGAGCCGCTGGTCGACCTGGCCGTGCTGGCAGCAGCCAAGGGGCTGCGCGGTCGGGCAGGGCAGGGCGGGTCGGTGCTGCTGGCGCGGCGCCTGCACCACGCGGCCTGACCACGAGCTGGCCGATTGCCGCGCAGACCCGCTGATGGATGCCATTCCCACGATCGAGCTGATGCTGATTGGCATCGGCACCGGCCATCCCGAGCATCTCACGCTCCAGGCCGTCGGTGCACTGAAGCGCGCCGACCTCGTCCTGATTCCGCGCAAGGGCGCCGACAAGACCGATCTCGCCGAGTTGCGCCGCCAGGTCTGCGCGACCCATCTGGACGGCCAGGCCCGACTGGTCGAGTTCGACCTGCCCGTGCGCGATGTCGCCGCGCCCAGCTATCTCGATGGCGTGCAAGCGTGGCACGCGGCCATTGCCGCCGTGTGGGCGGGGCAGATCGCCACATGCCTGCCTCAGGGCGGTCGTGTGGCACTGCTGGTCTGGGGAGACCCCTCCCTCTACGACTCCAGCCTGCGCATCGCCGAACGGTTGCAAGCGGCTGGCATGGCGCTGCGGGTCGAGGTGATTCCCGGCCTGAGCAGCGTTCAGTTGCTGACCGCCGCACACGCCATCCCGCTCAACACGCTGGGCGCCTCGGTACTGATCACCACGGGACGTCAGTTGCGGGCCGGCGGCTGGCCCGCAGGCCTGGACACGGTCGTGGTCCTGCTCGACGGTGGCTGCGCTTTCCAGGTTCTGCCCCCGGAGGGCATCGAGATCTATTGGGCAGCCTATCTCGGGATGCCGTGCCAGTTGCTTCTTGCCGGCCCTCTGGCCAGCACCGGACCACGCATCTCTGCGCTTCGCGCAGCGGCCCGCGAGGAGCACGGCTGGATCATGGACAGCTACCTTCTTCGACGGAGCACGGTCGGTCTCCCAGGTCTTGACGGTCCGACCGGTTGAATCCGCAAACCAAATCCGCCGATCAGAAGACGAACCTACTTCGGAAGCAACACCTGCGCCTGAAGGCGCAGCGACCATGACGGCGCGTAGTCGGGACGAACCACGTTGTAGTAGGCGCTGATCTGCGTGTTGAGCGGCAGGTTGCCCACGCGAAAGATCTTGCCGATTCCACCACCCATCGGCACGGTCCACTTCTGTCCGCTCGCCGCTTCCCAGTTGGAAGTGATCAGGGGCGAAGTGGTCAGGTACATGCCGCCTGGCAGGTTGTAGTTGAGGAATGGCTGGATGGTGAGCTGATTGATCTTGGGAGCGGTGGACGAACTCGAGACCGACCAGATGTTATTGACCAGAGCGCCGAACACCCATGGGCTCTGTTTGTCGGAATGCAGCAGAACAGCGGTGGGACCGAGCCCCCAACGATCGTTGCCGAGTTCGTCGGAAGTGTGCGTGGGCAACTGCGTGATGGCACCCACACCCCAGATCCAGCCGTTGTCCGCCGCTTTGGGCGAGAGGATGGCGCTGAGCTGGGTGTCACCGAGACCGAAGGTGGAGCCTTGACCGGATGCCATGGGCGGCTGCCAGATCAGGGGGAAGATGGTGCGCGTGATCAGGTTCCAGTCGCTGTTGATGCTGAAGGGCACCACCGGCTGGATGTTCAGCACGTCTTGCGTCTTGCCTAGCGGCCCGGTGTTGAAGTTCGTGTTGAGCTGGAACGGAATGCTGATCATGTTGGCCAGCGGGTTCTGCGCCGACTTTGCAAGCTCCTCGTTGGTYGCTCCTTGAGCCAGAGCCAGGGTCGATGCAGTACCGAGTGCTGCCATGGCTGACAGGTGGCGGAGGCCCTTCAAGTGCCTGGTCGGCTTCGCAGCCTTGGGTGTGTTTTTCAATGGAACCTTGCAAAGTGGAAATGAATGCCCCAATGGGCGAGGTGCCGGCCTCTCGTTCGGTGGTGCACATGCTGCGGGTCCACGCGCCGCTGCCGAGGTGGGGTGCAGGAGGAGGAAGTCAGCATGCAAGAATGAAGGGGGCGCGCGTTGATCATGGGTTGCAGCAAGACACTCGGCCTGCGGCTGCCAGCCCTTTGATCGGGACAAGTCTAGGGGAGCGACCCGCGAAGCGTGTTCAGTTTTCATCGCGTATTTCCATGCGCGATTTCCCTCTGCCAAGGAGACCCATCCGGGCACGCCTTGCTCCAGTGTTCACTTTCAGTTCTGTCGCAATGGCAGCGCCGGACCGAGTGAGTTCGCGTCGTGTCTCTATCACTCAGAAAGCCAGCGAGCAGGACTGAGTTGCTGCGGACGAGGCACCGGAGTCGGCTTGGCCCGGTAGAAGTACTTCCACTGGACGCTTGCGTCGGCGAACTACCTCGCGATTCGCCGGAGCGGATTCACGGCGCTGGGTCCGACGGCTTTGCCAACTGCTCGAGTTCGTGAAATATCAGCGCACGCACCTCCAGCACTGCCCGTGACGCGGGCTTGTTCAGCGACTGGTAGACATACAGTGGCCGGTCCGCCGTGCCTCCCCGGATCCGCGCGCCGGAGAGGCCGCCTTCGCGCAGCGCGACGTCGGCGGTGGTGGACGTGAGGATCGTGTACGCGCTGCCCGTGCGGGCCGCCTGCAGCATGAGCGCGAGCGAATCGGCCTCGCCGATCAGGTTGATGGCAAGTCCGCGCTTCAGCGCGAGGTTCTGCAGGTGATCTCGATGCCACTGGCCCCGTGGGCCCAGCACGAGCGGCAGCGCAAGGCATTCCTCCAGATCGATCGAGGGCTCTTCGTTCCCGCGACGCTTGCGCTTCGCGGGGGGAAATGAACCGGCGCATCCCACGGCGAACATCGACACCGGCACGACCAAGCGGGTCCGGGACTCGATGTTGACGGCCGGCGTGTAGACAACTGCGAGATCAATGACACCGTCCTCCACCATTTCGGGCAGGTTCGACAGTCCCGCTTCATGAAACGACAGGAAGACCTTGGGAAAGCGCTCGCGTGTGCGTTGCAGCAGCGGCGCGGCGATGCGCATCCCCAGCGATTCGGGCATGCCGACATGCACCGTTCCCACCGCTTCCGTAGCGGTCTGGCGCACCTGCGCCAGCGCGTACTCGATATCGAGCACGATGCGACGGGCATGCTCGAGGAGCACCTGGCCTGAGGCCGTCGGTTTCACGCCGCGCGGATGCCGGACCAGCAAGGGCTCGCCGATCTCCTCCTCGAGCCGCCGTATGTGTTGGCTCAGCGCCGGTTGGGCGATGTGCAGGTTGCGGGCGGCCTGCGTGAACGACCCGGACTGTGCAACGTTGGCGAAGTAGCGAAGGGATCGGATGTCCATCGAAGTGATGACCAGTTCGGCCTGTATCTTGTGCGGAGTGGGAGGACCCGAGAGTCCCGCCCGCAACGGCCGCCCGTGATCCCGAGGCGGGTCAGCTGGTCATGTGGAACCCGCCGCTGACACCCAGGTGCTGGCCTGTAATGTAGCTGGCGCCGTCCGACAACAGAAAGCAGACCGCTTGAGTGACCTCGCCGCTGTCGGCGAAGCGCCCCAGCGGGATCTGGTTCAGAACGGATTCGCGGAACTTCTGGCTGCGCAGCACCTCGGTCATCGTGGTCTCCACGACACCAAAGCACACCGAGTTCACCCGGATATTGAAACGGCCCCATTCCCGCGCCGCCGTCATCGTCATCCCCAGCAGCCCCGCCTTGGCGGCCGCGTAGTTGATCTGGCCGATGGCGCCCTTGCGGCCGCCCTCGGACGAGATGTTGACGATCGCGCCACCCGACCGGTCACCCTCCTTTGCTCGCGCCAGCAGATGCCGTCCCACCGCACGGGTCCAGTAGAACGATCCCGTCAGGTGCACGTCGATAACCTCCTGCCACTGGCGATCCGTCATCTTGTCGATCATCGCGGGCCGGATGATGCCGGCGTTGTTGACCAAGCCGTCGACGCTGCCGAACCGGGCGACGGCGTCTCCGACGACCTGGTCCGCCAGATCGGGATCGACCACTGTGCCCGTCGCGGTCATCACTCGGTCCGGCGGGAGGGACGCGAACGCCGCATTCAGAGCGTCCTTGTTCATGTCGACACCGACGACATTGGCGCCCATGGCGAGGCAGCGCTCGACGATGGCCCGGCCGATACCCTGGGCCGCGCCAGTCACGATGCAAGTGCGATTCTTCAGTTGTTCAGTCATGGATGGTTGTCACTTGAGGAAGGGCGAACGGGAGACGGTGGTCAGATGCGCCGGGCATGGCCTTGCCAGTAGTCGTCGCGCAGACGTCGCTTGAAGATCTTTCCGCTTTCATCGCGAGGCAACCGCTCGTGAAAGACGATGGTCTTCGGGACCTTGAAGCTCGCCAGGCGGTCACCGAGATAGGCCTGCACCTCGGACGGGGTGGCCCGCGTTCCGGCCTGCATCTGGACCGCGGCGGCCAAGCTTTCACCAAACTCCACGTCGGGTATGCCGAAGACCGCGACGTCTGCGATGCCTGGCATGGTCAGGAGTTCGGCCTCGACCTCGGCCGGGTAGATGTTCACGCCGCCCGAGATCACCAGGTCGGATTGCCGGTCGCAGATGAACAGATAGCCGGCGTCGTCGACATAGCCGATGTCGCCCGCCGTGACCAGGCCGTCCGCTTCGATCTGCTCACGAGCGGTCGGGTGGCCCAAGTACTCGAAATCAGGCATGGCGGGTTGACGCGCATAGATCAGCCCGATCTGGCCGGCGGGCAGCGTCGCGCCGGACTCATCGACGATGCGCAGCTTGGCGTTTCCGACCGGACGCCCGGCCGAGCCCGGTCGGCGCAGCCAGTCGGCGCTGTCGATGAAGGTGACGAAGCCGGTCTCCGTGGCGCCGTAGCCCTCGGTGACGATGGGACCGAACCAGTCGATCATCCGTCGCTTGGTGTCGGCGGGGCAGGGCGATCCGGTCGACGAGATGTGTCGAAGCGAGGAGAGGTCGTACTTCGTGCGCACGGCGTCGGAAAGCGCAAGGAGGCGTTGGAACATCGTCGGAACGAGGTAGGCCTCGGTGATCCGGTGCTGCTCGATCAGGCCGAGGGTACGCTCGGCCTGGAATCGCGACTCCAGCACGAGGACCGCGGCGTTCGCGCAGCAGTTGAGCACGAACGCCAGCGGGGAGCTGTGGTACATCGGCGCGCTCAGCAGCGCGCGCGATGCCTCCGTCACGCCGAAGACGGTGCGGTGCACTTCCCGCTGCGCCGCCTCGATGCTGGCGCATGCGTCGGTCCCGACCGGCAGTCGCCGGACGCCCTTGGGCCGGCCTGTCGTGCCGGAGGTGTAGAAGATGCTGTTGTTCGATGCGCTGCGCGGGGGCAACGGTGCTCCGTCGCCGAGGAGCGCGGCTCGCGCGGGGCTGCCCGGAGGCTCGCCGGCATCGTTTTCCGGCACGCTGATGACGTGGACCGTGGCGCCGATGGCGGTCGCGATCGGCGTCAGCAGGTCCTCGTTCACGACGAGCGCGGCGGCCCGGCTGTCGGCCAGCAAGTAGCTCGCTTCCGCCGACTTGAAGTGCCAGTTGATCTCGACGAGGTAGACACCCGCCTGGCGGCAGGCCACCGCGAGGGCAACGTGGACGGGACCGTTGCGCAGCATCGCTGCCACCGTGTCGCCCTCCGAGACTCCGATGCCGCGCAGGCGGGCCGAGAGGCCAGCGACCAAAGTGCGCATGTCGTCGGTGGACCACGCCTGGCCGTCGACAGTGAGTTGGGGGACCATGGGCACCGCGGCTCAGTCGACGGAGACGCCGGACGCCTCGATGGCGACCCGCCAGCGCTGCAGTTCCTCGGCGACGAAGGCCCGGGCTGCGTCGGGCGTGCTTCCCTGCGGCTGGAAACCGTAGCCGTGGATGCGTGCGCTGACGTCGGGCAGTTGCACGATGCGGGAGAGCTCGGCCGACAGCTTGTCGACCAGCGGCCTCGGGGTGCCCGCGGGCACCAGCGCGACGGACCAGCCCGGCAGGCTCACTGCCGGGTAGCCGAGTTCGGCGAAGGTCGGGACGTCAGGGTAGTCGCGCAGCCGCTGGGTGGCTGCCACGGCGAGCAGCCGCAACTCGCCGGACTTCGCCAGCCCGGCCAGCGTTCCCGTCGCGCCCATGACGACATCCACATCGCCACCCATCACGGCCTGGATCGCCGGCAACTCGCCCTTGAACGGCACATGCGTCAGCTTGAGTTGCGCATCGCGGGCCAGCGTGCCGCCCATGATGTTGCCGGCGCTTCCGGCCCCGCCCGAGCCGTAGGTGGATCCGTCCGGCTTGCCGCGTGTCCAGGCGATGAAATCAGCCAAGGTATCGACCTTCGTCCGCTTCCCGACGGCGAAGGCATAGGGCGCCATCGTCAGCATGGCCACCGGCGTCAGTTGCTCCAGCCGATAGGGGGGATTCTTCATCAGCAGCGGCGTCTGAACCAGGCTGCTGGGCGAGAAGAGGATCGTGTAGCCGTCCGGTGCCGCATTGGCAACGACACTGGTCGCGATGGCTCCGTTGCCTCCCGCTCGGTTCTCGACGATGACTGGCCGCCCCCAGCTGGTGCCCAGCTTCTCGGCGATCAGCCTTGCCATGCCATCCACCGACCCCCCCGGTTGCGTGGTGATCACGATGCGGATCGGACGATCGGGATAGCGCGTCGTGCTGTCTTGCGCCGATGAATGCATCGGAGATGCGGCCAGCGTGACGAATGCAATGGCGATGGCGCTGCGCCGAGTGAAGGCTTTCATTCCTGTTTGTCTCCTTGGGTTTCGAATGCTCTCGTTGCGTAGAAAGGGGCGTCCCGGTCCACGATGGGCGTGAACACGGGAATGGGTGTGCCGTCTTCGGCCGGCTTGAAGCAGAGCTCGACGCGTTGTCCGATGGTCAGAGTGTCGAGATCGCAATCGACGATGTTGGTCATCAAGGTGAAGCCTTCATCGAGCGTGACGTAGGCGATGGCATAGGCCACGGGACCGGCTCGCCGGGTCACGCTCACGCTGTAGATGACGCCTCGCCCGGACACCGCTTCCCATTCGACGTCGCCGAAGCAGAAGGGACAGAACGGTCGGGGATACCAGTGCAGCCGCTGGCAATCGGCGCAGCGCGGAGCCATCAGACGGCCTTCCTTCGCCGCATTCCAATGGCGTTCGGTGGCGGCGTCGACCAGCACGCCCGGAAGCACGCGATTTTCATAGGGCGTCGACATGACCTAGACCCTCTCCAGGATGATCGTGGCGCTCCCGTGGCGGGAGCCGAGCATGCCGCCGGTGCCCTGCACCAGCGCCAGGTCGCAATCTCGGACCTGAACGGCTGGATGGGCCTGGCCCCGCAGCTGGCGGACAGCCTCGATGACCTTGGTCATGCCGCCGCGATGGCCCGGATGGTTGTTGCAGAGCCCTCCGCCATCGGTATTGAAAGGCAGCGATCCGATGCCTGAAATCAGGTTGCCGTCGGCGACGAACCACCCCCCGCGGCCCTTCTCGCAGAAGCCCAGGTCTTCGAGCTGGACGATGACGGTGATCGTGAAGCTATCGTAGAGGGAGGCGTACCGGATGTCCCGGGGCGTGACACGCGCTTCCTCGAAGGCGATGGGTCCGGAGATCGCGGCCCCGGAGCGCATCAGATCGATCGCGCCGCCGCGCTGGCCCTGGATCGACTCTCCCGAACCGATCACCTGGATCCGCGGGTGTTTCAGGCTTCCGGCAATGCTCGGATGAGCCAGCACCACTGCACCGCCCCCATCGCTCACGACGCAGCAGTCGAGCTTGCCCAGAGGATCGGATACGCGAGGCGACGCCAGCACGTCCGCCACCGTGACGGGATCGCGCAACATGGCGTGGGGATTGTGTTGTGCATGATGAGAAGCTGCGACCTTGACCCACGCCAGCTGTTCACTGGTTGTGCCGAATTCGTACATGTGGCGCGCGGCCACCATCGCGTAGAGGTTCAGCGTGTTGGGGCCATAGGGAACTTCCCAAGGCACCTCGGGGACGGTCGGAGTCAGCAGGCGCGCGCCCACGTCGGCGCCCGCGCTGCCTTCAGATCGCGGCCGTCCGGCCATGGTGATGAGCGCCACCTTGCAGCGGCCGCTCATGATCGCCTGGGCCGCGTGCGCGACGTGGATCAGATAAGCGGATCCACCCGTGTCGGTCGTGTCGATGTGGGTGAGTCGGGTCAGTCCCAGATAGTCCGCCATGCTGTTGGCACCGAGCCCGGGTGCATCCCTTGCGCAGAAGTAGCCGTCCACGTCTCGCAAGGTCAGTCCGGCGTCTTCGAGTGCACCCTTGGCGCACTCCGCATGCAGTTGCGCAACGGTCTTGTCCGGTGCCTTTCGAGTGGGATGCTCGTAGATCCCCGCAATGCACGCACGCAACATCTTTGTCAAATCTCCGGCCTCCTGCTGCAGGACTCGATCGCAATGGGGTCGTCGTCTCGAAGTCTGGTTGAATCGAATGGAGTGCCAGGACTCATTCGACCGACATCACGTCGACATCCGAATCTCGATCGGCGAAACCAAAGTTTAGTGCCGGGCTTCGGACAACTGTCGACTTCGTCCAGACAGAATTACTTTGCCCGCCAGACTATTTCGCGATACTGATCGTCATGCCGATACGCCGCAAAGAAGTGAACAGCAATGCTCGCGAAATCAACGAGCTACAGCGCTCGGGCGGCGTCGTGGCTGGGGATTCGATCCGTCACTTTTGACACCGAAAACAAATCGCGATCCCTCAAGGCAGCAAGCTGGTCTTGCCTTGGCGCACAACGTCGACGACCTCGCGCGTCGCGTCGACCACCAATTGCGCTCGCTCCTTGTGGATCTCGTGACCGCTGTCGGTGCGGGTGATGTGTTTTGCGCCAGGCACCGAGGCGGCGAGGCCCGCTTGTGCCTGCCCTTGGGCAGCGTCGACGACATAGCCAAAGTCAGGTGGCGTGTCTGCCGGCAATTGGCCAGAGGCGACCAATTCGGCGAACTGCGGCCCCCAGCCGCGGTCGGCCGACAGAACGAAAAGCGGCATGGGCCGAAGCGGCGGCGATGCACGCACCTGCGCGAAGCTTAGATCGACATCGACCCGCTCCAACGCGGGATAGTCGTCCGGCGCGCGGCTGATGTCGCCCATCGCCAGCACGCGCTGAACAGCCCATTGTTCGGGTGTCTCGGCGTCCTGGAGTCCCTCGCTCAGGGCATCGACCAACACGAGGCCCGACACGTCGCTCGGATGAATCCGTGCATGGAGCTTGGCGATCAGGCCGCCATAGGAGTGGCCAACGAGCACGTAAGGGCCAGGTTCACCAGAGGCAGCCAACAGGGCCTGGAGGTCCCGCACCGCGTCCCCCGCAGTGGTCGGCTGCGCGATCGGATCACTGCGGCTCGGCTGCTCGCCGACCGGCGTTCCCGGGCGGTCGTAGGCGCAGGTCCTGGTTAGCTTCGCCACTTCCGGAAAGACTGCGGGGCCGGGCCGATCCTGAAGGGCCCAGTCGTCGGCCGAGGCGCGATACCCTCCGGACAGTACGACCGTCGGCTCCCCCTGACCCTGGCATCGCAGATACATCTTGCGACCACCGCCAACATCGATGAACCTGCCGTCGTCCGTTGCTGCCAACGCACGGTCGACCAAGCCGTCGCCGCTCCCTCCGCCGCATCCGTAGAGTGATGCCAACAAGGCAAAGACCAGAACCTGCGAGGGGGCGTGAAGCAACTTGGCAGCGATTGTTGAGGCGCGCAGCGTCGCCATCACATGGCGCAAGCCCCTGCTTGCGGCACCAGCGTCGCCGTCAGCAGGTAGTCCGATTGCACATCCACCACACAGGAGCGGCGCGCGGGGCCGCCGCCCTTCGCCACATGCTGGTGGGCCTCGAAGGTGAACAGTGATGCGTTGGCGAGCTTCGCCACCACTGCGGCCGAACTCTTCCAGGGTGTGCCAGGGTCACCGGTGGTGCCCCAGACCATGATCGGTGGCGTTCCGTGCGCTGCATAGTGTGTCGGCACCGGATCAGGCGCGACCGGCAGGTGTGCGCAAGGGCGTTGAATGTTGGCCGAAACGGCGCCTGTCAGCGGTGCGGCTGCGACGGCGCGCGCCACGATGGCTTCGAAGGCATCGCCCGGCGGCAAGGGCTGGTCCAGGCAGGTGGTCCACACGGTGGGTCCCATCGTCTTGGCATTCGCCGCCAGGGAAGCAGCCTGGCTTAGTAGGTGCCAGTCCGCGGGGGCGCGCGAGGCCGCATCGATGACACGCGCCAGATGGGCGTAGACGGCAGGGTTTTCGTTGTAGATGCTGAGCACCGGAATCAAGGTTGCCCAGGCAGTGGACAGGGCAATGGGTGCGCCGTCGAAGTCCAGGGTGCCCGGGTCATTGCGCGCGTTGTTCAGCATCGCTTGGAAGCGGGCCGAAGGATCACTGCGAATCGCGCAGTCCTCATCCCGCGTTTGGACCGCGCACCAGTCGAGGAAGTGCTGCAGTCCCTGCTGCCAGCTCACCGCCTGCTGAACCAGCATGTCGGCACCTGACTGCGCCGGGTTGACAACTCCGTCAAGGATCATGGCCCGCACCTGGGCGGGGTAGAGTTCGGCGTAGAGGATCCCCACTTCGGTCCCGTACGAAATGCCGAAGTAGCTGAGTTGGGCATCGCCCAGCGCGCGACGGAGCATCTCGACGTCGCGCACCACGTTCATCGTGCCCATGTGCGGCAGGATGACGTTGTCCGCGCAGGTCTGTGCGTAGGCCTTGGCGGCGCCTTCCAACGTGAGCGCGTTCGCGGGGCGCGTGTCGCTCAGGTCGTTCGCGATGTAGCTGGCCAGGCCTCCACCGCAGGGCAGGGCGGCAATTCTCTCGTCCACGCCAGTCGCTCGGGTGCGACCCACGCCGCGCGGATCGAAGCCCACAATGTCAAAGCGCTGCAGCACCCGCGCGGACAGGGCATCGGCGAAGTCCTCCACGCTCTCCACGCCAGAGCCGCCAGGCCCGCCCGGTTCGATGATGATCGATCCGATGCGCTCGGACGGGTTGCCGGCAGGACGGCGGCGCAGGGCCATCTGCAACGTCTGGCCGCCGGTATCGAGGTAGTCAAGCGGCAGTTGCAGGACGGCACATTCCGTGGGATGAACGCTGGCATCGGATTCCGCCCCCGCCCCCTTCCAGTCCTTGAATGTGCGCTCGCAGGCTTGCCATGCGGGTGCTGCCACTTGAGCGTGGGTGGCTGCGATATTTCTTTGTGCGTAAGGAGCTGGCGGCGCGCTGCCGCCGCAGGAGGCCAGCAGTGCTGCTGCACCCAGACTCAAGGCGATGGCACTCATTCTTCTTCTACCACGCATGCATCATTTCTCCAGACTGTTAAATGGGTCGCACCATGGCTCTGACTGTGTCGCGCCGGCGCTTGCCCAACCAGCAGCTTCCAACGGCCTTGCTGCACCTCGGGTGCCTCGTGCAGACCTTCCCTGGAGCGGTCCGCTCTGCGTGGCGAAAATCCGATAGTAATACGTATTATATTGACCTCGAAAGCGATGGGTGCATGAGCAGCAGGAGGCGGTCAAGCTGACTCGCCGATGATGACCTGCGTGTAGCCGCCTTCGGGCGGCTTTTTTCGTATCAGCGCCACGTGTACCTGCGAATTTGTCTGACAGTGCCGCGCTGCGGACGCGTCCAACGTTTGACAACTCTTGAAAAGGGGGTCGTCATGAAGCGATATCGCGAGAGCGACGTCGATATGGCATTTCGCAGGGTCGCCATTGCTGTGCTCATCGTGGCCGTCGGCGCGCTGGCCTACAAACTGCTTTCTGAGGATTCAGAGGCCTTTGGTACCGGTGCGGCTGCAACTCAAGTGGTCCCGCAGACCGGGACAGGAGCATCAGAAGGGGCTGACCGTGTGGCCGGTGCCGAGCAAGCAGGCCAAGAGCACGGATGAAGTCATGGTGCCGGTCAGCTGCGCCAGGAGACCCGGCCGAGTCGACATTTCGAACACTGCATTCAGCCCATGATGTTGACACCGCCGTCCACGTAGAGTGTCTGGCCGGTCAGCCTGCGAGCGTAGGGCGTCGCGAGGTAGGCGCAGGCGAAGCCGACATCGTCGATGTCGATCAGTTCGCCCACCGGCGCGCGGTTCGCGGCTTCGGTGAGCAGCAGGTCGAAATCCTTCAGGCCCGAGGCGGCGCGCGTCTTGAGCGGGCCGGGCGACACCGGATGCACGCGGATGCCCTTGGGCCCCAACTCGTAGGCGAGATAGCGGCAGGTCGCCTCCAGCGCGGCCTTCACCGGCCCCATGACGTTGTAGTTGGGCACGACCTTCTGCGCCCCGAGGTAGCTCATGGCGATCATGGTGCCGCCTTCGGTCATCAGCGGCGTCGCGAGCCGCGCCATGCGGACGAAGGAATGGCATGACACGTCCATCGCGCGCCCGAAGCCCTCCGCCGAGCAGTCGAGAAGGCCGCCCTGCAGGTCGGCCTTCGGCGCGAACGCGATGGAGTGCACGAGGATGTCCAGCCGCCCCCATTGGTCCTCGATGGCCTTGAACACCGCTTCGAGCTGCCCCGGCTGCTCGACATCGAGCGGCAGCACGATGGGTGCATCCAGCGCCTTCGCCAGCGGCTCGACATGCGGCCGCGCCTTCTCGTTGAGGTAGGTGATCGCCAGCTCGGCGCCGAGGCTGCGGAAGGCATTCGCGCAGCCATAGGCGATCGAGTACTCGTTGGCGACGCCCACCACCAGGGCCTTCTTGCCGGCGAGAACCGGGTTGTGCGGTGTCGGCATGGCGTTCATCCTCGTGCGAGCAGGTACCGCGTATGGCGGGCGATCATCAGTTCTTCGTTGGTGGGGATCACCCAGGCGGCAACGCGGCTGCCGGGCATGCTGATGCGGGGCCCGTGACTCGCGTTGGCGTCGGGGTCGAGTTCGACGCCCAGCCATGCGGCCCGGCGGCAGATCCGTTCGCGCACCACGGCCGCGTGCTCGCCGATGCCCGCAGTGAAGACGATCGCATCGAGCCCGCCCAGCGCCGCAGCGAGCGATCCGAGCTCGCGTCCGATGCGGTAGACGAAGAGGTCGACCGCGACCTTGGCCTGCGGCGCTTCGGACTCGAGCAGTTCACGCATGTCGCTCGAGACGCCGGAAACGCCGAGTAGCCCGGACTGGCTGTAGATCAGCTTCTCGACGGCGCGCGTGTCCATGCCATGCTCGTCCATAAGGTAAAGGATCACGCCGGGGTCCAGCGCGCCGCAGCGCGTGCCCATTGGCAGCCCATCGACGGCGGTGAAGCCCATGGTGCTGGCGACGCTGCGGCCGGACTGCAGGGCGCACATGCTCGCGCCGTTGCCGAGGTGCAGCACCACGGTCCTGCCGTTCGCGGCGCGGGCATCGAAGGTCGGCAGCACCGAGGCGATGTATTCGTAGGAGAGGCCGTGAAAGCCGTAGCGCCTCACACCCGCGTCCGAGAGTTCCTTTGGTAGCGCGAACATCTTCGCCACCGGCGGATTCGAGCGATGCGCGGCGGTGTCGAAACAAGCGACCTGCGGCAGGTCTGGCGCGCGTTGAAGCAGGGCGCGGATAGGCTCCAGGTTGTGCGGCTGGTGCAGCGGCGCGAGGGGGATCAACTTCTCGAGCCGCGTCACCACGTCGACGTCGATCCGCACCGGCGCCGCGAAGTCCATGCCCCCGTGAACCACGCGGTGACCGACGGCGGCCAGCCGGTGCTCGTGGCCGTGCGTGGTGCGCAGCCGCTCAACGATGTACACGATGGCGCCGTGGTGGTCCAGCTTCGCATCGGCATCCCAGCGCTTTTCGGCGACCTGCTCGCCGGCGGCGTCCTTGCCCACGAAGCGCGGCGCGCCGGTGTACAGGCCCGAGACCTGCCCGCTCGCGACGAAGGGCAGATCGTCGCTGCCCGCGAACAGTGAGAACTTGAGGCTCGACGAGCCCGCATTGAGGACGACGATGGCATCGCTCATGCGATCACCTTCGCCGCGTTCTCGCGCCGCGCATGCGCCACCATCGCCGCGACCGCGCACGAGGCGAGGCGCGCGGTCACCGAATCGGCGCGGCTGGTCAGAATGATCGGCACCTTCGCGCCGAGCACGATGCCGGCCGAGTCGGCATTCGCGAGGAAGCTCAGGCTCTTGGCGAGCATGTTGCCAGCTTCGAGGTTGGGCACGATGAGCACGTTGGCCCGCCCGGCCACCGGCGAGACGATCTTCTTGATGCCCGCGGCCGCCAGGTTGATCGCGTTGTCGAGCGCCAGCGGACCGTCGAGGATGCCGCCCGTGATCTGGCCGCGGTCGGCCATCTTGCAAAGCGCCGCGGCCTCGACCGTCGACGGCACCTTCGGGTTGACGGTCTCCATGGCCGACAGGATGGCCACGCGCACCTCGGGCTGTCGCAGCGCACGCGCCAGGTCGATCGCGTTCTGCACGATGTCCACCTTTTCCTCGAGCGTGGGCGCGATGTTCACGGCCGCATCGGAAATGATCAGCGCGTCCTCGTGCGAAGGCACGTCCATCACGAAGCAGTGGCTGATGCGGCGCGCAGTGCGCAGTCCGGTGTCCTTGCGCACCACGGCGGCCATGAGCTCGTCGGTGTGCAGGCTGCCCTTCATGAGGGCCTCGGCCTTGCCGGCCTGCACCAGCGCAACCGCGCTGGCGGCGGCAGCATGACTGTGCGGCGCGTCCACCAGCTCGCAGCCTGAAAGGTCCAGCTCGTGTTCTTTGGCCACGGCCTCGATCTTCGCCTTCGGTCCGACGAGGATCGGCCGGATCAGGCCGAGCCGTGCGGCATCCAGCGCCGCGGACAGCGAGCTGGCGTCGCAGGGATGGGCGACCGCCGTGGCCACGGCCTCGAGCGACTTCGCGAACTCGATGAGGCGGTCGTACTTGTCGTGACTCATTGGAGTACCCCCGTGCTTTTCCTTGCCGTCCGTGTGTTCGCTGTCGTCCGGCGTTTACGCCGCCCTGCGTGGCCGTACCGGCGCATCGAGCGACAGGACGGATGCCACGCGGCGAAACCGTTCTTCCTGATGCGCCGTGGGCTTGCCGCGCGCGCTCGCCACCTTGCGCGCCGCCTCGAATCCCTTGCGCCGCTGGTGCATCTCGGGCACCAGGCGCGGCAGTGCGGCGATGGCGCGCTCCTCGTCGAGCGCGATCACGAAGGCCTGCCGCTTCATGGCCGACTTGATCGCGGCAAGCGTGGGGCGGTGCTCGGGCTCGATCTCGTCGATCATCCGCCGCATCAGGTTGAAGGGACGTTCGTCGACCACGCTTTCTTCCCGCCGCACGTAAAGCAAAAGTCGTGCCCAGGCATCCACCGGTGTGCCGGTCTCGAACTGCGATTCGATCTCCTGCCGCTTGAGCCGCTTGAGTTCGTCCTGTTCCCAGGTTGCCGACTTCGGCCCGCGCCGGCCCAGCGCGTCAGCGCCGAGACCGACCGCCGCAGCCAGCCACGGCGCCTCGTAGATGGCCTTGAACATGCGCTCGGACATCTCGTCCCGGACGTCGCGCACGCGGTCGAGCGATTGCTCGATGCGGCCGGAGACTTCGCGCTCGGCCTTCGTGAAAGGGTTGTCCGGCGCGGCAGGCCGCCGGTTGGCGCGCACGTTCTCGGCCAGCGCCTGGACCCAGAACATCCATGGATTGAGGTTCGACAGAGCCCAGCGCTCCATGCGCGCCGGGTTCGCGGCCCGTGCCGCCTCGGCGCTCGCCTCGTTCGTCATGGCCCTCACCAGCGGCGAGCCCAAGGTGTCGTAGAGCCCCTGGTTGATCTGGGCCACGCGATCGACTACCTCGAAGGCCTGCTCATCCTTGCGCCCGTCGTCGAAGGCGAGGATGTCATCGAGGGTCCGCGGCGCGAACTGGATGAGGTAGCGGCCTTCGAGGTAGGCGAGGCCAGGCATGTCGGGTTGGGTATCCTGGATCACCGCCTCGTAGAGGCCGGGTGGCAGCGTCTCGATGAGGTCGAGCGCACTGGCCAACTCGGAGGTTTCGCGCTTGGCGACGCCAGCAGAGACGAAGATGCCCAGGTGGCCGATCTTCTCGTGCAGGCAGTAGACGATGGTCTGCTCGTTCAGCCGGATCTCGTCGACGCTGGCATAGACGTCGGGAATCCAGTTCAGGGCCTGTTGCGGCGGCGTGATGTTGTCTCCCCATGACGCGAACACGACGATGGGCGTGCGAATGTTGCGGATGTCCACGCGGTGCTTGCCATCGAAGGATTCGACCTCGCCGGCCGAGAGCTTGTTGCCGACGAAGAGGTTTTTCGTGATCCACTCCATCTCTTCCTTGTTCATGAGAAAGAGGCCGCCCCACCACTTCTCGAATTCGAGGAAGCGTTCGCGTTCGGTGTCGACCTGCGAATACAGGTTGTAGAGCTTGGACCAGTAGGTGTTCGAGGGATTCAGGCCCTCGAAATTGCTGACGAGGTGGGCACCGTCGAATTTGCCGTGGCCCAGGTCGCCGGCGAGCGAGGCCAGCCAGGTGCCGCCCATCAGCCCGCCCGAATAGCGCATCGGATTCTTGCCCTCGACGCCGGCCCAGTACGAGACGGGCGAGCCGGCCAGCAGGATCGGGCCGACCTCCTGGGGCGCCAGCGCAGCGAGCATGATCAATGCCCAGCCGCCCTGGCAATTGCCGATCACGAAGGGCTTTCCCTCGGCCTCGGCATGCAGCTCGTTCACCTTGCGCATGAACGCGATCTCGGCGGCGCAGACCGACTCGATGGTCTGCCCCGGCATCGGGATCGGGAAGAACATCACGAAGTAACAGGGGTGGCCGTGCTGCAGCGCGATGCCGATCTCGCTGTCCATCTTGAAGCCGCCGATGCCGGGTCCGTGGCCGGCGCGCGGATCGATCACCACGAAGGGTCGTTTCTTCGGATCGGTCCTGGCGTGGCTTGCGTCGGGCTTGATGCGCACCAGTGCGTAGTTGGCCGGCTTCTGGAACTCGCGGGCGTCGAGCACCATGTCGTAGTCGAAGACCAGGACCGGCGGCTTGCCGGATTTCGTGTGTTCCAGGTATTGGTTGCCGCGCTCACGCAGCACGTCCATGGTGAGGATGGTGCGCTGCCAGGCGTCGATGCCGTATTCGGCGGCCGACTGCGCAGCCTGTATCGGCCACAGGCCGGACAGGACGGAAGCCGAGGAGGGGGGCGAGTTCTTGTCAGCCATCAATGCGCTCCTGAAGTCGAAGGGTCATCGTCCTTGCCGGATGTTTCAAAACCGTGGCGGCAATCCCTGTGCACGACGGTCGCGCCGCCTTTTCGCGCGTCAGCCGCAGCGGCAGGCCGCTGGCCTTGAATACTGCCAGCATCGACGCGTTGTCGGCAAGCACCTCGGCCTTCATGGTGTAACGACGCGGATCGTCGACGGCAAACGAGGCCGAGCTTGCGCCCGCACCTCCCTGCGTGGAATCCAACCAAAGTAAGGTTTGCGCGCCGCCCTGGATGCCTTAAAGTGACTGTGTTCTCAATCGCGAAGCGCAGTTCGGAGGGCCGGATGGCCAGGCCGGGTGCGCCGGAGGATGGCACATGCAACAGATCCACATCGTCATCGGAAACCTGCCGGACGACGTCACCGAGGACGGCATCCGGGAGGCGCTCAGCAGCTTTGCGCAGGCCGATCAGATCCGCCTGGCCAATGAGAGCGGTACGCCCACTGCCCTCGTCGATGTAGGCATGTCGCGCGCGCAGGCCGAGTCGCTCGCGCAGCGCATCAACGGCCGGGTGTACCAGGGCCGGGTGCTGCGGGCATGGGTGCCCAAGATGGATTGGTAGCGCAACCACCGGCCGACCGATCTGCCGCGAGTCCCGCATGCCCCCTTCTGCATTGCTCGATCGAATCGTCTCGGCGTTGTTCGGGCGAGCGGCCGCGCAGACCGGCGACGCCGAGGAGCGAAAGCTGGTGGTCGACATGACTGAACTCGTGGTCGAGACGGTGGACTCACGCATCCGCCTGCAGACGCGCTATGCGGACAAGCTCGAGGGCGGCGTGAAGAAGACGATCGCCCACCTGCGCGCGATGGGTCGGCAGCCCCTGGATCCGTTGCTGCTCGCGCGCGCGTCCTGGAGCAGTGATGCGCGGTTGAATGCTTTCTTCGCCGCGGCCGATGACATACCCGCCTTCCTCGGCCGCAGCAAGGAACTGCGCGAGTTCTTCCGCCTGCCATCGAACCGGGACGCAGGCGAGGCCTTTGCGCTGTTGGCCATGAAATGCGAGGAGCGCACAGTGATAGGCGTCCGGCAGCACGGCGACCAGGTGCAGCACGACGTGCCTCAGGCGACCGTGAGCTTTTCGGGACACCGGCTGTTCGCGCCCTCGGCCACGGTCGAGGCGACCCGGCTGGAGGTCGGGCGGCGCATCATCTGGCGCCTGGCGCAGGTCGCGCTCAAGCGTATCGTCGACCTGGACATGAAGGCGACCGAACTGGGCGAGCGCAAGGCCTGGCTCGGCGCTCGCCTGCGGCTCGTCAAGCTCGCAGTGGATGGCGCTGCAGGGCTGCTCGAGGACACGGCGGAGACGTGGTCGCAGATCGCGACGCTCGAACGCGAGCTGAAGGAGACGGTGCACGACTACATCGAGACGAAGGCCGGCATCGCGACGCTCGATGCCTACATCAAGCATATCGACGCCGTGTTCTCGCACCCCGAGCAGCACGTGAGCCTGCGGCAGAAGCCCCTGCGTCTGAGCCGGATGGGGGTGCGGGTGGACGCCGACCATGCCGGGCCGGTCAACGAATTCGTCATGACCGAATTGGCGATCGGGGAGGGCGTCAGCGTGGTGGTCGCCATCGTGCGTTGTCCGCTCTCCGAGTTGCCGCCCGAAGAAGATCTGCTCTCGAACGCCGAGCGCTACATCTAGAAGCGCCAGAAGCGGGCCACTGCGAGCGGCAATCACGCGAAATGTCCAGCACGGGTCCGTCGCGAATCGCCTACCCTATCGACGGCGATGCGGCGATGCGGCGATGCGGCGATGCGGCGCCGAGTCGCCGCCGGTCACCAGTGCCACCATGCCATTGAGCTTGCCGCTGCCCAGGTAACCCGAGGCCATGATGCAGACAACGATTCATCGAAAAAAGGGGGGCGTCATGAAGTCTCGCCGGTTCCGCGCGAGCGATGCGATAGGGTATTTCGCTGGGTCGACCTAGCGGGACATCCAGACACGGAGCTTGCCCTGCAGGGAGCTTGACGCCCCTGCGAAGGCGAGCGCTGCCCCCCTCTGACGGGCTTGGCGAAAAGCCAGCGCAGATCGCAAGTCCAGGCGTCGGGCAACGGCTTCTCGTTGAGCGCAAGCTGGAAATCTCGCAGATCAATGCCCGCACTTGCCGCAGAGGTTCCATTGGACCTTCGAGGCGCAGGCGCAGATCATGTGGAGGCATGCGCAGGCACGCCAAGCGCCCGCTTCGCATGCCTGCTGAGAGCGGAGGCAATAGAAATGACCGAGGCAATCTACTGTTTCGACACGGCCACGGTGCGGTTCGCGATCTATCCGGAAGGCCCTGAAGGCGTCAGGGTCGTCGCCGCGATCTCGGAAGATCCGCTGCGCGACCTTTTCGGCGCTACCGGCGGGGGCGACACCCTGGTGGCAGCCTACAAGACACACGCGGCGGCCATCGACGCCCGCGCCCTCGAGCGCTACCGAGAGGCCCCCCGGCATCCCGTGCTGCTGGAAACCCGAGATTTCGAAGTGACCGACGCGCATGCCGAGTGAGTGAACGACGGTTCGTCTGCACTCTGGAGTGTGGCCGCAGGCGGCAGATCTCGCGTCAGGCAAGCCACTGCACGTCGAAGACGTGACGGCCCCACGGCGGCAGGTCCAGGAACAAGCCCCGTGACAGCAGGTCGTCACCCGGACGGTCGTACACAGCCGGCCCGAGCAGATCGCGAAGCCGCAGAAGGCGCCCCGCCATCTGCGGGAAAGGCAGACACACGAAGCACTGGGACGGCTGCGGCGAGTAGTTCACGGCCGCCAGGACCCGCTCGCCTGCGGCTCCCTCCCAATCGAAGGCAATGAAGTTGTCCGAGCTGTTGTTGCCGGCCCAGGCCGGGACGCAGTCCCGCAGGGACCAACGGCCGTCGCGCAGCGCCGGCAGGCCAAGCACTTCGAGCAGCCGGCCATAGAACTGCTCGAGATCGCCGTCCACGGCTTCATCCGGCCCGCGAATCAGGTGCGGAGAGATTCGTGTGCGCCGGCCTTCGAACTGCCCTTGATGAAAGAAGCGCAGGCCCGGCGAAAGAAAGGTCAGCACGGCCGCGGCGGGGTGAACCTCGGGCGCAAAGGCAGCAGCCGCACGAGGTTCGTCGTGGTTCTCCAGAAAGCGCGCGAGCCTGTCCTGGTAGCCCATGTCCGCACACAGGTGTTCGCGCACAGGGCGGGCGCGCCGCTCGTGCAGGCGGTCGTACAGGCGCTTGTCGTAGGCGTAGTCGAAGCCCTGCTGCTGCAATGCCCATTCCATGTCCCAGTAGACCTCCGCCATGAACAGGAAGCCGGGATGTGCGCCTCGCACCGTCTCGATCGCCTTCGGCCAGAAAGGTTCGGCCCGGATGCTCCAGGTACGCTCGAACACCTCGGGCAGGACCAGCATGGCCATGTCGCAGCGCACGCCGTCGCACTGGCCGGCGATGCGCTCGAGTTCGCCGATCATCGACGCCTGCAGACCGGCACTACCGTAGTCGAGCTGCAGCGTGTCGGGCCAGCCATCGAAGTACGGGTCCCGTCCGTGGGCGAGCAACAGTGGTCCGTTGTTCGTCTTCACGCGGCAATGGTTCTGGGGCGCTCGCGCCAGGTCGTCTTCGCTGGCATGCACGAAGTAGTCCGGATGCGAGTCCGTCCACGGATGATCGAGGGCCATGTGGTTCGGCACGAAGTCGAGCATCAGGCGCAGGCCTCGCTGGCGCATTCGCGCGCGCAGGCGCGCCAGTGCCTCGTCGCCGCCCAGGGCGCGGTGCACGCGGTAGTCCTTGATCGCAAATCCCGAACCGGCAATGTCATCGTCGCGCAGGTCGGGCAGCGTTTGCTCGAACTCGCGCCGCCACGAAGGATTGCTGCGCGAGATGCGCTGCGCAGCTTCCCCCGTCTGCCAGACACTCAGCAGCCAGAGCCAGTCGAATCCCATCCTGGACAGGCGGTCCAGTTCGGCGTCGGCAATGTCGTCTAGCGTGGCCGCGCGACCGAGCGACTGCGACAGTCCCGTCAGGCTGACACGGGCATTGATCTGGTAGAGCGCTGGATAGCGAGGTCCCTGCATGGTCTTCCTCCGGGCGAGCGCCTCGCATGGATTCACGCGCGATTCGTGGGTGTCGTCTTCGGTTCGGCGCCCTTGGCCCTGCCGTGCAAGGCGCGTGCTGCCGCCGCCTCGGCCCCCGGCATGAGCAGAAGTTCCTTCGTCAGAACTGCATTGATCTGGATGATGCGCGCCACGCAGCCGGTCCAGCCGGTCTGGTGGCTGGCGCCGATTCCGGCGCCGGTGTCGCCGTGGAAGTACTCGTGGAACTGCACCAGCTCGCGCCAATGGGGGTCGTCGCGGAACCTCGGATCCGCTCCGTAGGCGGGCCGACCGCCGTCGCCGCCGCGCAGGAAGATGCGGCTCAGGCGCTCGCCCAGCTCCTTCGCCACTTCGAGCAGCGTCTTCATCTGCCCCGAGCCGGTCGGGCACTCGACCTTGAAGTCCTCGCCGAAATACGCGTAGAGGCGCAACAGCGAGGTGTAGAGCAGGAAATTGATTGGCATCCAGACCGGCCCGCGCCAGTTGGAGTTGCCACCGAACATGCCCGAGTCGGAGTCGCCCGGCACGTACGCCACGCGATATTCCTGCCCCGCGTGTTGGAAGACGTAAGGGTGCTCCAGGTGGCTGCGCGACAGCGCGCGAAGACCGTGCGGGCTGAAGAATTCGCTCTCGTCGAGCATGCGCGCGAGGATGCGACGCAGCTTCTTCTCGTTGACGATGGCCAGCATCCTGCGGTTCGCCACGCCTGGCTCCTGGGGCAGATGCATGTTGGCCGCCAGTTCGGGGTGGCGCGCCAGGAACTGCCGCGCCCGCTCGCTGAATTTCGGCAGTTTCGCGAGGATGTCCTCTTCGAACACGGCCACCGCGGCCAGCGGCAGCAGGCCGACGATCGACCGTACCTTCAGCCGCGTGGCACTGCCGTCCGGAAGCCGCAGCACGTCGTAGAAGAAGCCGTCCTCCTCGTCCCACATCTCGTCTTGCCGCTCGCCGACGCGGTCCATCGCGCCGGCAATGAACAGCGTGTGCTGGAAGAACTTCTCGACGAACTCCTCGTACAAGGGCTCCTGCAACGCCAATTCGACCGCAATGCGCAGCATCTGCTGGCTGAAGAACACCATCCACGCCGTGCCGTCGGCCTGGTCCAGGTAGCCGCCCGTGGGCAGCGGCGACGATCGGTCGAACACGCCGATGTTGTCGAGCCCGAGAAAGCCGCCCTCGAAGACATTGGCACCGGTGCGGTCCTTGCGGTTGACCCACCAGGTGAAGTTGACCAGCAGCTTGGAGAACGCGTACTTGAGGAACTCGATGTCGCCGATGCCGCCTCGGCGCTCCTTGTCGATCAGGTAAAGCTGCATCGTCGCCCAGGCGTGCACCGGTGGATTGACGTCGCCGAAGTTCCATTCGTAGGCCGGGAGCTGGCCGTTCGGATGCAGATAGTCGTTGCGCAGCATCAGGTCGAGCTGCTGCTTGGCGAAGTCGGGGTCGACCATGCCTAGCGGGATCATGTGGAAGGCCAGGTCCCACGCGGCGTACCAGGGGTACTCCCATTTGTCGGGCATCGAGATGATGTCGTCGTTGAACATGTGCGCCCACTCGGTGTTGCGCACCCGCCGGCGCTCCGACTGCGGCAGCTGGCTGCCCGCGCCATGCTCGTCGAGCCAGAGGTCGAGGTCGTAGTAGAAGTACTGCTTGGTCCACAACATGCCGGCCAGCGCCTGGCGCATCACGCTCGCGCGGTCCGGGTCGTCGCGAACGGCGGGCGGCGTCACCGCCGCATAGAACGCGTCGGCCTCCTTCAGCCGGGCCGCGAAGACGGCATCGAAGTCCTCGAAGGGCTGCGCCGATGCTCCGGGCGCGCTGGCCGCCAGTCGCAGCCGGATCTGCCGCGACTGCCCGGAGCCGATGTCGAGCCGGTAGTGGGCCGCCACCTTGGTTCCCTGCTGCTGCGGATTGACCGTGTCGGTGTTGCCGTGGACGATGAATTCGTGGATGCCGTCCTTGACGTAGGCGGAGGCGTTGTGGCCACCGAACAACCGGGCGTTGTTGGTCTCGTTCTCGGTGAAGAGCAGCGGCACGTCGGCGTCGCAATGGAGTTCGTAGTCGCCCAGCGATTCGAGGAACAGCGGGTCGGTATGGCGGGCGCGGACGGTTGCGGGTCCGGCGGTTCCGACGCGTTCGAGGATCGGCTTCGAGCCGCCGCCCGGCTGCGACCAGGTGTTCCGGAACCACAGCGTCGGCAGCAGGTCCAGCGACGCAGTCTCCGGGCCGCGGTTGAAGACGGTCATGCGCACCAGGATGTCGTCGGGTGCGGCCTTCGCGTATTCGACGAAGACGTCGAAATAGCGGTTGTCGTCGAACACGCCGGTGTCCTGCAGCTCGTACTCGGCCTCGTGCTTGCCACGGCCGCGGTTGGTCGCGACGAGTTCCTCGTACGGGTAGGCCGCCTGCGGATACTTGTACAGGTACTTCATGTACGAGTGCGTCGGCGTCGAGTCGAGGTAGAAGTAGTACTCCTTGACATCCTCGCCATGATTGCCTTCGCTGTTGGCGAGGCCGAATGCGCGCTCCTTCAGGATCGGGTCGCGCCCGTTCCACAGCGCCAGCGCGAAGCACAGCACCTGATGGTCGTCGCTGATGCCGCCGAGCCCGTCTTCACCCCAGCGGTAGGCGCGCGAGCGGGCCTGGTCGTGGGTGAAGTAGTTCCAGGCATCGCCGTTGTCGCTGTAGTCCTCGCGCACGGTTCCCCATTGCCGCTCGCTGAGGTACGGCCCCCATTTCTTCCAGGCCGCGCGGTTCGGGTGCGCCTCGTCGAGCCTGTGTTGCTCCGCTGCTTCGGTGCCCATGAGAGGTTCTCCTTCAGGTCGCTGACTCAGCCTCCCAGTGTGTCCTCGTCGAATTGCATTGGCAAGAACTCACTCCGGCTTGAAGGCGTCTGGGCCTATTCGGGCGCCAACACCGAAATGGGTCTTTTGCGGCATCGGTCGCGCCATGTGATGGGTTTTCTCCTACGCCGTCGCGTCAAGAATCAGCGCGGCGCCGGGAAAGGCGCGCAAGACCGCTGCGACCTCGATCTGTCCGCCGAACGGGGGGTGGCGCTCAGCTGTCAAGTGGTTCTCCATTGGCGCAGCGCCAAGCCCGGACGGCAGCATCACACGGGTGTCGCTCCAGACGGCTGGACCCAACGGCATCAATTGCCCGTGCACCGCGTGGTCGAGCAGCGCGAACAGCCGCACCACGATCATCACCAGAACTTTGCCTTCGTGTCGACGCATGAAGGCGATGACGTGCTGTGCGCGCTCGCCTTGCACCTTGAGCGGCTCGTAGCTTCCATCGCGAAACAGCGCCGGCCAGCGCTTGCGCAGTGCGAGCAGACGCCAGATCAGCCACAGTTTGGCGCGACCGTCGGAGGGCGCGGCTGCGAGCTCCTGCACCATCGCTCCGAGTTGCGGGGCCGATCCGAGCGCCTCCAGCATCCGCGCGCGCTCGTCGTAGTCCACGGGTCGCCGATTGTCCGGATCGACGAGGCTGAGGTCGATCAGCTCGCAGCCCTGGTACAGATCCGGCACGCCGGGTGAGCTGTACTTGAGGAGGGTGAGGCTGATGCCGTTGAGCGCGCCGTAGCGGTTCAGCACGCCTGCGACGCTGCGCAGTTCGGTCAGGAAGTCGTTGCCCTTGCGCGGCCTCAGCACGCCGCGCACGAAGCCTTCCAGCGCCGCCTCGTAGCCGGGGTCGGGGCGGGTCCAGCTGGTGCCGGTCTTGCCCTCCCGGGCAGCCTTGCGCATGTAGCGCACGATGCGCTCCGCATACGCTTCCTGCTCGGGCGCATCGAGCGCCGGCACCGGCATCGTGCCGAGCAGCGTCTGGTAGAGCAGGTACTCGTGCCTGGCAGACACCGACCCGCGCAGCGGCGCGTTGAAGCGTGCCCAGCGCCGCAGCGCGAGGCGCCACAGCCCGGGCAGCTCGGACAGCACGTCGATGCGCAGCCGCACGTCTTCGGCACGCTTGTTGTCGTGGGTCGAGGTCGCAAGCATGGTCTGCGGCCAGCGCCTCTGGCGGTCGCTGCTGGCCGCGTGGAATTCCGCCACCGAGATGCCGGGCCGGTCCGGCTCGCCGCCCACCTCGTTGGCCGAGCTGAGCGGAAAGTAGCGATAGAAGGCCGTGTCCTCGACGCCCTTGGCGGCCACCGGCGCGCTGAACTGCTGGAAGCGACGGGCCAGGCGAAGCGCCCGGCGCCGGGCTGCGCGGCCGTGGCCAGGCGCCCGGCCCAGCAGGGCTTCGCGCACGAAATCGAACACCGAGGGATCGGGCAGCGCGAGGCGCTCTCGCGCTGCGGCGATCGCCTGGTCGACGAAGCGCAGGTCCTGATCGGCCACGTCTTCCGCGTTGTAGGTGCGGTAGACCGTCAGGCTGGCCGCCACGGTCGCCAGCACCTCGCGCAGCGTGTTGAGCGAGTGGTCGCGGGTGCTGCGGTGGGCCTTGCCGATCGCCAGCAGCGCGATCGCGAGCACCTCGAGGTCGGCGGCCAGCGTGGCGCTCGCCACCTCGCGCTTCGACGCATAGACGACCTCCTCGAAAGGCGTGACGAGTCCGGTGAAGCCCCGCCAGATCCGCAGCAGGCGCGCGGCGGCGCGCTCGTCCACCAGCACCGCGTTGGCCAGGTTGGCGAAACGGTAGCCGGTGGTGCCGTGCACCGCCCACGAGACCGGTACGTCTTCGTGCGGCGCCGCGATCTTCTCCGCCACGACGTACAGCGGGCGTTCCGGGCGGCCGTCGGCATCGGTCCCGCGCGGCGGCAGACCGGCGCGCGCCACGAAGCCGTCCTGCAGCCGCTCGAAATAGTGCGCCGGGTCCTGCAATCCGTCGGGATGGTCGATACGCAGGCCATCGACCCAGCCGCGCGCGGCCAGGTCGAGCGCCATCGCATGCGTGGCCTCGAACACCGAGCGGCGCTCGGTGCGCAGCGCCACCAGTTCGTTGACGTCGAAGAAGCGCCGGTAGTTGATCTCGTCCGCCGCCACGCGCCAATGGGCGAGGCGGTAGGCCTGCAACTCCAGCAGCCGGTGCAGCGCGTCGCGCTGGCCGCTGCCATTGAGCGTGTCGATCGCCGCGGCGATCTCCTGCGCCACCGCGGGGCAGGCGCCACAGAGCCGCGCGAGCTGGACCTTGAGAAGCTCCTTGTCGCGACCCCGTTCGGCGATCGCCTTCGAGCCGCCATGGTGCATGCCGGGCAAATGGCGCAGCGCGGTGGCGATGCCGGCGAGCGGAGCGCTGGCGTCGCCGGGTCCCAGACGGGTCCATGCACGGTCGAGAATGACGGCCACGCTCTCCGGCGCCAACGGGAAGCGGTGCTCGAAATAGCCGAGGTGAAATTCGCCGCCTTCGGCATTCCACTTCAACTGCAGCTCGCCGCGCTCCAGCACCCGACCGTAGTGATCGCCGAGCACCGGCAGCAGCACCTTGCCCGCCAGGCGCGGCGTCAGGGGCGTCCAGTCGATGTCGAAATGCCGGGCGTAGCGCGAGGCCATGCCGTTCTCGAGAACATCCGACCACCATGGGTTGTCATTGCCAAGCACACCCATGTGATTCGGCACCAGGTCGATCAGCTGGCCCATGCGATGCGCCTTGAGCGTTGTCGCAAACCGCTCGAATGCGGCCAGGCCGCCCAGCTCGGGGTTGATCTCGTCGTGGGCGACGACGTCGTAGCCATGCATGCTACCGGGCCGGGCGCGATGGATCGGAGAGCAGTAGACGTGGCTGATGCCCAGCCGATCGAGGTAGGGCACGATGCGCGCGGCATCGTCGAAGGTGAAGCCGCCGTGCAGTTGCAACCGGTAAGTGGCGCGCGGAACCCGTGTTCGGAACGGCTGGCTTGCGGCGTCGCCGGGACGCTCGCGCGGCCGGTTGCGCGCCATTGCCGCACACAGCCGCTGCATCTGTGGGCGGCCCCAGATTTCGTGAAGTTCGGCGTCGTACTTGCGTTGCCAGTTGGGATGCTGGAAGGTGGTACCAGGGAGGTTGGGCTGCTCCAGCTCGCCGAGCCCATCTTCGAGCTGGACCATCATCACGCTCGAAGGCGCGCCTGCCAGGAAGGCGTGCAAGGCCGCCACCGCTTCGGCGTCCAGTGTTCCGGCCTCGGCCACCGCCACGCTCTCCGGCGTCAGGGCCTGCCGCTGCCGCACCATCTCCAGCAGCCGCGTACGGTCCTGCTTGCGCTCCTGCACCAACTGCTCGCAGGCCGCTGCGTCGGGAATCAGGCCGAGTTCGAAGCGTACCCGCACGTCGTGGGCAGACCACCATCCCGCGAGCGTGGGCAGGTCGTGGGTGCTTACCGCCACCACTGCCTCGCGCGGATAGGCCGCCGGTGCGCGGAAGGAACCATCGGGGTCGCGCTCGAAGTACAGCAACCGGTACGACTGCACGCCGTACCTGCGCATCGCGTCGCGCATCGCATCGGGCACGGTACCGAGGTCCTCGCCGATCACCAGGCAGCGGTGGCGTTGGCTCTCCAGCGCCATGATCGCGAACAGCTCGTCGACCGGATAGCCGACGTAGCTGCCGTCGCGCGGCGTGCCGCCGGCCGGAATCCAGAACAGGCGCATCAGCATCATCACGTGGTCGATGCGGATCGCACCCGCGCCGCGCATGCTGGCGCGCAGAGCCTCGATGAAGGGCGCGTACCGGCCTTCGCGCAGGCGGTCCGGGCGCAGCGGCGGAAGGCCCCAGTCCTGGCCCTGGGTATTGAAAATGTCGGGGGGCGCGCCGATGCGCACGTCGAGCGCGAAGCTCTCGCGATGGCGCCAGGCGTCGGAGCCGCCTCGGTCGACCGAGACCGCAAGGTCCAGGTAGAGCCCGATCGCCATGCCGAGGTCGGTGCAGCGCGCGCACGCGGACCCGAGCTGCCGCTCCGCTTGCCATTGCAGGTACTCGTAGTAGCCGATGCGCTCGCCGTGTGCGGCCGCGAAGCCTGCAACCGCCGTGCCGCCCGGATCACGAAAGGCCTCGGGCCAGGCTGGCCAGCCCCAGATTGCGGGGTCCGCCGCATGCAGGTGCGCTTGCAGCGCTTCGAACAGAGCGTGTTGGTGCAAGGCCTCGCCACCACGCTCTCTGAAGCGGATCAGCGCGTCGGCCTCTGCATCGCCCGGTGCACGCTCGAGGAAGCGCCGGTAGAGCAATTCGAGCAGCTCGTGCTTGACCGCCGAGACGCCGGCATGGTCGATCAAAGGCGCGGCGCGAAGTGCGGCCAGCCGCGACTGGAACGCCGGCGAGCGAACCCGATCCTGTGCTGCGGCCGAGGCCCGGAAATCGGGCACCGCCTCGACATCGATGTAGAGCACGTTGAGCCGGGCCCGCGACGAGGGGCTGTAGGGGCTCTGGTGCCCCGGGTTGTGCGGGAACAGCGCATGGAGCGGGTTCAGCCCGATCAGGTCCGCGCCTTCGCGCGCGGCCTGGACCGCGAAATGGGCGAGGTCGCTGAAGTCGCCGTAGCCCCAGTTGCGTTCCGAGCGCAGCGAATGCAACTGCAGCGTGAAGCCCCAGATCCGCCCGCCGCGCTGCAGCAGCGCCGGCCGGTGGCAGCGCGAGGGCGCGCAGACCAGCAGCGTCTCGCCCGGCAAGCCGGCGATGCTCAGGCGGTGGTAGCCCTCGGGCAAGGCCAGCGCAATCGGCAGGCGGAAGCGCCGGTGCGTTGCGCCGTCGATCTCGGCCTGCGCTTCGGTCTGCAGGGTGGCGCTGTCGACGACCCCTTCATGGAGGCCGCCGCTCTCGTCGGCCAGCCGCCACTTGAATCGAGTGGTCGAGGCCGAAAGCCGCAGCAGCACCGTGAAGTGCGTGCTGCCGGCGGGGACCACCTGCACCGGAGGCAGTGCCTGCAACCAGTTCGCGCGCTCCGCGGCCGCCTCGGCGGCCGACGGACCGCCGGCCGGCAGGTAGCCGGCATCGTGCAGGAGCGCGGCCAGCGCCCCGGGCGCCGCCGCTTGCCAGCGGCCGAAGACGTCTCGGTAGCCGGTCGCGATGCCATGGCGCTCGCAGAGACGGCGCAGCGCCTCGAGTTCATCCATCGTCGCGCTCCTCGAGCGTGGCGCAGACGCCGCCCGGCGCCAGCCGCAGCGCGGCGCCGGGCGGGAGCGCCGCTGCGACCCGGAGCAGATGAATCGTGCGCCCGGGCGGCCAGGCCACCTCGGTTTCCACTGCGCCGAAATTGGCGACCAGGTGCAGCAAGGGTGGCGCAGCGGTGTCTTTCGCGTCGCCGGCGTCGAGCTGCCACACCAGCCGGAGCGCATCGCCCTCACAAGACCACTGGCGGTTGCGGCAACCGACGCCGAAGCGCGGCGCCAGTTCGGTGCGCCGCACCCTCAGCACTTCGCGCGTCTGCGCGAGCGCCTCGGCGTGCGCGGCTTCCGCGCGCTCGCCGGCATCGAGCCGCGACGCCCGGAAAGCGGCCTCGTCGTTCGGATCGGGAATGCGCGAACGCGCGGTCTCGCCGGCAAAGGCGGCGAAGCGTCCGAACTCGGCGCGCCGGCCGGCGGTGACTGCCGCGGCCAGTTCGGGGCCGAAGTCGCAGAAGTACTGAAAGGGCGTCGAGGCCCCGTATTCCTCGCCCATGAACAGCATCGGGGTGTGCGGCGACAGGAGCACGCAGGTGCGCGCGGCCATCAACAGCACCGGGTCGGCCAGCGCGTCGATGCGCTCGCCCACCGCGCGATTGCCGATCTGGTCATGGGTCTGGAGGAAGGAGACGAAGGCGCCTAATGGCAGGTGGGCGCAAGGCTCGCCGCGCGGCTCGCCGCCGCGGAAGACCGAGGGCTGGCCGCTGTAGACGAAACCCTGCGCCAGGGCGAGCCCGAATTGCTCGAGCGGGCGCTGCGCATAGTCGGCGTAGTAGCCGTCGGTCTCCCCCGTGAGCAACACGTGCGCCGCATGGTGCAGGTCGTCGTTCCATTGGGCGGTGGCGACCCGCGGCAGGCCGTCGGCATCGCGCTCGAGCCGGTGCGCCTGGTTCAGGTCGTTCTCGAGCACCACGTGCACATGCCGGTGGCGGCCCGGCCCCTGCTGCAGCGCGGTGCAGATCTCCTCGACGATGGGCGGCATCGAGTCGTCGCTGATCGCATGCACCGCGTCCATTCGCAGGCCGTCGAACCCGTACTCCTCGATCCAGTAGAGCGCGTTGTGGACGAAGAAGTCGCGCACGGTGCGGGCCTGGTCGCCGTCGTAGTTGATGGCGGGCCCCCAGGGTGTGGGGAGCGCTGCGTCGAAGAACTCCGGGCAATAGACATGCAGATAGTTGCCTTCGGGGCCGAAGTGGTTGTAGACGACGTCGAGCAGCACCATCAGGCCGAGGTCGTGCGCGGTCTCGACGAAGCGCTTGAGGTCGGTCGGCGTGCCGTAGCTGCCGTCCGGAGCGAAGGGCAGCACGCCGTCGTAGCCCCAGTTGCGCTGTCCCGGAAAGTCGGCGATCGGCATCAGTTCGACCGCGGTGATGCCGATCTCGGCCAACTCGGCGAGTCGGGCCCGGGCGGCGGCCAGGCTACCCTCGGGCGTGAAGGTGCCGAGGTGAAGCTCGTAGAGCACCGCTTCGTTCCAGGGGAGACCGGTCCAGGTCCCGTCGCGCCATGCGTGGGCCCGCGGGTCGACCACCTCGCTCGGGCCGTGCACATCCTCCGGATTGCGGCGCGAAGCCGGGTCGGGCACCCGCAGGCCGTCGGGCATGCGGTAGCGGTAGCGGTCGCCCGCGCGTGCATCGGGCAGCGTCGCCTCGTGCCAGCCGTCGGCGCTGCGCTGCATCGCGTGGTCCCGCCAGCCGTCGCCGTGTGCGCGCTCGAGCACCACGTTGTCGATCGACGGCGCCCAGAGCCTGAAGCGCACGCCGCCGCGGTCCAGTACCGCGGCGCCGAAGGGCATCGCGTGGGTGCGCTTCATGGTGCGGGCCGGCTGCGGCGCAGCAGCGCCAGCGATCGGCCCTGCAGCGGGTAGCGGGTCTCGGCCAGCAGCAGCGAGAGGGCGCTCTCGCGCGCAGTGTCGACCACGCGGGTCCAGCGGTCGCCGGGGCGGGTCGGCATCGTGAAGGGCAGGGGCTCGTGATAGGCGTTGAGCAGCAGCAGGAAGTCGTCGTCCTTCTGCTGCTCGCCGCGCGGCCCGACATCGGTGATGCCGGTGCCCGAGAACAGCATGCCGAGGCAGCGAACGTGTTCGCCCCCCCAGTCGGGCGGCGTCATCTCCTGGCCGTCGGGCCGCAGCCACACCACGTCCTTGGGCTCGCCGTCGCCGGCGGGTTGGCCGCGGAAGAAGCTGCGCCGACGGAACGACGGATGCAGTCGCCGCACCCGGATCAGCTGGGCCACGAAGTCGCGCAGCGACTCGGTCTCGGGTCGCGGCGTCCAGTCGAGCCAGCTGAGTTCGTTGTCCTGGCAGTAGACGTTGTTGTTGCCTTTCTGCGTATGGCCATGCTCGTCGCCCGCCAGCAGCATCGGCACGCCCTGGGAGAGCAGCAGGGTGGCGAGGAAGTTGCGCTTCTGGCGCTCGCGCAGGGCGTGGATCTCGGGGTCGTCGGTCGGGCCCTCGACGCCGCAGTTCCACGACAGGTTGCTGCTGTTGCCGTCGCGGTTGTCCTCGCCGTTGGCCTCGTTGTGCTTGTCGTTGTAGGAGACCAGGTCGTGCAGCGTGAAGCCGTCGTGGGCAGTGATGAAATTGATGCTCGCGTGCGGCCCCTTGCCGGACCAGCCGTACAGGTCCTGCGAGCCCGCCAGCCGGTTGGCGACATCGCCGACCACGCCGGCGTCGCCTTTCCACCAGCCGCGAATGCCGTCGCGGTAGCGGTCGTTCCACTCGGCCCACCCGGGCGGGAAGTTGCCGACCTGGTAGCCGCCGTGACCCAGGTCCCAGGGCTCGGCGATCAGCTTGACCTGATTGAGCGTCGGGTCCTGGCGGATGGCGTCGAAGAAACCGCCCAGGTTCTCGACCTTGCCGGCTTCGCGCGCCAGCGCCGAGGCCAGATCGAAGCGGAAGCCGTCGACATGCATCTCCTCGGCCCAGTGGCGCAGCGAGTCCATCACCAGTTGCAGCGCGCGCGGGTGCTCGAGGTTGACCGTGTTGCCGCAGCCTGTGAAGTCGTCGTAATAGCGCGGCCGCTCGGCGTTGGCGATGTAGTAGGAGGCGTTGTCGACCCCCCGCATCGACAGCGTCGGCCCGAGGTGATTGCCCTCGCAGGTGTGGTTGTAGACCACGTCGAGGATCACCTCGATGCCGGCGGAATGCAGGGTCTTGACCATGGTCTTGAATTCCTTCACCTTGCCCGAGGCGCTGTAGCGCACCTCGGGCGCGAAGTAGGCCAGGGTGTTGTAGCCCCAGTAGTTCTGCAGTCCTTGCTCGGCCAGGTGGCGGTCGTTCAGGAAGGCGTGCACCGGCAGCAGTTCGAGCGTGGTCACGCCCAGGCGCTGCAGGTAGTCGATCGCCGGCGAACAGCCGAGCGCGGCGTAGGTGCCGCGCAGGTTCTCGGGGATGCCCGGGTGCCGCATCGTGAAGCCGCGCACGTGCAGTTCGTAGATCACCATGTCCTGCCAGGGCACCTCCGGCCGGTGGTCCTCGCCCCAGGTGAAGGCGGTCTCGAGCACCCGGCCCTTCGGCATGAAGGCGGCGCTGTCGCGGCGGTCGAAGGAGAGATCCTGGCGTTTGCTGCCGACCGCGTAGCCGTACAAGGCGTCGCTCCAGCGCAACTCGCCCACCAGATCCTTGGCATAGGGGTCGAGCAGCAGCTTGTTCGGGTTGAAGCGGTGGCCTTCCTCGGGCTTGTAGCGGCCGTGGATGCGCAAGCCATAGGCCAGCCCAGGCCGCGCCTCCGGCAGGTAGCAGTGCCAGACATCGTTGGTGCGCTCGCGCAGCAGGATGCGCTGGCGCTCGTGCCGCCCCTTGTCGTCGAAGATACAGAGTTCGGCGCGTTCGGCGTGCTTCGAGAAGATCGCGAAGTTCACGCCCTGGCCATCCCAGGTGGCACCGAGCGGGTAGGGCTTTCCGGGCCAGACGGCGGACAGCGGCGTGTAGGGGCGCTTCGTCATGGGTGCGGTCGATCGTCCTGGTGGGAGCGCGAAGGCCATACGGTCGCAGGCGGGTTGGCGTTTCGCACGCTGTCGCGCGGAAGTGGATCATGCGCCGTCGGACGCACCGTCGAACCGTTCCTGGGCCACCATTCCTGTATCCGGTCGGCCGCCCAGTCCTTGCCCGCGAGCCCGAAGGCCAGCGCCAGCGCGAGGACCACGCCACCGAGGACGATCAGGAAACTCTGGCGCACGATGTCGCCGCCGATCTTGACCTGGTCGAGGGCGATCAGCACGACGAACAGCAGAATCGCGTATTGCGCGATCTTGCTCAGCAGCAGGGCATCCTGGATGCCGGCGTTGCGGCCGTAGGTTCGTACGGCCTCGCTGACGAAATTGGCGAAGTAGGCGCCGAAGGCCAGCACGAGCAGCGCGACGAAGACATTCGGCACGAACCACATGATCCGGCCGAGCAGATCGGTCACGTGGCTCAGGCCGAGGCCGTTGAAAGCCACGACCAGCGAGGCCAGGATCACCATCCAGTAGGCCAGCGCGCCGAAAATCACGGTCGAGTCCGACACCATTCCCCCCTGGCGCAGGAAGTTGTCGATGCCGGCGCGCTCGCTCAGCACATGGAAGTTGATCGCGTGCAGGCCGCGGATCACCGCGAAGCGCGCCACCTTGGCGATCAACCAGCCGGCGAGGACCACCAGCGTCGCGAACACCAGCCGCGGCACGTAGGCGCCGATCTGGAACAGGAAGGCGCGCATGGGCTCGAGGTAGAAGGTCAAGGTGTCCATGAGACTCTCCGGAGAAATGCAGGGGGAGGCGCCGCGCCTTCGGATCAGCGCGCCGCATCGCGGTCGAGCAGCGCCAGGATGCCCTGCAGCGGCACCGGCACCCAGTCGATGCGGTTGCTGAGCTCGTAGCGGAGTTCGTAGAAGGCCTTCTCGAGCTCGAACAGCCGCAGCAGCTGCGGATCGACCGGGCCGGCTTCGGGCGCCAGTGCCGCGCCGTAGCCGGCCAGGAAAGCCTCGCGGGTCTCGAGCTCCCAGGCCCGGGCCTCGACGTCGAGCCGCGCCAGTTCGTCGGCGTTCTGCGCCGCCCGCCGCAACGCGCTCCACCGCGCGTAATTGAAGGAGCGCAGCATGCCCGCGACATCGCGCAGCGGCGACTGCTTGGTGCGGCGTTCCTCGATCGAGCGCGCCGGTTCGCCTTCGAAGTCGATGATCACGAAGTCGTTGCGCGCCAGCAGGACCTGGCCCAGGTGATAGTCGCCGTGGAAGCGCGTGCGCCGCCCCCCTCGGGGCTCGATGCGCAGGGCATCGAAGAAGGCGTCGATCGCGCCGCCTTGCGACAGCAGCCGCTGCGCATCCTCCGTTGCCGCAGGAATGAGGCCGGCCTGGTGTTCCCGCAGCCCGCCCAGCGTGGCCTGGGCCTCGGCGCGCACCGCATCGCGAACGCTGCGCAGGTCGGTTTCGGTCATCGGTTCGGGGTCGAAGGACGGGTTGCCCGTGCGCTGTCCCAGCGCGTTGTGCAGTTCGGCCGTGCGCCGACCGAGGATCTCGATCAAGGCGAGGAAGGCCCCGTGCGGGTTTGGCGGCCGCCCGGCGTCGGCGTCGCGCAGCTCGCCGAGCACGCGCTCGAGGTAGGCCAGCGTGTGATCCCAGCCATCGCCCTGGTTCGGTACATAGGCCTGCAAGAGCGCGAGCGTGAACACCGTGCCGTTGTCGCCGAGGTATTCGACGGCGCCGGCCACCGGAACGCCATGCAGAAAGCCGGCGTCCTCGGTCAGGAAACGGCCCATCTCGAGCTCGGGATTGACGCCGGGGCGCACGTGCCGGTAGCCCTTGAGGAACAGCGTCTCGCCGAGCGTCACGACGGTGTTGCTGCTCATTGCCTTTGGCCGGCTGACCGCCAGCGCGTCGATCGCGTCCAGCGCCAGCTCTCGACCGAGCGAGGTCGGATGGAAGTGCATCCGGCCGTGCGCCGTGGGCAGTTTCGAGTCGGTGATGATCGCCCGCACCACGGCGCGGCAGAAGGCTTCGTCGAAGAAGGCGTCGCCCATCACGCCGACATTGGCCTTCTGGCGCACCTTGGCGATCGCGGCGGGCTGCAGGCATTTCATGCGTTCCTCGTCGCGGTCCTCCCAGGCCAGCGCCAGCGGCATGGAGTAGGTGGCCTTCTCCGGCAGGCCCTCGAGCTCCAGCAACGGCAACATCCAGGTGTGGCCACCGGCTTCCCAGATCGCCTGGTCGGCCAGCCGTGCGCGCGTGACGCGCGATCCCTTGGACGCATACCACCGCTGGGCCTCGATGTGCGGCGGCAGCGTGTCGGTCTCGAACTGCTTGATCAGGCGGTCGGCGAAGCCGATGCGCCAGGGCATCACGCGGTCCTTCAGCAGGCTGGTCCAGCCGTCGAAGAGCACGATCACCGGTCGATCCAGCAGCGCCACGCCCTCCTGGTGCCAGCTGGGCATCGGCGCCTCGTCCGCGAGCTTGAACCAGTAGAAGCCGTAGGAGGCGAGGGTGAGCAGGTAGGGCAGCTCGCCGATCGGCGGGAACGAGGTGCGCCCGAGCATCTCGACGGGCACCCGGCCCTTGAAGGCCGACAGGTCGAGTTCCACCGGCTGCGCCGCGCGCGAGAGGTTGAACACCGACAGGATCACGTCCTCGCCGTGCTCGCTCAGGTAGGCCAGGATCTTGCGATTTCCGGGCTTCAGGAAGGTGCGGCGGCCGCGGCCGAAGGCGCGGCTGGTCTTGCGCACCGCCAGCATGCGCCGGGTCCAGTGCAAGAGCGAGCTCTTGTCGCGCTGCTGGGCCTCGACGTTGACCGCCTCGTAGCCGTACATGGCGTCCATGATCGGCTGCAGGTAGAGCCGCTGCGGGTCGGCGCGCGAGAAGCCGGCGTTGCGGTCGGGGCTCCACTGCATCGGCGTACGCACGCCGTTGCGGTCGCCGACGAAGACGTTGTCGCCCATCCCGATCTCGTCGCCGTAGTAGATGATCGGCGAGCCCGGCATCGACAGGAGCATGCTGTTCATGAGCTTGATGCGATCCTTGTCGTTGTCCATCAGCGGCGCCAGGCGGCGCCGGATGCCGAGGTTGATGCGCGCCTGCATGTCGGCCGCGTAGGTCGTGTACATGTAGTCGCGCTCGCGGTTGGTCACCATCTCGAGCGTCAGCTCGTCGTGGTTGCGCAGGAAGATCGCCCACTGGCAGCCGTCCGGGATCTCGGGTGTCTGCTGCAGGATCTCGACGATCGGATCCCGGTCCTCCTGCGCGATCGCCATGTACATGCGCGGCATCAATGGAAAGTGATAGGCCATATGGCACTCGTCGCCGTCGCCGAAATACTCCCGCACGTCCTCGGGCCACATGTTGGCCTCGGCCAGCAGGAAGCGATTCTTGTAGTTGGCGTCGATCGCAGCGCGCAATTGCTTGATGACCACATGGGTCTCCGGCAAGTTCTCGTTCGAGGTGCCGTCGCGTTCGATCAGGTAGGGAATGGCGTCGAGCCGGAAGCCGTCGACGCCCATGTCGAGCCAGAAGCGCATGGTGCGGAACACCGCCTCCAGCACCTGCGGATTGTCGAAGTTCAGGTCCGGTTGGTGGCTGAAGAAGCGGTGCCAGAAGTACGACTTGGCGACCGAGTCCCAGGTCCAGTTCGACTTCTCGGTGTCGGTGAAGATGATGCGCGTGCCCTGGTAGCGCTGGTCGCTGTCGCTCCAGACGTAGAAGTCGCGCTCTGGCGAGCCCGGCGGCGCCATGCGCGCGGCCTGGAACCACGGGTGCGCATCGGAGGTGTGGTTGATGACCAGCTCGATGATCACGCGCAGCTCGCGTCGGTGGGCCTCCTCCAGCATGTCGCGGAAGTCCTGGAGCGTGCCGTACTGTGGGTGAACGTCCTCGTAGGCTGCGATGTCGTAGCCATCGTCGCGCATCGGCGAGGGATAGAAGGGCATCAGCCAGATCGTGTTGACGCCCAGGTCCCGCACGTAGTCGAGCTTGCTGGCCAGGCCCTTGAAGTCACCGACCCCGTCGCCGTTGGAGTCGACGAAGGCCTTCACGTTGCACTGGTAGATCACGGCGTCGCGGTACCAGGTCGGGTCGCCCGACGTGTCGATTTCGGTGGTCTCGAGCGCCAGCTTGGGCAAGGGAGCGTTCATTGGCGGGCTCCCTAGATGTAGTAGTCGAAATCGCGCTCGTCGCGCAACCGGCGGCGCACCGCCAGCACATGGGCCGGCATGCGATGCGGTTCGAGGAGGATGTAGTGACGTCCGTCGCGCCAGGTGAAACGCTGGTCGGTCAGCAGGTCGTGCATCTGGAAGGGCTGGTCGCGCGGGACGTCGATTTCCGAAGGATCGAGCGACAGGAAGCCGGACTGGGCATTGCGCGGATCGAGGTTGACCACCGTGACGACCACGTTGCTGCCGTCCGCCGAGGTCTTCATGTAGGCGATCAGCTGGTCGTTGTCGATCTCGAGGAAGCGCAGGCTGCGGTCCCACTGCAGCGCCGGGTTGTCGCGGCGGATGCGATTGATGCGCGCGATGAAGGGGCGCAGGCCGCTGTCGGCGCCCCAGTCCCAGTGACGCAATTGATACTTCTCGGAGTCCAGGTATTCCTCGCTGGCCGGTCCGCGCGGCAGATGCTCCACCAGCTCGAAGGGCGGGCCGTAGATGCCGTAGCTGGCGGCCAGGGTCGCAGCCAGCACCAGTCGCGACCTGAACACGGGTTCCTCGCCGGTCTGCAGCGCCGCGTGCAGGATGTCAGGCGTGTTGGGCCAGACATTGGGGCGAAAGTAGTCAATGCCCGGCCCTTGCGAGAGCTCGGTGAAGTACCCGGTGAGCTCTTCCTTGGTATTGCGCCAGGTGAAATAGGTGTAGGACTGGCTGAAGCCCAGCTTGGCCAGGCGATGCATCACCTTGGGCCGCGTGAAGGCCTCGGCCAGGAAGATCAGCTCAGGGTGCGCCCGCTTGCATTCCGCGATCGCCCACTCCCAGAAGGCGAACGACTTGGTGTGCGGGTTGTCGACGCGAAAGATCGTCACGCCTTCGGCGATCCAGTGGTCGAGCACGCTCTTGAGCTCGGCCCACAGCCCCTGCCAGTCCTCGCTCTCGAAGTTGAAGGGATAGATGTCCTGGTACTTCTTCGGCGGGTTCTCGGCGTACTGCACGCTGCCGTCGGGACGCCAGCGGAACCAGTTCGGATGCGCCTTGACATACGGATGGTCGGGCGCGCACTGGAAGGCGATGTCCATCGCGATGTCGAGCCCCAGGGCGCGCGCGGCAGCCACCAGGCGGCGAAAGTCCTCAGGGGTGCCGAGCTCGGGCAGGATGCTCTTGTGACCACCCTCGGCGGCGCCGATGGCCCATGGGCTGCCGACGTCGCCGGGCTCGGGGACGAGTGCGTTGTTGCGACCCTTGCGCTGCTCGCGACCGATCGGGTGGATCGGCGGCAGGTACAGAACGTCGAAACCCATCGAGGCGACCAATGGCAGCCGTGCCTCGAGATCGCGGAAGGTGCCGTGCCCGCCGGGTTCGTTGCCCGCCGAGCGTGGGAACAGTTCGTACCAGCTGCTGAAGCGGGCTCGCTCGCGTTCGGCGATCAGCGGCAGCTCGACCGCGAAGCGGGTCTCGAGTTCTCGGGTGGGATGACGGCCGGCGGTGGCTGCCAGGTTTTCATCGAGCGCCAAGGCCTTCAGCGCTGCCGCCTCGGTCGCCGGATCGGCGGCCCCCTGCTCGAGCGCGAGGGCCCAGGCCATCAGCGCGTCACGGTCGGCGCCGCTGGCGCGGTCGGCGCGGCGGGCCGCGGCGGCGATCTCCAGCGCGCCGACCCGTGCGGCGAGCCGGATGTCCTCGCCGTCGACGCGGCGCACCAGTTCATGGCGCCACGATTCGAATGCATCGACCCAGGCCACCACCGTGTAGTGGTAGCGCCCGAGGATCGGCGGAACGAAGTCCGCCAGCCACTCGTCGTTGTAACGCAGCTTCATCGGCAACTCGTGGCGACCCGCATCGCCGTCCTTCCACCACTGCAGCATCACGCGGGGCGCGTCGTGGCCGTCGGTGAATACGTGGGCGGTCACGCGCAGGCTCTCTCCCGCGACGTGCTTGACCGCGAAGCGGCCGCCGTCGACCATGGGCCGCACCGCATCGATGACGGCGCGGCTGCGGCCGTCCGGAGCGTCGATGGCGGCGGGCGGGCGAGGCGCAGCCGCGGTCGGCTGCAGCAGGAGGCTCCTAGACATCGGCAGCCGCCTTCAGGTAGAGCGTGGACAGCGGCGGCAGGGTCAGGCACAGCGAGTGCGAGTGGCCGTGCGAACGCATCGGCGCGGCCTCGACTTCCCCCAGGTTCCCCCAGCCGGCACCGCCGAAGGGTCGCGCGTCGCTGTTGAGGATCTCGCGCCAGGTTCCGCCGGTGGGAACGCCCAGGCAGCAGTTCTGCCGCGGCACCGGCGTCAGGTTGCTGACCACCAGCACCGCCTCGCCGTTGCGGGCCCGGCGCAGGAAGGCAATCACGCTTTGCACGTGGTCGTTGGGCTCGATCCATTCGAAGCCCTCGGCGGAGAAGTCCAGTTCGTGCAGAGCGGGCTCCGCGCGCAGCACCCGGTTGAGTTCGCCCACCAGGTGCTGCATGCCGCGGTGCTCGGGCAGCTCGGCCAGCTGCCACTCGAGTTGGCCTTCGTGCGTCCACTCGCGGTACTGCGCGAACTCGCCGCCCATGAAGAGAAGCTTCTTGCCCGGATGCGCCCACATGTAGGCGAACAGAGAGCGCAGGTTGGCGAATTGCTGCCAGGCATCGCCCGGCATCTTGCCGATCAACGAACCCTTGCCATACACCACCTCGTCGTGCGAGAGCGGCAGCACGAAGTTCTCGCTGAAGGCGTAGACCATCGAAAAGGTCAGCCGGTGATGGTGGAATCTCCGGTGCACCGGGTCTTCCTTCATGTAGGCCAGGGTGTCGTGCATCCAGCCCATGTTCCATTTCAAGCCGAAGCCCAGGCCGCCCATCTCGATCGGCCGCGAGACCTGCGGCCAGGCGGTCGATTCCTCGGCCACCGTGAAGGTGTCGGGGTGCTCGCGGTAGACCGCCCGGTTGAGCTCATGAAGAAACGAGATGGCCTCGAGGTTCTCGCGGCCGCCACGCTGGTTCGGAACCCATTCCCCACCGCGTCTCGCGTAGTCGAGGTACAGCATCGAGGCGACCGCATCCACGCGCAGGCCGTCGACGTGGTAGCGATCGAGCCAGAACAGACCCGACGAGATCAGGAAGCTGCGGACCTCGTGGCGGCCGTAGTTGAAGATGGCCGAGTTCCATTCAGGATGGAATCCCTGGCGCGGGTCGGCATGCTCGTAGAGGTGCGTTCCGTCAAAGTCCGCCAGGCCATGCGCATCCGTCGGGAAGTGCGACGGTACCCAGTCCAGCACCACGCCGATGCCGCGCTGGTGCAGGTGATCGACGAAGTACATGAAGTCCTGCGGCTCGCCGTAGCGCGCCGTCGGCGCGAAATAGCCCGTGGTCTGGTAGCCCCAGGAGCCGTAGAACGGATGCTCCGTCACCGGCATCAGTTCGACGTGGGTGAAGCCCAGCGACACCACGTAGTCGGCCAGTGAATGCGCCAGCTCGCGATAGTTCGGAAACTGGCCGTCGCTGCGCCGCCAGGACCCAAGGTGGATCTCGTAGATCGACATCGGCGCAGCCAGGCTGTTTCGCTCGGCGCGGGTGCGCATCCAGTTGTCGTCGCCCCAGCCGTATTCCAGCGACCAGAGCCGCGACGCCGTGGCTGGTGGTGGCTCGGCCAGCAAGGCGACCGGGTCGGCCTTCTCCAGAACGCGACCGCGTGCGGAAACAATGCGGTATTTGTACGCGTTGCCGCGTCGGGCATGCTCGCAGTCGGCTTGCCACACGCCGGTCCCGTCGCGATGCTGCAGCATCAGGTCGGCTCGCGGATCCCAGCCGTTCCAGTCGCCGATCACGGACACCGAGCGCGCGTTCGGCGCCCAGACCGCGAACCGGGCCCCGCCGCCGTCCGCCGCCACATGCCCGCCCAGCCTTTCGTAGAGACGCGCGTGCGTCCCCTCGCCGAACAGGTAGGCGTCGGTTTCGCCAAAGGTGGGGAGAGAGGTCGGTGGCGTCACGGGCATCGCGGAAGTCACTGGGCAGGGCCTTCGGGCGAGGCCCTGGGCCAAAGGTTTGTGTAGTCCTCCCGTCGGCGATGCCAAAGCGCCAAAGCGCCCGTCCTGATGTCGGACAGGGTCCCGGGCGCACGCTGTCAACGCGCCATGCGAGCTCGGCCTGCGCGCGCATACCGGACACCGATTGCGCCGGATCCAATCCCCGAGATCGACCGGCTGGGCGACGCGCCCGACTGCGCCATCACCCTTCAGGCAGCGCCTGCGCCGCTCGAGACTCGGCGGGATGCAGCACAGGCCTCAGCGCGAATTGCACTGAATCGGGCTTGATCGACGTCGCGTAGCCCAGCCCATCCGCAAGCAACTGCAGCGCGACGGCATCGATGGCAAGCGCACGCGGAGCGACATGGGTATCGTCCGGCGGATCGGCGAGCGGTGTTTCGCCGAGGCGGACATGGAGACGCAAAGCCTCGGCACCCTCGGCCTCGATGCAGATCGCATCGATATGTTCAGCGTTGTCGTTCAGATAGGCGAGCGCGCCCAGGAACATATAGAGCAATGCCGCGCTGTTCGGGAATCGCGGCCCTTCTTTGCTCGGAGAAATCGCGTCACCGACACGGAGGCTGATGCCTCGGAGATCGAAGGCCACGCGCATGAGCGCAGTACCTTGCGCCACGAGTTCGCTGCGCGTGATGCTATCGCCGTCGCTCGAGAGTTCCCAGGCGCGCAGGAAATGCTTGCCGGGCGCCAGCGCCGCGATCTGGTCCTCGATGCGCGCCGCCCGTTCTGCCAGTTCCGCAGGCTCGATCGCGGCCTCGCTTGCCAGCTGATGCTTCATCAACAGGACGGCCATGCGAATTGCGGCCACGGGGGCAGCCATCTCGTGTCGCAAGGCGGGCAACGCGCGCATGAGCAGCTCGTGGCGCACGCCCGCCGCCATCCAACTGCGCGCTCCTGGCGATGCCTTCATTTGTCCGCACCTGCCATGTCATTGGGGCCGCATGCCCACCGAGGGCCCGTGGTCTTTGACGCCCGCTGCCCTCGCGATCACTGAACAGGAGTGCAAGTTGTGCATGATGGGCTCCTTGGCGAGAATCTTGCGGCCGCAAGCAGGAGCGATTGGTAGCGCCGCTGAGGTGACGAGGTGCGTAGGAGAATTTCTCTCCTCGAGCCGATCATCGACCTACAGGGGATGAAGCTGACGATCTTGAGCGTTGAGAAGGAGATCGCCACCGCAGGCCCGGACCGAGCTGCGTCAAGCCACGGACGCTTGTCGAGCATGCCCATTGGGCGCGCGGGCCTCAGTTGACCAGCTCCAACGCCGCACGTTTGAACGCGTCCGCAATGTCCATCCTGTTCTTGGCATGGCTGCTTGCTGAGCACATCACGTCATCCGATGTGTCCGGGAAGCCGAGGGCAGCCCATGTTGATCGGTCGCGCAGGCGAGCCGGGTCAACTCGAGCGCCTGCACGGTCCCGTGCCAAGTGCGGAAATCCTTCGCAGTGAAGTTCTCGCCGGCAATTTGTTTCAAACAATCATTCACATCGGTAGCCAGATCGCGCGCCACTTGCCGACGAATCGCGGGCAGCGCATGGCCGAACTCTCAAGCCTGATGGCGCGCACGTCGCAGGGGTGTAGGACGCCAAGAGCGTTGTCGGTGCGCTGCACGCCCATCCCACGGTCCGTCATCCATTGTTCCTTCCGCCGAGGAACACAGTTCACACGGCCTCACCGGCCGGGCCCCCCCCCGGGGCCGCCGCCACCGCCGGGGCCACCGCCWCCRCCGGGGCCACCGCCTCCACCGGGGCCACCGCCACCGCCGGGGCCACCGCCACCGCCGGGGCCACCGCCACCACCGGGGCCGCCGCCACCGCCGGGGCCACCGCCACCACCGGGGCC
>NZ_JBFREQ010000008.1:0-235298 GCF_052114385.1 Variovorax sp. M-6 | reverse complement strand
CGACGGACTGCGCGACCTGCTCGATCCGCGCCTCGCACGCGCCCGCTGAAGCCCGCCATGCCACTTCTCGAAGTCAACGATCTCCGTGTGCAGCTGCAGACCCAGCGCGGCCCGGCCGAGGCCGTGCGCGGCATCTCCTTTTCGCTCGAACGCGGCGAGACACTGGGCATCGTCGGCGAGTCGGGCTGCGGCAAGTCGATCACGGTGCAGTCGCTGATGGGCCTGCTGCCATCGAGCGCCAAGGTGAGCGGCAGCATCCGCTTCGACGGCACCGAGCTGGTCGGCCTGCCCGAGCGCGAGATGTGCAAGGTGCGCGGCGACCGCATCGGCATGATCTTCCAAGAGCCGATGACGGCTCTGAACCCACTGCACACGATCGCGCGCCAGGTCGGCGAGCCGCTGCGGCTGCATCGCGGCCTGTCCAAGGCCGAGGCGCGCAAGGAGGCGCTGGCACTGCTCGAGCGGGTCGGCATTCCGGACGCGGCCTCGCGCCTGGACGCCTACCCGCACCAGTTCTCGGGCGGGCAGCGGCAGCGCATCGGCATCGCGATGGCGCTGGCCTGCGGGCCGGACCTGCTGATCGCCGACGAGCCCACCACCGCGCTCGACGTGACCATCCAGAAGCAGGTGCTGGACCTGATCCAGGGCCTGGTCGCGGAAATGGGCATGGCGCTGATCCTGATCTCGCACGACCTCGGTGTCATCGCCGAAAGCGTCTCCAAGATGCTCGTGATGTACGGCGGCAGCGTGGTCGAGAGCGGCCCGACCGCCGCGGTCTTCGCCGAGCGCGCCCACCCCTATACCCAGGGCCTGTTCGCGGCCCGGCCGGCGCTGGACGCCCCGCGTGGCCTCAAGCTCGCGACCATCCGCGGCAGCGTGCCCGAACTGGTGGACCTGCCGCCAGGCTGTCCGTTCGCGGGCCGTTGCCGCTTCACGGTCGAGGCCTGCCAGGCGACACGTCCGCCGCCGGTGCTGCTGCCCCACGACCACCGCGTGCGCTGCATCCGGCTCGACGAGATCGCCGCCGAAGAAGGAACCGCTGCATGACGGACCACTTCGATCCCGATCCGAATTCGGCCGCGCTGCTCCAAGTCACGGACCTCGTCCGCCACTACACCCTGCCCCGCGAACGCCTGTTCGGCCCGCCGCCGATGGTGAAGGCGCTCAACGGCGTGAGCTTCAGCGTCCGCCCCGGCCAGAGCCTGGGCATCGTCGGCGAATCGGGCTCGGGCAAGTCGACCATCGCGCGGCTGGTGATGGCGCTCGACCGGCCGACCTCGGGCACGGTGAAGCTGCTCGGCCGCGACCTGCACGCCTTGCCCAAGGACGAACTGCGCGCGGCGCGGCGCGACGTGCAGATGGTGTTCCAGGACCCCTACGGCTCGCTCGACCCGCGCCAGACCGTGGCGCGGATCGTCGCCGAGCCGCTGGAGGCGCTGGCCGAGACCAGCCGCGCCGAGCAGCGCGAACGCGCCACCGAATCGCTGGCCGCCGTGGGCCTGCGCAGCAGCGACCTGCACAAGTACCCGCACGAATTCTCGGGCGGCCAGCGCCAGCGCATCGCGATCGCACGGGCCCTGATCACCCGGCCCCGGCTGATCGTGGCCGACGAGCCGGTCAGCGCCCTCGACGTCTCGGTGCAGGCCCAGGTGCTCAACCTCATGCAGGACCTGCAGCAGCAGTTCGGCATCAGCTACCTGCTGATCAGCCACGACCTCGCGGTGGTCAACCACCTGTGCGACGAAGTCTGCGTGCTGCACCGCGGCATCGTGGTCGAGCGCGGTGCGCCGCAGCAGCTCTTCGCGCATGCGCGCCATCCCTACACCCAGGCCCTGCTCGCCGCGGTGCCACGAGCCGAACCGCTCGCCGCCGCCTCATGAGCAAATCCTTGCCGCGCGGGCGTCGGCTGGCGATGATGTAACGTTCTATTTCCCATTCGCTTTTCCCTGGAGCCCTGAACCATGCTGAATCGCCGCACCCTCCTGACCACCGCCGCACTCGCCACCGTGCCGCTCGCACTGCCGCAAGCCGCGCTGGCGCAGGGCCGCAAGGACGCGATCGTGCTGGGCATGGCACTCGAACCGCCGGGCCTGGACCCGACCGCCGGCGCCGCCTCCGCGATCGCGGAGATCGTCCAGTACAACGTCTTCGAAACGCTGACCAAGATCAATGCCGACGGCAGCGTCACGCCGCTGCTGGCCGAGAGCTGGGAGGTCTCGCCCGACCTGCGCACCTACACCTTCAAGTTGCGCCGCGGCGTCAAGTTCCAGAACGGCGAGCCCTTCAACGCGCAGGCGGTGAAGTTCTCGTTCGACCGCGCCGGCAGCGAGAAGAGCACCAACAAGGACAAGCGCACCTTCGCCAACATCAGCACCCAGGTGGTCGACGACCACACGGTGGTCCTGATCAACAAGGAGATCGACCCCGACCTGCCCTTCGTGCTGGGCCAGGCGACGTCCGCCATCGTCGAGCCCAAGAGCGCCGACACCAACGCCACCAAGCCGGTGGGCACCGGTCCCTACAAGCTCGACAGCTGGAACAAGGGCAGCTCGCTGGTGCTGAGCAAGTGGGACGGCTTCCGCAACCCGGGGGCGGCCAAGATCAACAAGGTCACGTTCCGCTTCATCTCCGATCCGGCGGCCCAGGCCGCCGCGGTGCTGGCCGGCGACGTCGACGCCTTCCCGCGCATCGGCACGCGCGTGGTGCCGCAGTTCAAGAACAACCCGCAGTTCCAGGTGATCCTGAGCGGCTCGCGCGCCAAGACCATCCTGTCCATCAACAACAAGCGCAAACCGCTCGACGACGTGCGCGTGCGGCGCGCGATCCTGATGGCGATCGACCGCAAGGCGGTGATCGAGGGCGCGGTCGACGGCTTCGGCGTGCCGATCGGCAGCCACTACGTGCCGGGCGCCGCGGGCTATGTCGACACCACGGCGGTCAACCCCTTCAACATCGAGAAGGCCAAGCAGTTGCTGGCCGAGGCCGGCGTGAAGACGCCGCTCGAGCTCACGATGACGCTGCCGCCGCCGCCCTATGCGCGCCAAGGTGGCGAGGTGATCGCCGCGCAACTGGCCAAGATCGGCATCGTCGTCAAGATCCAGAACGTCGAATGGGCCCAGTGGCTCAGCGCCACCTACGGCGGCGGCCACGACTTCGACCTCAGCGTCATTTCGCACGTCGAGCCCTTCGACCTCGGCAACTACGCGAAGCCGGACTACTACTGGGGCTACCAGTCGAAGGAATTCAACGCCCTGTTCGACAAGATCAAGGCCACCGGCAACACGGCCGAACGCAACAAGCTGCTGGGCGATGCGCAGCGCCTGCTGGCCAACGACGCCGCCAACGGCTTCCTGTTCCAGCCCCAGTGGCCGACCGTCGCGAAGAAGGGCGTCAAGGGCCTGTGGAAGGACATGCCGGTCTTCGTCAACGACCTGTCGGCGCTGTCCTGGTCGTGACGCGCGCGCTGCACGAACTCTCGGCGCGAGAGCTGCTCGCCGGCTACCGCGACAAGAGCCTCTCGCCGGTCGAGGTCACGCGGGCCGTGCTCGACCACATCGAGCGCTGGGAGCCGCATCTGCAGGCCACCTGGCTGCTGCGTCCCGAGGCCGCGCTCGAACAGGCGCGCGCGGCCGAGGCGCGGTGGGGCCGCGGCGAGCCGGTGGGCCCGCTCGATGGCCTGCCGACCACGATCAAGGAGAACATCGCCACCCGCGGCGATCCGATGCCCGCCGGCACCGCGGCGACCGACCTGCGGCCGGCGGCGGCCGACGCGCCCCCCGCGGCGCGGCTCAAGGAAGCCGGCGCGGTGATCCTCGGCAAGACCACCATGCCCGACTACGGCATGCTGTCCTCGGGCCTCTCGAGCTTCCATGGGCTGGCACGCAATCCCTGGGACCTGTCGAAGACGCCCGGCGGATCGAGTGCCGGCGCCGGCGCCGCGGCGGCCGCCGGCTACGGCCCGCTGCACGTCGGCACCGACATCGGCGGGTCGCTGCGGCTGCCGGCCGCCTGGTGCGGCATCTTCACGCTCAAGCCCAGCCTGGGCCGGATCCCGATCGACCCGCCCTACATGGGCCGGGCCGCAGGGCCGATGACGCGCGGCGTCGGCGACGCCGCGCTGATGATGCAGACGCTGGCACTGCCCGATGCGCGCGACAGCATGAGCCTGCCGGCGCAGGAGATCGCGTGGTCGAGTTTCGATGTGGGCGCCGACCACCTGCGCGGCCTGCGCATCGGCCTCTTGCTCGACGCCGGCTGCGGCTTGGCCGTGGAGCCCGAGATCCGGGCCGCAGTCGAGCACGCGGCGCGCCTGTTCGAACGCGCCGGCGCGATCGTCGAAACGATGCAGCCCTTCATGTCGCAGACGATGCTCGACGGCATGGACCACCTGTGGCGCATGCGCTCGCTGGTCGACATGAACGCACTGCGCCCCGAGCAGCGCGCCAAGGTGCTGCCCTACATCCGCCAGTGGGCCGAGAGCGCCGAGGGCTTCGGCGGCGAGCACGTGTTCCGCGCCTTCAGCCAGTTCCATGCGACGCGGGTCGCGGCCGTGGCGGCCTGCGCCCGGTACGACTACGTGATCTCGCCGACCGCGCCGAACCTGCCGGCCGCGGCCGAGGCGCCCTCGCCCACCAACGACCCGCTGCGGCCGCTGGAGCACATCGGCTTCACGGTGCCGTTCAACATGTCGGAGCAGCCCGCGGCCTCGATCAATTGCGGCTACAGCGCCGGCGGCCTGCCGATCGGCCTGCAGATCGCGGGGCAGCGCTTCGACGACCTGGGCGTGCTCAAGGTCTCGCGCGCGTTCGAGCGAATCCGCGATCCGCAGCGGACCTGGCCCGAGCCGCCGCGCGGCTGAACGGCATGCCGGAGCGCGCGGCGCCATGAGCTTCACCGACTGCCTGGGCAACCCGGTCACGGTCGACGGCGCCGCGAGCCTGCCGGCGGTCGACGCCTTCGTCGAGGGCTTCATCTCCTGCGAGGCACGGGCGGTCGACGCGCTGGCCGCCGCCGACGATGCAAGCCCGATCGTGCAGGCCTACTGCGCGACGCTGCACCTGTTCGCCGAATCGAAGGCGGCGGCCGCCAACGCCCGCCCCTTCCTCGACCGCGCCCGGGCCGGCGCGGCGCGCGCCACGCCGCGCGAGCGGCGCTACATCGAAGCCGTCGCGGCCTGGGCGGCGGGCGACATCGCGCGCGCCATCGCGCTGCACCAGGAGCAGGCCAAGGAGCATCCGCGCGACCTGGCCTCGCTCAAGCTGGGCCAGTACCACTGCTTCAACACCGGCGACTGCCCCGGCATGCTGCGGCTCGCACTGGCCGCACTGCCCGCAGCCGGCGACGTGCCCTACCTGCACGGCATGGCGGCCTTCGGCTACGAGCAATGCCACCTGCTGCGCGAGGCCGAGGCCAGCGCGCGGCGCGCGATCGCGATGCGGCGCAAGGAGCCCTGGGCGCACCACGCACTCGGCCACGTGATGCTGACCGAAGGGCGCCTCCATGAAGGACTGGCCGTCATGCGGGCCCTCAGCGACACCTGGGTCGGGCTCAACTCCTTCATGGTCACGCACAACTGGTGGCACATCGCGCTGTTCCTGATCGACCTGGGCCGCGACGCCGAGGCGCTCGAGGTCTACGACCGCGAGGTCTGGGGCGTGGTCAAGGACTATTCCCAGGACCAGGTCGGCGCGGTGTCGCTGCTCGCGCGTTTCGAGCTCGCGGGCATTCCGGTCGGCGACCGCTGGCAGGACCTGGCGGGCTACCTGGCCGAGCGGCTCGACGACCATGTGCTGCCGTTCCTCGATCTCCAGTACCTGTATGGCCTGGCGCGGGCCGGCCGCGCCGAAGCCGTCACGCTGTTGCGCCACATCGAGGCCTTCGCGCCGAACGCGCCGCCGTCGACCCGCGACGCCTGGCAGCGCGTCTGCGTCCCGGCGGCGCACGGGCTCGGCGCCCACGCCCGCGGCGACTTCGCGGCCGCGATCGAGGGCCTGGCACTGGCGCTGCCGCGGCTGGTCGAGATCGGCGGCAGCCATGCGCAACGCGACCTGTTCGAGCAGGTCTACCTCGATGCGCTGGTGCGCCTCGGCACCGAGGCCTCGCTGGCCGGCGCGCAGGGCGTCCTCCAGCAGCAGGTCAACGGCCAGCCGGAGTCGCTGCGGCTGCGCCGGCAGGCGGCCGCGGTCTACACGCGGCTCGGCCTGCCCGCCTTCGGTTGATCAGCCCTTGGCCACTTCGTGGGCAGCCATCTGCTCGAGCGCCTTGACCAGCGCGGAGTGATCGAGCTGGTCCCAGCCGTGGGCGGCGCAGGACTGCATCAGCTGGGCCGCCGACGCGGTCTGCGGCAGCGCCACGTCCATTTCCTTCGCGCCGGCGAGCGCCAGGTTCAGGTCCTTCTGGTGCAGCGCGATCCGGAAGCCCGGGTTGAAGGTGCGCTTGATCATCCGCTCGCCATGCACTTCGAGGATGCGGCTGGCCGCGAAGCCGCCCATCAGCGCCTGCCGCACCTTGGCCGGATCGGCGCCGGCCTTGCTCGCGAACAGCAGCGCTTCGCCGACCGCGGCGATGTTGAGCGCCACGATGATCTGGTTCGCCACCTTGGTGGTCTGGCCGTCGCCGTTGCCGCCCACCCGCGTGATGTTCTTGCCCATGGCCTCGAACAACGGCTTCGCGCGCTCGAACACGGCCTCGTCGCCGCCCACCATGATGGTCAGGCTGGCGGCCTTGGCGCCCACCTCGCCGCCCGAGACCGGCGCATCGAGGTAGTCGCAGCCGAGTTCGTTGATCTTCTTCGCGAAGCGCTTGGTCTCCATCGGCGCGATCGAGCTCATGTCGATCACGGTCTTGCCCTTGGAGAGGCCTGAGGCGACCCCGTCCTCGCCGAACAGCACCTGCTCGACATCGGGCGTGTCGGGCAGCATCAGGATCACGACCTCGGCCGCGCGCGCGACCTCGGCGTTGGTCTTGCAGACGGTGGCGCCCTTCAGCGCGTCGGGCACCTTGCTGCGCGTGCGCACGATCATCTCGTGGCCGGCCTGCAGCAGGTTCTGCGCCATCGGCGCGCCCATGATGCCGAGGCCGATGAATCCGATCTTCATGTTCTGGTTCCTTTCAGTAGGAGGTGGAGCCGGGCGCGGCCGGTGCGGCGCGCATCTGTGAAAGCAGTTGCTGCGAGCCGGCCGCGATCAGCCGCGCGTCCGAACTCACGGTGACGAACTGGAAGCCCTTGGCGACGCGTGCCAGCGCGCCTTCGGCCGTGCCGTTGTGGATGCCGGCCACCAGGCCGTGCGCCTTGGCGCGCTCGACGATGTGGTCGATGGCCTGCGCCACTGGCGGGTCGACGTCGTCGAACACCGGCCTGCAGCCGAGCGCCAGGGAAAGGTCGGACGGCCCGATGTAGACCGCGTCCAGCCCCTCGACCGACAGGATGGCGTCGAGGTTGTCCAGAGCCTGGGCGGTCTCGATCATCGCGAAGGTGACGATGGTGTCGTTGGCGTGCTGCGCATAGTCGGCGCCGCCGTAGAGCGAAGCCCGCACCGGCCCGAAGCTGCGGGTGCCGCGCGGCGCGTAGTGGGTGTAGGCGACCAGCTTCGCGGCCTCGTCGGGCGTGCTGATCATCGGGCAGATGACGCCGTAGGCGCCGGCGTCGAGCGCCTTCATGAGCGCGCTCGGATCGAGCCACGGCACGCGCACCACGGGCACCGTGTCGGTGGTCGAGATCGCCTGCAGCATCGGGATCATCGACTGGTAGTCGACCACGCCGTGTTGCAGGTCGATGGTCAGCGAGTCCCAGCCCTGGTGGGCCATGGTCTCGGCCGAGAAGCCGTTCGGAATCGCGAGCCAGCCGTTGACCGCGGCGCCTCCCGACTTCCACAGCGTGCGCAGGCGGTTTTCTCTCATGGGAGCTCCTTGGGGTCAGCGGTCGAAGGCCGGGCGCTTGGGGTCGAAGCGCCAGCCGGGAATCAGGCTCTGCATCGCGACCGCATCGTCGCGCGCGCCGAGGCCGTGCTGCTTGTAGAGCTGGTGGGCCTTCTCGACCTCCGCCATGTCGAGCTCGACGCCCAGGCCCGGCTTCTTCGGCACCTGCACCAGGCCGCCCTCGATGCGCAAAGGTTCCTTCGTCAGGCGCTGGCCGTCCTGCCAGATCCAGTGGGTGTCGATCGCGGTCACGCGGCCCGGCGCGGCGGCGCCCACCTGGGTGAACATCGCGAGCGAGACGTCGAAGTGGTTGTTCGAATGCGAGCCCCAGGTCAGGCCCCAGTCGCGGCAGGTCTGGGCCACCCGCACCGAGCCGGCCATGGTCCAGAAATGGGGATCGGCCAGCGGGATGTCGACCGACTGCAGCGCCAGCGCGTGGCTCATCTGGCGCCAGTCGGTGGCGATCATGTTGGTGGCGGTGGGCAAGCCGGTGGCGCGCCGGAACTCGGCCATCACCTCGCGGCCCGAGAAGCCCTCCTCGGCGCCGCAGGGATCCTCGGCATAGGCAACCACGCCGCGCATGTCGCGCATCAGGCGGATCGCATCCTTGAGCAGCCAGCCGCCGTTGGGGTCGAGCGTGACGCGGGCCTCGGGGAAGCGCTCGTGCAGCGCGATCATGCACTCGATCTCCGCCTCGCCGCGCAGCACGCCGCCCTTGAGCTTGAAGTCGTTGAAGCCGTAGCGCTCGCGCGCCGCCTCGGCCAGCCGGACCACGGCTTCGGGCGTCATCGCCTGCTCGTGCCGCAGCCGGAACCAGTCGTTGCCGGCCTCGGGCTCGCGGGCATAGGGCAGGTCGGTCTTGTCGCGATCGCCGACGAAGAACAGGTAGCCCAGCATCTCGACCGCGTCGCGTTGCTGGCCTTCGCCGAGCAGCGCGGCGACCGGCACGCCCAGGTGCTGGCCCAGCAGGTCGAGCAGCGCCGACTCGATCGCCGTCACGGCATGGATGGTGGTGCGCAGGTCGAAGGTCTGCAGCCCGCGCCCACCGGCGTCGCGATCGGCGAACTGCTTGTGCACCTGCTGCAGCACGCGCTGGCAGTCGCCGATCGACTGGCCGACGACCAGGTCGCGGGCATCTTCGAGGGTCTGGCGGATCTTCTCGCCGCCCGGCACCTCGCCGACGCCGGTGCGCCCGGCGTTGTCACTCAGGATCAGCAGGTTGCGGGTGAAGAAGGGTCCGTGCGCGCCGCTCAGATTGAGCAGCATGCTGTCGCGGCCGGCGACCGGGATCACGCGCAGTTCGGTGACGAGGGGGGTGGAATGGGGCATGGCGATTTCGCTGCTCAGTCGATCGTGATCTTGCCTGTCTCGATGACGTTCTTCCAGCGCGCGAATTCCTGCTGCTGGAACTTCGCGAACTGCTCGGGCGTGTTGGCGACCACCTCGAGGCCGATGGCGGTGAACTGCTGCCTGACCGCGGGGTCGTTGAGCGCGGCGGCCATCGCATCGTGCGCCTTGCTGCGCACGGCCGGCGGCAGGCCCTTGGGCGCGACGATCGCCTGCCACGAATAGACCACGAGGTTCTTGATGCCGGCTTCGGCCGCGGTGGGGACCTCGGGCAACACCGGCGAGCGCTTGTCGCCGGTCACCGCGAGCGCCCGGAGCTTGCCGGCCTGGATGTTCTGCACCACCGCATTGACGTTCTGGAACGACGCATCGACCTGGCCGCCGAGCAGGTCGGTGATCGCGGGCGCGCCGCCCTTGTACGGCACGTGCAGGCCGCTGGTGCCGGTCTGCTGCCAGAACAGTTCGGCCGTGAGGTGGTCGCTCGATCCGTTGCCCGAGGAGGCGAAGGTCATCTTGCCGGGGTTGGCCTTCAACTGGGCGATCACGTCGGCCACCGTCTTGTGCGGCGACTTGGCCGGCACCACCAGCACGTTGGGCGCCTGCACCGCCACCGTGATCAGGTCGAAGTCCTTCAGCGCGTCGTACTGCATGCCCTTGATCAGGTGCGGCGCGATCACCAGCGGGCCCAGCGAGGTGACGAGAAAGGTGGCGCCGTCGGGCGCCGAACGCTTCACCTGGGTCGCGCCGATGGTGCCGGTGGCGCCGGCCTTGTTGTCGACCAGGAAGGTCTGGCCCAGCTTGTCGCCGAGCTTCGGCGCCATGGCCCGCGCCACCATGTCGGTCGAACCGCCGGGCGGGAAGGGGACCACCAGGGTCACGGGTTTCTGGGGCCAGTCCTGGGCCTGGGCGCCGAGGGCCGCGAGGCCGAGGGCGAGCGTGCCGAGCAATTTCTTCATGTCTGTCTCCTTGGAATGGTAGCGCTACCTTTGATGACCGAATGATAGCGCTACCTTTTTTCGAGATCCAGCGAATCCAGCTAGGTGTTTGTACGGATCAGGCGCTGCCGCGCTCGATGATCGAGAAGCCGATGTCGACCACCCGTGGCCCGCGCTGCCCGCCCTCCGCCCGGTCGACGATGAACTGCGCGGCCTGGCGCCCGATGGCCGTGCCGTCGATGCGCACCGTGGTCAGCGCCGGATGGAGGTCGGCGGCGAATTCGAGGTCGCCGAAGCCGACCACCGCCAGTTGCCCCGGAACGGGAATGCCCCGCGCCTGCGCCTCGGTCATGACGCCGAGCGCGAGCAGGTCCGAACTGCAGAACACGGCGTCGATGCCCGGCGTCTCGCGCAGCAGCTCGGCGAGCGCCGCACGGCCGCTCTTCAGGGTGGTCGGCGCCGGCACCCGCACCACGGCGACTTCGGGCAGGCCGGCGGCGCGCGCGGCGTCCTGGAAGGCCTGCAGGCGCCGCAAGGCACGTTCGTCGTCGCCGGCGATCACCGCCAGCCGGCGGCGGCCCCTGGCATGCAGGAACTCGACCACCGCCCGGCCGACGGCCGGGTGCGAAAAACCCACCAGCATGTCGAGCGGCGTCGGCGTGAGGTCCCAGGTTTCGACCACCGGGATGCCGGCGGCCAGCAGCCGCTTGCGCCCCTCGGGCGAATGCATGATGCCGGTCAGCACGATGCCGTCGGGGCGGCGGCCGATGATGGCTTCGAGCAGCGCGTCCTCGCGCGAATCGACGTAGCCGCTCTGCCCGAGCATCAGCTGGTAGCCACGCTCGGCCAGCGCCTGGGTCAGGGCCTGCACGGTCTGCAGGAACACCGGGCCGGCGATCGTCGGCACCACCGCCGCCACCAGCCGGCTGCGCGTGGACGCCAGGCCGCCGGCCAGGACGTTGCGCACGTAGCCGGTCCGCTCGACCGCGGCCGTGACCTTCTTGAGCACTTCGGCCGACACCTGCCGCGGCGTGCTCAAGGCCCGCGAGGCCGTGATCGGCGCCACGCCCGCGAGCTTCGCGACATCGTGAAGGGTGACCGCGCCGCTGCCTCGGCGGGCGCGTCGGACTGGAGGCTCCTCGTTGCTCATCCCGCCGATTCTAGGCCTCGGTAGCGCTACCTACACGAGCCGCTGCTCCCAGGCCCGGCGGCGCAACAAAGCCGCCGAACGCGCGCTCCACGGCTTCGGCGAAGGCGATGGGCGTGCGGTCTTCCAGGTACGGCCCGATGATCTGCATGCCGATCGGCAAGCCCTCCCCGCTGAGCCCGATCGGCATCGCGGTCGACGGCAGCCCGGTCAGCGTCGCAATGCTCGACCAGGGCGACTGGTCCTTGTAGGCGATCTCCCGGTCGTCGATGCGCAGCCGCCGCGCCTCCATTTCGCCGTGGTCATGCAGGAAGGCCGGCGTCGGCGACACCGGGCACAGGACCACATCCCACTGCTTGAAGAACTCGCGCCATTGGTGCGCGATGCCGGTCCGCGCGCGGTCCGCGTGGATCCAGTCCCGGTGGCTGACGCCGGCCTCGATGCCCGGCATGTCGGCGCTGATGAAGGCCCACAGCAGTTGCCCCCAGAGCGACGCGACGCGCGCCAGGTCCGGCAGCAGCGGGCTGCTGCGGGCGATCCGGCAGCCGGCGCCCTCCAGCCCGTCGCACAGGCGCTGCAGCGCCGAGCGGACCGCGTTCGAGGTCGGCACCAGCGGATGCTGGTCGAGCATCAGCACGCGGAAGTCCCCGAGCGCGACATGCCGCGCCGGCGGCAGCGCCAGGCGATACGCGACGGCCTCGGCATCGTCGGGCCCGGCGACGACGTCGAGCGCCAGCGCCAGGTCGGCGGCACTGCGCGCCAGCGGACCGACGACCGCGAGATCGACGCCCGGGTCCACCGACAGCGCAGGCGTGCCCGGCGGCGCGCTGCCGCGCATCGGCACCAAGCCATGCGTGGGCTTGTGCGCGAAGACGCCGCAGAAGTGGGCCGGCACGCGCAGCGACCCGACCAGGTCCGAGCCGAACTCGAGCGACACGTAGCCCGCCGCCAGCGCCGCGGCACTGCCGCCGGAGGAGCCGCCCGGCGTGCGCGCCGGGTCCCAGGGATTGCGGGTGGTGCCGTAGACCGGGTTGGCCGATTGCCAGTCGGCGAGTTGCATCGCGACATTGGTCTTGCCGACGAGCACGGCGCCGGCGGCTTTCAGCCGTCGGACGACGACCGCGTCTTCGGCCGCGCGAAGCTGCCCGGTGCCCGGAATGCCCCAGGTGGTGGGCAGGCCCGCGACATCGAAGGCTTCCTTGACGGTGATCGGGATGCCCAGCAGCGGGCGCCGGTCCCCGCGCGCCAGCGCCGCATCGGCCTCGGCGGCCGCCTCGCGGGCGCGTTCGAAGTCGCGCACGACGACGGCGTTGAAGACCGGATCGAACTGCTCGATGCGCCCGATCGAGCGCTCCAGCAGCGCGACGGCCGAGGTCTTTCCGGCCTGCAGGGCGGCAACGAGTTCCCGGGTGGTCGCGTAGTCCATGGGCGTCGGCTCCGAGGGTCTTGCAAGCCGTGATGATGGCCCAGCCCCTGCGGCTACGCTTGATCCTGTTTGCTCGTTGCTTGACGAATCTTGCGAACCCCGCGCCGCCGCGCGCTACTTCTTCTGATGCCGGCTCTGGTCGTAGGTGGGTTGGGCCGGCAGGTCCGCCAGATGGCGCGTGTCCGCCCAGTCGACGATCTCGATCTGCTCGGGCTGGGCGGCATCGGCGATCCGGATCCGGTTGAAGCCGGCGTTCGGAATCTCGCTCTGGCGCGGCCCGTTGAGGCCCAGCCCGCGCGCGGTGCGCCACACCATGTCGAGCACGCCGCCGTGCGTGACCACCAGCAGCTTCTGCCCTTGATGCGCGGTGGCGATGCGGCCCAGCGCCTCGATGATGCGGGCGTGGAACTGGCGCGGCGACTCGCCCTCGGGCATCGCATGGTCCTCGCGAAACTGGAGCCAGTCTTCCCAGGCGCGCGGATGCAGGTTCTGGATCTCGTCGGCGCGCATGCCTTCGACGATGCCGAAATGCTGCTCGCGCAGCGCGACCGAGGTGACGATGTCGAGCTCGAGCTGGCGAGCGGCGGGGGTCGCGGTCTGCTGCGCCCGCATCAGGTCGCTGCTGAGCAGTTGCTGCACCGGCTCGCCGGCCAGGCGCAGCCCGAGCCGGCGGGCCTGCTCGTGACCCATGTCGTTGAGGGGGACGTCGATATGGCCCTGGAACCGGAGTTCGCGGTTCCAGTCGGTTTCGCCGTGGCGGATCAGGATGAGTTCGGTGGTGGGCATAGTCAGGGCTCTATTGTCCCGCAGCGCGTGACATCCGCACGACCGCGCGCTTCGCGGAGAATCCGCACATGCCAAGTCTCGTATTGCTGCCCGGCCTCGCCTGCGACGAACGCCTCTGGGAGGCCCAGCAGCCAGCCCTGCCCCCCGCCCTCGATGCCCGGGTGAGCGACGCCCACATGCGCCACGGCCGCATCGAGACGATGGCCGCGGCCGTGCTGGCGGAGAACCCCGGACCGCTGGTCCTCTGCGGCGCCTCGATGGGCGGCATGATCGCCATGGAAGCCGCACGGCAGGCACCCGGACGCATCGTCGGCCTGGCCCTGCTGGGCACCAACGCGCGCCCCGAGACGCCCGAGATGTTCGAGCTGCGGCGCTCGGCCATCGAGCTCTTCGAGCTCGGCGAGGCGCGCGACGTCATCGAATTCAATGCCGGCTTCGCCTTCCATCCCGCGCGCTCCGGCGACGCCCCGCTGCTGCGGCGCTACATCGACCTGGTGCTCGATGCCGGTGTCGCGCAGCTGGTGCGCCAGAACCGGGCGCTGATGGAACGCCCCGACGCCCGCGAGCAGTTGCCGGGCTTGCGTTGCCCCGTGCTGGTGATGTGCGGCGACGAGGATCGCCTGACGCCGCCCGAATGCTCGCGCGAGATTGCCGCGCTGGTGCCCCACGCCGACCTGGTCTGGGTCGCCCAGTGCGGCCACATGCTCACGATGGAACAGCCCGCCGCGGTCAACGCGACGCTCGGGCCCTGGCTGCAGCGCCTGCTCGCCGACGCCTGAGTCGGGCCGCCAGCTCAGTGCAGCTGGCCGCCGCTCTCCCGCACGTCCTCGCGCACCGACAGGGCGGTGGAAATCGCAATGCGCAGCCCGGCGACCACCGTCTCCAGCGCCATGCTGGGCTGCCCCGGCAGCCGCGCCACCTGCTCGGGCAAATAGGGGATGTGGATGAAGCCGCCACGCATCGCCGTCACCGGCCGGGTCGCGATGCGGTGCATCAGGCCGAAGAACAGGTGATTGCAGACGAAGGTCCCGGCCGTGTTCGACACCGCGGCCGGAATGCCGGCGGCCCGCAGGTCGCGCACCATGGCCTTGATCGGCAGGCTCGAAAAATAGGCCGCGGGGGCGCCGGCCACCACGGGCACATCGATCGGCTGGCAGCCGGCGTTGTCGCAGATGCGGCCGTCGTCGATGTTGATCGCCACGCGCTCGGGCGTGATCTCGCTGCGGCCGCCGGCCTGGCCGATGGCCAGCACCAGTTGCGGCTGCAGCTCGTCGATCGCGGCGTCGAGTTCGCGCAGGGCGGTCGCGAACACGCACGAGATGCGCCGCGCATGCACCACGCCGCCCTCGAGGCGCCAGCCGTCGAGCGCGCGCACGGCCTCCCAGGAGGGATTGATCGGCTCTTGCTCGAAGGGCTCGAAGCCGGTCAGCAGAACCTTCATGTCGCCGCGACCTCGATGCCTTCGGCCGCGAGGCGCTCGCGGATGCGGCGCGCGAAGGCCAGCGCGTGCGGGCCGTCGCCATGCAGGCAGACGGTCTGCGCATTGACCGCGACCGTGCTGCCGTCGATCGCGCGGACCCGATGGTCGCGCACCAGCGACAGCGTCTGCGCCAGCGACTGCTCTTCGTCGTCGATCAGCGCACCGGGCTGGCTGCGCGGCACCAGGCTGCCGTCGGGCATGTAGCCGCGGTCGGCGAAGACCTCTTCCACAGGCACCAGGCCAGCGCGCTCGGCGGCGCCGATCATGCCGCTGCCGGCGAGCCCGAAGTAGCGCAGCGAGGGATCGAAGCGGCGCACCGCCTCGCAGATCGCCTCGGCCAGCGCCGGCTCCTTGACCGCCTGGTTGTAGAGCGCGCCGTGCGGCTTGACGTGCGCCAGCGTACCGCCTTCGGCCTTGACGATCGCCGCCAGGGCGCCGATCTGGTAGAGCACGCCGGCGACGATCTCGTCGGGCGGCAGGTTCATGGTGCTGCGGCCGAAGTTCTCGCGGTCCGGGAAGCTCGGATGGGCGCCGATCGCGACGCCGTTGGCGATCGCCCAGCGCACGCACTGCTGCATGGTGCGGGCGTCGCCGGCGTGCCAGCCGCAGGCGATGTTGGCCGAGCTGACCAGGCCCAGCAGCGCCTCGTCGTTGTCGCATCCTTCGCCGAGGTCGGCGTTGAGGTCAATCCGCATCGTGTTCCCCTTCGGCAAGATTCTGCGCCGGCGCCATCCAGCCTGCGGACACCAGGCCTTGTGCCACCTGCGCGAGGTAGCGCTGGCGCTCGTCCCAGGCCGCGAGCGCCGCCGCCGATTCCACCTGCTGCAGCCGAAGCCGGCCGTTGAGCGGGGCCTGGGCGAGCTTCCAGAGATCGGCGCGGATCACCACGCCGATGCGCGGATAGCCGCCGGTGGTCTGGGCGTCGCCCATCAGAATGATCGGCTGCCCCGAGGGCGGCACCTGGATCGTGCCGGGGATCACGCCCGACGACAGCATGTCGGCGGCGCGCCGGGTCTTGAGTTCGAAGCCTTCGAGGCGGCTGCCCATGCGGTTGCTCTGCGGCGTGATGCGCCAGGGCCCGCGCCACAGCGCCTCGCGCGAAGCGATCGTGAACTGCTCGAACTCGGGGCCCGCCATCACGCGCAGCACGGTCGCGCGATCGTCGCCGTCCGGGCTCGCATCGGGCCCGCGCACGCCGAAGGGGCGCCGCGACAGACGCTGCGCGTCCAGCAGCGGTGCGCCGAGCATCAGCCTGTCGCCCTTCTTGAGCGCCCGCCCCTGATGGCCGCCGAAGCCGGCCTTCAGGTCGGTGCTGCGCGAACCGAGAATCACCGGCACGTCGATGCCCCCGGCGACCGCCAGCCAGGTGCGCAGCCCCGCCTTGAGGGTCGACCGATTGGCACCCGCCAGCTTGAGCACCTGCCCCGCCGCCACCGGCACGCTCCAGCAAGGCCACAGCGCAACGCCATCGAGCGCGGCGCCGAAGTCGTCGCCGGCGATCGCGATGCGCGTCGCGGTCTCGAAGCGAATCTCGCAGCTGCCCATCGTGAGTTCGAGCCCGGCTGCCCCGTCCGGGTTGCCGACCAGCCGGTTGGCGAGGGTCAGCGCCAGGGTATCGAGCGCTCCGCCCGGACAGATGCCCAGCTGCCGATGGCCAGGACGGCCGAGGTCCTGCACCGAGGCCAGCATGCCCGGCCGCAGGACCGTGAGCCCGGCGCTGGCCGCCATCAAGCCTCCATGCTCTCGACCACGAAGCGCACCCGGTCACCGGGCCGCAGCAGGGTCGGCTCGGCCGCGCGCGGGTCGAACATCTCGAGCGAGGTGCGGCCGATCAGTTGCCACCCGCCTGGAGAGACCAGCGGATAGATGCCGGTTTGCTCGCCGCCGATGCCGACCGATCGCGCCGGCACCGCCACCCGCGGTTCGGCACGCCGCGGCGTCGCCAGCTCCGGCGCGAGGCCGCCCATGAACGCGAAACCGGGCAGGAAGCCCAGCAGGTAGACCACGTAGTCACCCGCGCTATGGCGCCGTACGACCTCGGCCGGAGAGAGTCCCGTGTGCCTGGCGACATCGCCGAGATCGGGTCCGGACTCGCCGCCGTAGGCGACCGGAATCTCGATGCGCCGACCCTGGATCCCGGCCGCGGCCAGTTGCGGCCAGGCCGACAGCACCTGCATCTCGAGCTCGACGGCATCGATCTGTGCCGGATCGAACAGCAGGCTCAGGTTGTTCATGCCGGGCAGCACCTCGTGCACGCCGTGCCACTGCAAGGCCTCGGTCGCCAGCGCCCAGATCCGCTGTTGCTGCGCCAGCGTCGCCGGCGCAGGCAACTCGCACAGCAGCGCCGCCTCGCCCAGCGCATGCAGCCGGGGCGGCGCCGCGCTCATTCGCGGCCGAGGCTGCGGACCTTGGCGAGCAGGCTGTCCTGGACGTTGGGCGAGACGAACTTGTCCACTTCGCCGCCCAGCATCGCGATCTCGCGCACGAAGGTGCTCGAGATGAACTGGTACTTGTCGCTGGGGGTCAGGAACACGGTCTCGACCTCGGGCATCAGCGAGCGGTTCATGCCGGCGAGCTGGAACTCGTAGTCGAAGTCGGTCACGGCGCGCAGGCCGCGCACCATCGCCTTGCCGCCGCGGGCGACCACGAAGTCGCGCAACAGGCCCGAGAAGCTCTCGACCGTCACCTGGTCGCTGTAGGGCTTGACCGCATCGCGCGCCATGTCGATGCGCTCCTGCAGCGTGAACAGCGCCTTCTTGTGGTGGCCCGCCGCCACCGCGACGATGACCCGCGAAAACAGCTGGGTGGCCCGCCGCACCACGTCCTCGTGGCCTAGTGTCATGGGGTCGAAGGTGCCGGGATATACCGCGATCACGTTGCTGGACATGCTTGCTTCCTCCTGATTCGGCCGCTGGTGGCTCGGTTCGGCGGATTATGCAGCGACGCTCGCCGCGGGCTGGAGAAGATGGGCGTGCACCGCGCCGGCCTTTAGGTAGCGGTACGCCACGAGCCCGAGGGCGGCGAGTTCGTCGTCGCTCCAGCGCCGCGCCGCCTCGAGATAGACCACGCCCTCGGGGCGCAGGGCCCGCGCCGCCGCGCGCAGGGCTGGTTCGTACAGGGCCGGGTTCTCGAACGGCGGGTCCAGGAACACCGCATGCAGGCTGCCGGCGGGCACGCGCTCCAGCGCCGTGACGCCGTTGCCGCGCTCGACGCGCACCGCGTCGGCGCCGAGCTTGGTCTTCAGGGTCAGCAACTGGGCGACCAGGGCCGGGTCCTGCTCGCACAGCAGCACCGAGCCGGCGCCGCGCGAAGCGGCCTCGAGGCCGATCGCGCCGGTGCCGGCAAAGGCATCGACGCATTGCCAGCCCGGCAGCTCGCCGCCGCCCACGCCGGCAAGGCTGGCGAGCCAGTTGAAGAGGGTTTCACGCACCCGGTCGGGTGTCGGCCGGAGGCCGGGTTTGTCGGCGACCGCAAGGCGGGTTCGCTTCCATTGGCCGCCGATGATGCGGACGAAATGGGGCGCCTTGGCGAGCTTGCTCTGCTTGGCCGGCGCGGCGGGAGCGGGTGTTCTGGGCTTCGGTTTCACACCCGGGAGCTTAACGGCTGGCGCCCGGCCGGGACCTCGGCCGTCGCCGGGCCTTGTCCCATCAGGGTTTGCCGCCCACGACCACGGTCACCATCTTCTCCGGCTGCAGCTTGCGGGCGAATGCGGCCTTGATGTCGGACTGCGTGATCGCGTTCATGCGCGCGGTCCAGGTGTCGAGATAGTCGAGCGGCAGGTCGTTCCAGGCGATGTTCGAGACATTGCCCAGCAGCTTGCGGTTGCTGTCCAGCAGCAGCGGAAAGCCGCCGATCAGGTTGTCCTTGGCGGCCTTGAGTTCGGCCGCGGTCGGGCCCTCGGCGACGAACTTCGCCAGCACATCGTTCGAGACCTTCACCGCTTCGGCGGCCTGGTCGGGCCGGGTCTGGAAGCCGATGCGGAACGCGCCCGCATGCAGCGCCGGCGAGAAGGTGCTGTAGACGCTGTAGGCCAGCCCGCGCTTCTCGCGCACCTCCTCGGTCAGGCGCGAGACGAAGCCGCCGCCGCCGAGCACGTAGTTGCCCAGCGTCAGCGCGAAGTGGTCCGGGTCGGCGCGGCGGTAGCCGGGCTGGCCGATCAGCACGTGCGCCTGGGCCGAATCGAAGGGAATGCGCTCGTCCTTCGGCGCCGCCAGCGGCTGCACTTCGGGCACGGCCGGCAACTCGGCGCAGGCGCCCCCCGCGGGCAGCCGCGACAGCAGCGTGGCGGCGATGCCGTCGGCCTGCGCGCGCGTGACCGCGCCGACGATGCTGACCTTGGCGCGGCAGGGCACGACCAGGCGCTCGTAGCGCGCGCGCATGGCCGCGACGTCGATCTGCGCCAGCGTGGCTTCGGTGGTCTCGAGACCATAGGGATGCGAGCCGTAGACGCCTTGCGCGAAGGCCCGTTCGACCCGGGTCGAAGGCTTGGTGTTGGCCTCCCGGATCGAGGCGCTGAGTCGCTCGCGCTCGCGCTTCCACACGTCCTCGGGGAACGCCGGCTCGCCGATCTCGCGGGCGGCGAGCCGCACCGCCTTGTCGAGCAGCACCGGATCGGACAGCGTGCGCAGGGTGAAGCTGGTGCGGTCGGAGCCGGCACCGGCGTCGAAGCTGGCGCCGAGATCGGCCCAGGCCTCGCCCAGCGCGTTCTGGTCCAGCGCCGGTTCATTTCCGTTCGCGCGGATGCCTTTCTCGACCATCGCCGCGGTCACCGAGGCCAGGCCGGCCTGGGCCGGCGGATCGCGCCGGCCGCCGGCGTCGAAGTCGACCTGGACGTCGACGATCGGCAGTGCGTTGGTGGCGGCCAGGTAGACCTTGGCACCGCTGGGCAGGCTCCAGTGCTGGATCGGGATGGCGGCCTGGGCGGCCGCGCCGAAGAAGATGACGGCGCCGGCCAGGAAGGCGCGCAGCGCAAAGTCTCGGGATTCGAACATGGGCATGCAGCCTTCTTTCAACGCAGCTCGCCCGCAGGCGGTGCAAAACCGCGTGGGCGGCGGTTGGGTTCAGTCGGCAGAGGCCGCAGGGTGGCGGCCGTCATCTGGTCGTCGCCGAAGTACTTCGCGGCCACCGCCTGCACCTGCTCGGCCGTGACCGCCTGCAGCTTGGCGATGATCCGTTCGCTGGCGTCCAGCGGCAGGCCCTGCACCCAGTTGCTGCCGAGCTCGCGCGCCTGCGCCATCACCGAATCGAGCTTGTAGGTTTCGCTGGCCACCCACTGGGTCTTGACGCGGGCCAGTTCGGCCGCGCCAACGCCTTCGCGCGCCACCTTCGCGACCTCCGCGCGCAGCGCCGCCTCCACCGCCTCGGGGGTCTTGCCTGCCGCCGGGACGCCGTCGAGCACGAACAGCTGCGGCCCGCGGCCGACGAAGCCGCCATAGGCACCGGCCGAATCGGCCACGCGGTCCGGCCCCTGCGTCAGCGCGCGGTCGAGCCGGGCGCCGGGATAGCCGTCGAGCAGGGCCGAAAGCACCACCAGCGCATAGGCATCGCTCTCCGCGGCGCCGTCGAAGCCGTCGCCGGTCCCGATCTGCGGCGTGCGGAAGGCCAGCGACACATAGGCCTGCTCCGCCGGCGCCTTGAATTCGACGCGGCGCACGCCGCGCTGCGCGGGCTCGGTGCGCGGCTTGCGCTGCGGCACCGCGCGCGCCGGGATCGAGCCGTAGTACTTCTCGGCCAGGGCGCGCACCTTGGCCACATCGACGTCGCCCGCGACCACGATCGCGGCGTTGGCCGGAACGTACCAGGCCTGGAAGAAGGCGCGGGCATCGGCCGGCGTCATCGACTCCAGGTCGCTCATCCAGCCGACCACCGGGCGGTGGTAGGGCGAGGCGGTGAAGACCGCGGCGTTCTGCTGTTCGCCGAGCAGCGCGCGCGGCTGGTCGTCGGTGCGCATGCGGCGCTCTTCCTTGACGACCTCGATCTCGCGCTTGAACTCGTCGTCGGGCCACTGGTTGCTGGCGAAGCGGTCGGATTCCAGCTTCATGACCTGCTCCAGCTGCTCGGCCGGAATCTGCTGGTAGTAGCCGGTGTAGTCGCGGGTGGTGAAGGCGTTCTCGCGCCCTCCCAACGCGGCCACGCGGCGCGAGAACTCGCCGGGCTTCAGGTTCTTGCTGCCCTTGAACATCATGTGCTCGAGCACGTGTGCGACGCCCGAGGTGCCGTCGACCTCGTCCATCGACCCGACCCGGACCCAGAGCATCTGGACCGCGGTCGGGGCTCGCCGGTCGGGCTTGACGATCAGGGTCATGCCATTGGAGAGCGTGAACTGCTGGGCCGGGACCGGCGCGGTCGCGGCGGTGGAAGGAGCGGTGGGCGCGGGGGCGTTCTGGGCCAGCGCGGGCAGGCCAGCCAGCGCCATCAGCACCGAAGCCAGCACCGCACCCGACGCAGCGCGGCGTGGCAAGGGGTGTTTCATAGAATGGCTCGGATTGTAAAAAGCGCCCAATGTTCAGTTTCTTCAAGAAAAAACCTGCGGTCGAGAGCCCGGCGCCGGTTCCCGAGCCTGCGGCCCCGCCGGCCGAAATGCCAGCGGCAGCCCCGAAATCGGTCTTTTCGCCCTCCAGCTGGTTCGGCGGAAAGCCCGCGCCGGCCGAGCCGCCGGCGGCTGCGCCGGCCCCCGTGGTGGCACCTGCACCCGCACCCGTGGCCGCGCCGGCGCCGATGGCCCCCGCCCCCGCACCGGTGGCTGTGCCTGTGCCGGTGGCGCCCCCTCCTCCCGTGGCGGCGCCGCTTCCGGCGCCGGCCCCGGCACCTGGGCCCCCTCCCGAACGCAGCGGCTGGCTCGGCAAGCTGCGCAACGGCCTGCGCAAGACCGGCAACAGCATCACCGCCGCCTTCGTCAACGCGCAGATCGACGATGCGCTCTACGAGGAACTGGAGGAAGCGCTGCTGATGGCCGATACCGGCGTCAAGGCCACCGAACACCTGCTCGAGGACCTGCGCCGCCGCGTCAAGAGCCAGATGGCGACCGACGCCGCGCAGGTCAAGCTGCTGCTGGCCGACGCGATCACCGACCTGCTGCGGCCGCTCGAGAAATCGCTGGTGATCGGCGAGCACACGCCGACCGTGATCATGGTCGCCGGCGTCAACGGCGCCGGCAAGACCACCTCGATCGGCAAGCTGACCAAGCACCTGGCCAACGAAGGCGCCTCGGTGCTGCTGGCCGCGGCCGACACCTTCCGGGCCGCGGCGCGCGAGCAGCTGCTGGTCTGGGCCGACCGCAACACGGTCGAGATCGTGAGCCAGGAAGGCGGCGACCCGGCCGCCGTGAGCTTCGATGCGGTCAACGCCGGCAAGGCGCGCGGCAAGGACGTGGTGCTGGTCGACACCGCCGGCCGGCTGCCGACCCAGATCCACCTGATGGACGAGCTCAAGAAGATCAAGCGGGTCGTCAACCGGGCCGACCCGACGGCGCCGCACGAGGTGCTGCTGGTGATCGACGGCAACACCGGCCAGAACGCGCTGGCGCAGGTCAAGTCCTTCGACGAGGCGCTGGGCCTGACCGGGCTGGTCGTGACCAAGCTCGACGGCACCGCCAAGGGCGGCGTGCTGTGCGCGATCGCGCGCGAACGGCCGATCCCGGTCTATTTCGTCGGCGTCGGCGAGAAGCTCGAAGACCTGGAAACCTTCGACGCCCGCGAATTCGCCCAGGCATTGCTCGGATAGCGCTCCGGCGGCCGTTTGTGCGCCGGAGGGTGCTCTGGCATCATGGTCGGAGCCCGCCAAGAGGCCGCCAGGAGACCCGCATGAACACCGCTGCCGCCCCCCTCGCAGGCGCCGACCGCAAGGTCGACCGCCTGCTCGCCCACTACGGCGAGAGCCACCGCCACCCGACCAACGAGGCGATCCACATGGTCGCCATCCCGGCGATCATGCTGAGCATCGTGGGGCTGCTGTTCGCGCTGCATCCCTGGGCGGCCTACGTCTTCGTGGCGGCCAGCCTGGTCTACTACGCGACGCTGCGCTCCCCGGCCTTCCTCGCAACCATGCTGGTCGGCACAGTCGCCCTGCTGGCGCTGGTGCATGCGATGGGCGATCTTGTTTTGCCGGTGTCCGCCGTCATCTTCGTGGTGGCCTGGATCTTCCAGTTCATCGGCCACAAGATCGAAGGCCGGAAACCTTCTTTCTTCGAGGACATCCAATACCTCTGGGTCGGCCCGCTGTTCGTGCTGTCCAGGCTTTTCGAGCGTCTCGGCCTCCGCTGGTAGGCCCGGAAGCCTGCAACCCAGGCTATCGACCCCATAGAAAATAAGGGGGAACCCTTGCCTTAGCACTCCCTCTAACCGAGTGCTAATATGGCCATGAAAGAAGGAGTTTCCCGAATGACAACACTGTCTGGAGCCTCTGCCAACCAGCTCGCCGTCGCCAACCCCTGGTCGATGGTGCCGCCGCTGGGTAACTTGGACGCCTACATCTCGGCAGCCAACCGCCTGCCTTTGCTGACGCTCGAAGAGGAGCAGGGCTTCGCGCGCAAGCTGCGCGACAACAACGACCTCGAAGCCGCCGGTGCGCTCATCTTGTCGCATCTTCGCCTTGTCGTCTCTATCTCCCGCCAATATCTGGGCTACGGCCTGCCGCACGGCGACCTGATCCAGGAAGGCAATGTCGGCCTCATGAAGGCCGTCAAGCGCTTCGATCCCGACCAGGGCGTCCGGCTGGTGAGCTACGCCATGCACTGGATCAAGGCCGAGATCCACGAGTACATCCTGAAGAACTGGCGCATGGTCAAGGTCGCGACGACCAAGGCCCAGCGCAAGCTGTTCTTCAATCTGCGCTCGATGAAGCAGGGTTTCAAGGCCGATTCGGCCGCCGTCGATGGTGGCACCCACCGCGAGACGCTGAGCCCGGACGAGGTTTCGCAGATGGCCACCCGGCTCAACGTGAAGCCCGAGGAAGTGATCGAGATGGAAACCCGGCTCTCGGGTGGCGACGTGCTGCTCGATCCGAGCCCGTCGGATGACGGCGACGACGGTTTCGGCCCGATCGCCTATCTGGCCGACGCCACGCAGGAGCCGACCGCGCAGCTCGAATCGCGGCAGCGCGACCGGCTGTCGACCGACGGCATCTCGACCGCGCTGGAAGCCCTGGACGAGCGCAGCCGCCGTATCGTCGAGGAGCGCTGGCTCAAGGTCAACGACGACGGCTCGGGCGGAATGACGCTGCACGACCTGGCTGCGGTCTACGGCGTGAGCGCCGAGCGCATTCGCCAGATCGAGGTGGCGGCGATGAAGAAGATGAAGAAGGCCCTCGCGGAGTTTTGAGCTCACCCCCAGGTTGCCCGCACTTCGTGTCGGGCGCCCACCCCCTGCCGGGGGCAACGCCAGCGGCCCGGCGGAGCCGGTTCCGCGGCGTTTCACGAAGGGGCCTGGCTGCGCCGGCCGTTGAACAAAAAGCAAAAAAACCCCGCTTGCGGGGCTTTTTCATTGGGCTTCGGGTGCGCGCTTCAGGAGCGTCCTCGACGCCCGGCGGGCGATGTAGCGGGTTTCGGCCGAATCGCTTTCGGCCAGCCAGCGCGTGCAGGTGGCCTCGACCCAATCCGGCTGCGTCCGGCTGGCGTCGTTGAGCCAGTTGGCAACCGAGTTCTGCACATAGCGGCTCGGGTCCGACCTGAGCGGCTCCAGCAGCGGCAGGGCCAGCCAGGGCTCGGCCTTGAGGCGCTCGATCTGGGCGCACCAGACGCCGCGAGGCCGAGTCAGTTCGCTGGCGAAGCGGCGGATGTTCGGGTCCGGGTCCGCCGTCCAGGGCTGCAGCCGCTCCAGGGCCTCGGCGAGCGAGCTGATGGTGGCGTCGCGCACCGCCATCCATGCCATCTCGCGCACGCCGAAATGCGGATCCGCCGCAAAGCGTCGGGTGGCCTTCAGCTGCCCGGCCAGCGACAGGCCCGACATCGGGATCCACTGCGTCGCCCAGCAGCGCGCCACGTCGCTCGGATGGGTGGCCAGCCGATGGGCCACCGCGTCGCGCTCGGGGTGCGCGGCCGTGAGGTCGTAGAGCGCCCGCGCGATGTGGCCGTGGCGCTGCATCGGCTTGAAGGCGGCCAGCATCGCGAAGGTGTCGCCCAGGCGTTCGCTGGCCGCGTCGAGCCCGATCTGGGCGGCCACGCTGCGTGCCAGCCGCGGCAGTTCCAGTGCCATGAATTCGTTGAGATTGACGGTCTCGAGCAGGCCTTCGTTGAGTGCCTCCAGCACCTCGGGCGGGATCAGCGCCATGCGGAAGGCGCCCTTGCGCTGCAGCAGGTGATCGACCGAGGCCACGGCGCTCAGGACTTGAGCAGGGCCTGGAGGTCCGCCACCATCGGCGCCACGCCGGCGCCGTAGCGCGCGTAGAGCCGCAGGCGGCCCTGCGGGTCGTAGACGAAGCTGGCGGCCGAGTGGTCCATCGAATAGCTGGTCGGCGTCTTGCCGTCGACCTTCTTGAAGTAGACCTTGAAGTCCTTCGCAAGCGCCGTGAGCTGGTCGGGCGTTGGAATCAGGGCGACGAAGGAAGGGTCGAAGGCGCCCATGTAGGCCTTCATCACTTCCGGCGTGTCGCGTGCCGGGTCGACGGTGACGAACAGCACCTGCAGCTTGTCGCCATTGGCGCCCAACTGCTGCTTGACCTGCGCCATCTCGCTCATCGTGGTCGGGCAGACATCGGGGCACTGGGCATAGCCGAAGAAGAGCACCACCGCCTTGCCCTTGAAATCGGCCAGCGTGCGAGTCTTGCCGTCGGCATCGGTCAGAGAGAAATCCCTGGCGTAGTCGGCACCCGTGATGTCGACCGCATGGAAGCTGGGCTTGGCTTCGGTGCAAGCCGCGAGCTGGACGCCCGCGACCGCGGCGACGCCGGTCCAGGCCAGGGTTTTGAGCAATTGCCGCTTGTTCATGGGTTCGATCATCGGAGGTAGTGGTCGACCAGCAGTGCCGCGAACAGCACGCTCAGGTGGATCAGTGAAAAGCGGAAGGTCTTGCGCGCGAGCGCGTCGGAGTAGTTGCGCCACAGCGCGAAGGCATAGCCGGTGAAGCCGATGCTGACGCCGATCGCGACCACCAGGTAGAGCCAGCCGCTCATCCCGTAGATGAAGGGCATCAGGCAGGCGGCGAAGAGGATGAAGGTGTAGAGCAGCACCTGCAGCCGCGTGAACTCGTTGCCGTGGGTCACGGGCAGCATCGGCAGCCCCGCCTTGCGGTAGTCCTCGACCCGGTAGAGGGCCAGGGCCCAGAAGTGCGGCGGCGTCCACAGGAAGATGATCAGGAACAGGATCAGCGCCTCGGGCCCGACGTCGCCGGTCATCGCGGCCCAGCCCAGCACCGGCGGCATCGCGCCCGACGCGCCGCCGATCACGATGTTCTGCGGCGTCAGCGGCTTCAGGATCACGGTGTAGATCACCGCGTAGCCGACGAAGGTGGCGAAGGTCAGCCACATGGTCAGCGGGTTGACCGTGAACCACAGCAGCGCCGAGCCCGCCGCACACAGTGCCGCCGAGAAGATCAGCGCCTGCCGGTCGCTCAGCTGGCCGCGCGCCGTCGGCCGCCAGGCGGTGCGCTTCATCTTGGCGTCGATGCCCTTCTCGACCAGGCAATTGAAGGCCGCCGCCGCACCGGCGACCAGCCAGATGCCGAGGCAGGCCAGCGCGCCCTGCTGCAGGTCGGCCCAGGTCGGCACGCCGGGCACCGCGAGCACCATGCCGATCAGGGCGCAGAAGACGATCAGTTGAACCACGCGCGGCTTGGTGAGCGCATAGAACTGGCGCAGCACGCTGGCGGTGGTCGGGGCGGGAACAGACACGGGGGCGCTCATCGGGCCACCTCCATTTTGGGAACACGGGCGCCGGCGCCGGCCGCACTGCGGGCGCCCTCGCGACGGCTTTCGCACAAGGTCCAGGTCAGCACCACCGCAAGCGCCGCGGCGCCGCCGGTGTGCAGCAGCGCCGCCGCGAGCGGCCAGCCGAGCAGTACGTTGCCGAGGCCGCTGGCGAGCTGCAGCAGCGCCAGCACGGCGAGCCAGCGCGCCTGGGCGCGCAGCGGCTCGATGCGATACAGGCGCCAGGCCAGCAGGCCGATGGCGGCGAACACGACGTAGGCCATCAGGCGGTGCACGTAGTGAATGGCGGTGAGCGCGGCAAAGTCGATCGGGGCGCCGGCGGCGGTCTCGCCGAGATGGCGCCAGATCTCGAAGCCCTGGGCGAAGTCCATGGGCGGCCACCAGCTGTCCTGGCAGGTCGGGAACTCGGTGCAGGCCAGCACCGCATAGTTGGTGCTGACCCAGCCGCCCAGGGCGATCTGCAGGCCCAGCAGCGCGGTGGTGGCGACCAGCAGCGTGCGCAGGCCCGACCGCAGGGCCGTGGGCAGGCGCTGCAGCGCCGCCTGCTGGTAGCGCACGGCCTGGATGCAGAGCAGCGCCAGCAGCACCACGGCGCCCAGCAGGTGCAGCGTGACGATCGCGGGGAAGAGCTTCCAGGTCACGGTCATCGCACCGAAGGCGCCCTGCAGGCAGACCCAGGCCAGCGTGGCGGCGGGCCACCAGGCGCTCAAAGCCCGCTCGCCGCGATGGTCGGGCAGGCGCTGACGCCGGCGTGCGACCCAGGTCGCGATCGCCAGCACCAGGATCAGGAAGCCCACACCGGTGGCCAGGTAGCGATGGACCATCTCGACCCAGGCCTTGCTGTGCGTCACCGGCCCGGTCGGCTGCGCGGCCTGCGCCATCGCGATGTCGTGGCGCGCGCCGAGCGGGCTGGCATTGCCGTAGCAGCCGGGCCAGTCGGGGCAGCCCAGGCCCGAGTCGCTCAGCCGGGTGAAGGCGCCGAACAGCGTCAGATCGAAGGTCAGGAACAAGGCGAGCACGGTCAAGGCATGCAGCCGGCGCGCGGCACCGGCGCCGGCGTTGCGCCGCCAGACCCAGATCAAGGGCCCCAGGGCCAGCAGCACGCCGACCGCCAGCAGCCAGGCGATCGGCTTGAGGTCGTAGAGCGAGGTCGTGTCCATGGCGGGATCAGCGGCCGGCGTCGTCCCAGGACGAGGAGGCGCGCAACAGCCGGTCGAGATCGCGCTTGCCGCGGCTGGCGCCACCGGCGTCCATGCGGGCCGGGAAGCGCATCATGAGGTTGCCCATCGGGTCGACCACGAAGAGGTGCTCGGCCGGCACGTGGCCCGCGCTCGCGGGCAGCCACTTCGCGATCTCGGCGGCCGGCAGGCGCAGCACGGTCGCGCCGCGCAGGCCGTTGGCCAGGCGCTCGGGCAGCGGTTGCGCATCGCTGACCAGCCAGACGCGGTCGAGCCGGTCTTTTTCGCGCCCCAGGCTCTCGCGCAGCTGGCGCTGCAGGTAGAGCTGCTGTTCGCACAAGGCGTCGCAGGCCGCATCGGCCACGGACAGCAGCAGCCACTGGCCCTTGAGCGACGGCAGCCGGACCGTCTTGCCGTCCGGCTGCGTGCCCTCGATGTTCGGCAGCGGCCGCTGCGGATCGATCAGCTCGCCGTAGACGCTGCGGCCCTCGGGACGCACGACGTAGTAGGTGAAGTAGGAGGCGATCACCGGTGCCGCGCAGCACAGCAGCACGAAGATCATCTTCCAGCGGCCCTGGACCGTGCGCCGGCCCTCGGCGCCCGCGAGCGCCTGGCGCGGCGACGGCATCGAGTGCACGGTCAGGCCGAGCGGCTCGTCAGCCACGGCGGGCAAGGCGTGCGCGGCGGAAGGGGGCGATGAATTGGAACCAGACATAGAGGAATACCACGAGGGCCGAGAGGCCGAACCACTGGAATGCATAACCGTAGTGCTTTTCGACACCCAGCGCAGGGGCCGGCCAGTCGCGCTGCAGGCCCTCGGATGCCGGGCCGGTCTGCTGCAGGGAGACGTCGGTCCGCAGGGGCAGACCGGTTTCGGCGCGGAACGCTTCAAGACCGAGATTCTGCCGGATGAGCGAAGACCCCGCGGGCGCTGGCGTCGTCGCGGCGGAATCGGCCTTGCCCAGCTCCAGCAGATGAGCCGGTGGCGGCGCGATCCTGGCGGTCACCTCGACCAGGCCGGCCGGCGTCTCGATCGCCTCGAGCTGGGTCCGGTCGGTGAAGTTGCGCTGGATCCAGCCGCGCTGGATCAGCAGGGTCTGGTCGCTGCCTTCGAGCGCGAAGGGCGTCAGCACGTAGAAGCCCGGCACGCCATGCATCTGGCGGTTGTCGAGGTAGACCGTGTGCGGCGCCAGCCAGAGTCCGTGCAGCCGGACCGGCCGATGCATTTCGGCGCTCGCGTCGCCGAGCGCCAGGAAGGCCTGCTGGTCGAGCGGCGGCAGGTTCTTCTGGGCGTCGATCTCGGCCTGCAGCGCTTCTTTCTGCGCCGCCCGCGACAGCTGCCAGCGGCCCAGCGAGACCGTGGCCGCGAGGGTCAGCAAGGCGACGGCCGTGACGAGCCAGAAGCGGCCGGTGCGCGGGCCGCGAACCGGGTCCGGGGCGCCCGCGTTCAAGGCCGCAGGCGGCGCCGACGGCCGATAATGTGGGTCATGAAATACCTTGTCGCCCTCGCCTTCCTGGGCATCCTGGGCAGTCTCGCGGTGGCGCTGTTCTTCATGTTGAGGGACGGGCGCGACGGCCGCGCCAAGGGCGGCGGCATGGCGCGCGCTCTCACGGTTCGGATCGGACTTTCGGTCGTTTTGTTCCTCTGCGTCCTGCTGGCGTGGAAATTCGGCTACATCCAGCCGGGGGGCCTCCCGGTCGGCAAGTAGGTGATGCTCGTTCCAGGAAAACCATGAAAAAAGCGCCTTGCGGCGCTTTCTTTTTTTGCCGTCGCTGAAGCTCAAAGCCAGTAGACCAGGAAGTACAGACCGAGCCACACGACGTCGACGAAGTGCCAGTACCAGGCGGCGCCCTCGAACCCGAAGTGCCGCTCGGGCGTGAAGTGGCCGCTGCGCAGGCGCAGCGTGATGAAGAACAGCATCAGCATGCCGATGAACACGTGCAGACCGTGGAAGCCCGTGAGCATGAAGAAGGTCGAGCCGTAGGCGCCGGAGCTGAGCTTGAGGTTCAGTTCGGTGTACAGGTGGTAGTACTCGTAGCCCTGGACGCTCAGGAAGGTGAAGCCCAGCAGCACGGTCAGCCACATGAAGCGGATGGTCTGCGCGCGATGGCCGGCACGCAGGGCATGGTGGGCGATGGTCAGCGTGACGCCGGAGCTCAGCAGCAGCGCCGTGTTGATGGTCGGCAGCCAGAACGGGCCGACGGTCTGGAAGGGCTCGACGATGCCGGCCGGCGAACCGGTCGCGCCGACCGCCGCCGTGGGCCACACGGCCTTGAAGTCGGGCCACAGCAGGGCGTTGTCGAGGCTGCCCAGCGCGGGCAGCGCATGGGTGCGCGCCCACCACAGTGCGGTGAAGAAGGCGCCGAAGAACATCACTTCCGAGAAGATGAACCAGCTCATGCTCCAGCGGAACGAGAGGTCGACCTTGTGGCCGTACAGGCCGCCTTCGCTTTCGCGGATCGAGGCGCTGAACCAGACGAAGAGCGTGCCGAGCCAGACGATCATGCCGGCCAGCAGCGACCACATGCCCCACTGGTGGCCGTTGATCCACTGGGCTGCGCCCAGGATGACGAAGAGCAGGCCGGTCGCGGCCATGACCGGGTAGGCCGATGGCCCGGGCACGAAGTAGTAAGGCGTGGTGCCGTGGGTGGTTGAGCTCATATCAGATCCTGGCTTTCTTCTCTCGATTCGACTTCTGTGGGATGTGTGTGTTCAGGTTGCGGCCACCCAGCGCACCAGCAGGATCAGCCCGGTCACGAACAATGCGACGGCGACGAAGGCGACCGCGATGATGTGCAGCGGATTGAGCTTGGCGAGATCGTCCTGGTAGCCGCTCTTCTTGCGGACGCCGAAGAACGACCAGCAGACGGCCCTCACCGTCCGCCACAGCGAGCCCTTGTGCGCGACGTCGGAGGCGCTCACGAGCGCGGCTCCGTGGCCGTGCCATTGGCCGCCACCGGTGCCGGCGGGGTCTTGCCGCCGACCTCGAAGAAGGTGTAGGACAGCGTGATGGTCTTCACGTCCTTGGAGATCTTGGGGTCGATCACGAACGCGACCGGCCACTGCTTCTTCTCGCCCGCGTCGAGCGTGTACTGGTTGAAGCAGAAGCACTCGAGCTTGTTGAAGTAGGGCGCGGCCTGCTGCGGCGCATAGCTCGGGATCGCCTGCGCGGCCATGCGGCGGTTCTGCACGTTCTGGAACTCGTACATCACGGTGTTGAGCTGGCCCGGATGGACCTCCATCGAACGCTGCGCGGGCTTGAAATCCCAGAGGCCGCGGACGTTGGCGTCGAACTCGACCGTGATGGTGCGGCTCATGTCGACCTGGGTGTTGTCGGGCACGCGAACCTTGTCGCCGCCGGTCGCACCGCCCGGGACCTGCAGCTCGGACAGGGCCAGGATGTTGATGCCGGTCATCTCGCAGATGGCGCGGTACATGGGCACCAGCCCATAGCCGAAGGCGAACATGCCGGCCGCGACGACGGCCAGCTTGCCGACCATGCGGACGTTTTCGCGGCGGATGCGTTGACCGATGCCCATACTGCCCTTCAGTGGCCCAGCCAGACCATGCGGACGATGAAGCCGATGAAGAACAGCACGGCGATGGAGGCCAGCGTGAGCCCCATGCGGCGGTTGTTCCTCTTCTGTTCGGGTGTCATGAGGCGCTCGAGCTTCAGCCGATCACGCGGGTCGCCGTCGCGTCCAGCTTCGGTGGGGTTTCGAAGGTGTGGAACGGCGCCGGCGAGGGGACTTCCCACTCGAGGCCTTCGGCGGCTTCCCACGGCTTCTGCGGGGCCTTCTCGCCCTTGCCCATCATCGTGGGCAGCACGATGAAGAAGAAGAAGTACACCTGCGCCAGGCCGAAGGCGAAGGCGCCGACGCTGGCCACCGCATTGAAGTCGGCGAACTGCATCGGGTAGTCGGCATAGCGTCGCGGCATGCCGGCCAGACCCAGGAAGTGCATCGGGAAGAAGGTGATGTTGAAGGAGATCAGCGACCACCAGAAGTGGACCTTGCCGCGGGTCTCGTTGTACATCACGCCGGTCCACTTGGGCGCCCAGTAGTAGTAGCCCGCGAACATCGCGTACAGCGAGCCGGCCACCAGCACGTAGTGGAAGTGGGCGACGACGTAGTAGGTGTCCTGCAGCTGGGTGTCGATCGGCGCGACCGCCAGGATCAGGCCGGTGAAGCCGCCCATGGTGAACACGAAGATGAAGCCGACCGCGAACAGCATCGGCGTCTCGAAGGTCATCGAGCCCTGCCACATGGTGGCGACCCAGTTGAAGATCTTCACGGCCGTGGGCACCGCGATCAGCATGGTCGCGTACATGAAGAACAGCTGGCCGGTGAGCGGCATGCCGGTCGTGAACATGTGGTGTGCCCAGACGATGAACGACAGGATCGCGATCGACGAGGTGGCATACACCATCGAGGCATAGCCGAAGAGCTTCTTGCGCGAAAAGGCCGGGACGATCTGGCTGATGATGCCGAAGGCCGGCAGGATCATGATGTAGACCTCGGGGTGGCCGAAGAACCAGAAGATGTGCTGGTACATCACCGGGTCGCCGCCGCCGGCGGGGTTGAAGAAGCTGGTGCCGAAGTGGCGGTCGGTCAGCGTCATGGTGATGGCGCCGGCGAGCACGGGCATCACGGCGATCAGCAGGTAGGCGGTGATGAGCCAGGTCCAGCAGAACATCGGCATCTTCATCAGCGTCATGCCCGGGGCACGCATGTTGAGGATGGTCACGATGATGTTGATCGAGCCCATGATCGACGAGGCGCCCATGATGTGCATCGCGAAGATGCCGGCGTCCATCGAGGGGCCCATCTGCAGCGTCAGCGGCGCGTAGAGCGTCCAGCCCGCGGCCGGTGCGCCGCCGGGCATGAAGAACGAGCCCACGAGCATGATCGCGGCCGGGATCAGCAGCCAGAAGCTGAAGTTGTTCATGCGCGCGAACGCCATGTCCGACGCGCCGATCTGCAGCGGGATCATCCAGTTCGCGAAGCCCACGAAGGCCGGCATGATGGCGCCGAACACCATGATCAGGCCGTGCATGGTGGTGAACTGGTTGAACAGTTCGGGGTTCACCAGCTGCAGGCCGGGCTGGAACAGCTCGGCGCGGATCAGCAGTGCGAGCACGCCGCCGACCATCAGCATGGTGAACGAGAACAGCAGGTACAGCGTGCCGATGTCCTTGTGGTTGGTCGCGAGCACCCAGCGACGCCAGCCGGTCGGCGCGCCGTGGTGATCGTCGTGATGGTGGTCGTCGTGACCGTGTGCGTGGCCGTGGGGGTCGAGGACTGCGCTCATCTTGGTATTCCTTGCAAACTCTTCGTCGTGGGCGGCGGCTTATTGCTTGCCGCGCTCGGCCAACACTTCGGACGGCTGCACCAATTGACCCGTCTTGTTCGACCAGCTGTTCTTGGTGAAGCTCACCACGGCGGCGATGTCGGTGTCGCTCAACTGCTTCCAGGCCGGCATGGCGCCGCTGTTCTGGCCGAAGAGCACCACATGAACCTGCTTCTGGTGATCGGCGTCGAGCACGGTCGGCGAGCCGTCGAGGGCCTTGATCGGGCCGGCGCCGCGGCCGTTGGCCTGGTGGCAGGCCGCGCAGTTGGCGGCATAGACCTTCTCGCCGCGCGCCAGCAGTTCGGGCAGGGTCCAGACCTTGGTCGGATCGTCCTGCTTGGCCGCGGCTTCCTTGCGCTTGCCGTCGACCCAGGCGGTGTAGTCGGCCGCCGCGAGCACCTTCACGTGGATCGGCATGTAGGCGTGTTCCTTGCCGCAGAGCTCCTGGCACTGGCCGTAGTAGTCGCCGACCTTCTCGGCCCGGAACCAGGTGTCGCGCACGAAACCGGGGATCGCGTCCTGCTTGACGCCGAGCTGCGGCACCGCGAAGGCGTGGATCACGTCGTTGGCCGTGGTGATGATGCGCACCTTGGTGTTGACCGGCACCACCATCGGGTTGTCGACCTTGAACAGGTAGTCGTCCGGCATCTCGCCACGGGCGCCGGCGTTGGACATGGCGCGCTGCGAACTGTCGAGCGTCGAGATGAAGGAAAGGCCCTCGCCTTCGCCCTTGAGGTAGTCGTAGCCCCACTTCCACTGGTAGCCGGTGGTCTTGATCGTGAGGTCGGCGTTGGTGGTGTCCTTCTGGGCCACCAGCACCTTGGTCGCCGGCAGCGCCATCAGGATCACGATGAGGAAGGGCACGATGGTCCAGATCACCTCGACCACCACCGATTCATGGAAGTTGGCCGATTTGTGGCCGACCGACTTGCGGTGCTTCCAGATCGAATAGAACATGACCGCGAACACGGCCACGAAGATGACCGTGCACAGCACCATCATCACGTTGTGCAGGAAATGCTGCTCTTGCGAGATCTTGGTGACACCCAGCGGCAGGTTCAACTGGCGCACCGACGGGCCGCCGGGCAGGTCGTTGACTGCGTGCGCCGCGCCGCTGAAAGCCGCGCCGGCCGCCAGCAGCAGATTCGCCGGCCAGATCTTGTTGCGCCAATTGCTCTTCATCGTGTTCACTTCTTCATTTCCTGTTAACCCCACCGGTCCCCACGGTGCGACACCCCGCTCGCCCTCTCAGGCGCTGCGCAATGCCATGCGAATCTCGCGCGCCAGCGCCGCACGCAACTCCGGGCGCACATAGCGCCCCACCCTGACCGAACGACCCTGACCCGAAACCTCGATCAGCGAACGATCGCTGTCCTGCGGCTCGACCCGCACCTGGTGCGGCAAGAATTCCGTGCGCTCATAGTGCCCACCGTTCTCGAGCTCGACCACCAGCCTGCCGCCCTGCAAGGCGATCTTTTCGCCATCGGTCGCATGCCGCGCATAAAGCACGAACGCGAACCCGACCGCGGCGAGTTCGAGCCACGCGAACGGCAGCACGAGCCGCGCGCCGTTCAGCCAGAAGACCGTCCCGATACCGAGCGACACCACACAGAGCGACGCGTAGAGCCAGCCGAGCTGGCTCGGCGTGACCGAGCAGTTGCGCTTCAGGAACCAGTGGATGCTCTGGCCAGAAACAGTGGCAAAACGAAACACGGAATTCGACACGGGCGAGTTCAGCAAATCGGTGCGTCGACACGCTGCCAAACTTGAGTCGGACAGGCCTCGATCACGGGACAATACCCGGGAGTTCACGCAGCGCCGGATTGTAGCGGGTCGGCCAGGTCGGACTCAGTTGCTTACACGACCGCGCTGGAGCATGGAACGCATTTCGCGCAAGGAAACTGCACTTTCCGCGGACAGCGCCACCCGCGGCGCGGGTTTGAAGGCATGGCCGTAGATGATCTCGAAGGTCAGCGCGATCCGCCCGCCGCCGTCCTCGGCCGGCGCAAGTTCGGGCAGGGACGCGCCCAGGGCGCGTCGCCAGGCCTTGCCGCGCAACGCGGGGAAACGCCCCGGATGCAGGTTGCGCCCCAGCGTGCGCAGCTCGGCCAGGGCGGCATCGGCGCTGGCCCAGGTCAGCACGATGCGCTCCATGTCCATCACAGGCTCCGCGAAACCGGCGCCGACCAGCATGTCGCCCCAGTCGTGCATGTCGGTGAATTCGTGGCTGGCGGGCGGCCAGCCGAGCTGCCGGTGCAGGGCGCGCAGTTCGCGCAGGGTGTCGGGCCCGAAGCAGGAGAACATCAGGAAGCCGTCGGTCGCGACCAGCCGGTGCCAGCGCGCGATCAGCGCCTGCGGGTCGGCCGCCATGTGCAGCGCCATGTTGGCCCAGAGCAGGTCGACGCCGTCCTCCGGGGGCGGCTCGAAGCTGGGCTGGGCGCCTTGCCAGCGCCGTGCGGTCCACCACGGCGCGGTCAGCGACCGGGCGGTCGCGGCGGCCAGCGCGGGCCGCGGCTCGATCACGAAGGGCGCGGCGTCGCGGTAGCGGCGCGCCACCAGCGCATGGGCCTCGAGGCCGCCGCGCAGGGGCGCCCAGTCGGCCCAGTGGCGCGGCCGCGCCTTGATCCACTGCAGACGGTCCTCCATGCGGCGACCGATTTCCTCGTGCAGCCAGGGCGATTCCGAAGCCGGCGCGAGCCGGCTCCAGCGGTCGGCCGCCGTGGCATCGATGGTCGGCGGGCGCTGTACGGGGTCGGTGGGCATGGGCCGCTCAGTATATTGAGGGATGTTCAAGCCCTGGGCCGGACGGCCTTTCTCGTCGCTGCTTGCCCGCCTGCCGAGCCAGTGCGTGGTGTGCCGCGCCTGGCCCGCGGAACCGGTGTGCGAGGCCTGCGTCGCGCGTTTTGCGCCGCCGGTCCCGCGCTGCCGGACCTGCGCGCTGCCGGTGGCCCCGGGATCCGCGCTGTGCGGCGACTGCCTGCTGCACCCGCCGCCGCTCGACGCCTGCCTGGCCGCCTGCGCCTATGCCTGGCCGTGGCCGGAATGCATTGCCGAATTCAAGTTCCGCGGCGACGCGGGCCGCGCCGCGCCGCTGGCCACCCTGCTGCGCAACGCGCCCTGGGTCGAGCCGGCGCTCGAACAGGCCGACCTGGTGCTGCCGATGCCGCTGGCACCGGCCCGGCTGCGCGAACGCGGTTTCAACCAGGCCCATGAACTGGCGCGGCGGCTGGACGCGGCCAAATGCGACCCCGGTCTGCTGGTGCGCACGCGCGAGACGCCGCCCCAAAGCGGCCTCGATCGCCGGCAACGCTTGCGCAGCCTGCGCGACGCCTTCGCCGTGGAACCGACGCGCGCCTCGGCACTCCACGGTCGGCGCCTGGTCCTGGTCGACGACGTGATGACCAGCGGCGCCTCGCTGTTCGCGGCGGCCCGCGTGTTGCGCGCTGGCGGAGCCGCCCACATCACGGCGATCGTGCTGGCACGGACGGACCTGCCCGCCTAGAAGACGACTGCATGCGACCGACAATCGCGCCATGTTCCATATCGTCCTCGTCGAGCCCGAGATCCCGCCGAACACCGGCAACGTGATCCGCCTGGCCGCCAACACCGGCTGCACCCTGCACCTGGTCGAACCACTGGGTTTTTCGATGGACGACCGCCTGCTGCGGCGCGCCGGGCTGGACTACCACGAGTACGCGACGCTGTTGCGCCATGCCAATTGGCAGGCCCTGCTCGATAGCCAGCAGCCACCGGCCGACCGGATGTTCGCGCTCACCACGCGCGGCACGCGCCGGGTGCACGACGTGGCGTTCCGCCCCGGCGACTGGCTGGTGTTCGGTTCGGAGACCCGCGGCCTGGCGCCCGAACTGCGTGAGAGCTTCGCGCCCCCGCAGCGGTTGCGCCTGCCGATGCGGGAAGGCCAGCGCAGCCTCAACCTGTCGAATGCCGTCGCCGTGACCGTCTTCGAGGCCTGGCGCCAGAACAGCTTCGGCTAGCGGGACCGGCGCAGCCCGGTCCCCGTTGGTGAAACACCGCGGAACCGGCTTCGCCGGGCCGCTGGTGTTGCCCCCGGCAGGGGGTGGGCGGGCTACACGCAGTGAGCCCAACCTGGGGGCGAGCTACTTATACCGACGAACCACCGACTCGGCGACGCACGCCGGCTTCGGCGAACCTTCCAGCTCGATGGTCGTTTCCCAGGTCATCTGCAGCCCGTCATTGGCGATCGGCTCCGAGCTCAGCAGTTTCATGCGCCCACGAACACGGCCGCCGACCGGCACCGGCGACATGAAGCGCACGCGATTCAGGCCGTAGTTCACGCCCATGCGCGATTCGGCCACGTCGAAGGCCGTCTCGTAGAGGCGCGGCAGCAGCGACAGGGTCAGGAAGCCATGCGCGATCGGGCCGCCGAAGGGGCCGGCCTTGGCGCGCTCGACATCCACGTGGATCCACTGGTGGTCGCCGGTCGCCTCGGCGAACTGGTTGACCTGGGCCTGGGTGATGGTGATCCAGTCGCTCACGGCGACTTCCTGGCCGACGCACGCGGCGAGATCCTGAAGGGTCTGGAAGGTCTTTTTCATCGTTTCACTTTAGCGGCGCCCCGCCGCCGCTCCTGTCCACGTCGGGACATGGAGGCTCGGGGTAAACACGGGCTCAGGCGTCCAGCCAGCGGGTGATCGGCTGCCATTGCTCGAGGTCGCGCTGCACCCGACCCGGCGCGAGGTCGAACAGCGTGAGCCCCCGGGCCGCGAGCTGCACGTAGTTCTGGGTGTCGCGCAGTTCGCCGAGTACCGGCAGGTCGAGGCCGGCGACGAACTCGCGCAACCGATCGGCGGCCAGGGTGCGGGCGTCGACCCGCATGCCCACCAGGGCGATCTTCGCCTTGGCGGCATGGCGGTTCGCGAGCAGCTTGTCGAGGAAGTCCCGCGTCGCGTAGATGTCGAAGATGCTGGGCGATAGCGGCACCAGCACCCTGTCGGCCAACGCCAGCGCTTCCTTGAAGCGCGATCCGTGCAGCCCGGCCGGGGTGTCGATGACGGCATGGGTGGTGCCGCGCGGCGGCCGCACCACATTGCCGTCCTCCGACGCCTCCCAGCTGCGGATCTCGCGCGCCTGGGGGGAGCGCAGCCCGAGCCAGAGCCGCGACGACTGCTGGCGGTCGATGTCGCCCAGCATCACCGGGTGTCCGCGACTGGCGAAATAGCCCGCGATGTGGGTGGCGAGGGTGGATTTTCCGACCCCGCCCTTCGGATTGGCGACCAGGACTACCGGCATATGAAGCTCCGACAGGCTGAACAAAGGCGCCATGGTAGCCGCGCGCGAAAGGGACCGGAGTGCGCTAACGTTCGCGCCATGCCGACCCCAACGAACAACAACCGCTCCGCGCGTATCTACGTGATCGCCGCCCATCCGCACTGGCGCGAGTCGCGCGTCAACCGCCAGTTGCTGAAGGCGGCCCAGGCCACGCCCGGGGTCGAGGTGAACGACCTCTACAACACCTATCCCGACTACGCGATCAACGTCAAGGCCGAGCAGGCCCGCCTGGCCAGCGCCGACCTGCTGGTGCTTCTGCATCCGATCCAGTGGTACTCGATGCCGGCGCTGCAGAAGCTCTGGATCGACGACGTGCTCGACTACGGCTGGGCCTACGGCACCGGCGGCCAGGCGCTCCAGGGCAAGGACTGCTGGCTGGTCGCCACCACCGGCGGGCCCGAGGGCAGCTACCACCCGCAGAGCTACAACCGCTACTTTTTCGACGCCTTCCTGCCGCCCTACGAGCAGACCGCCGCGCTGTGCGGCATGCGCTTCCTGCCGCCGCTGCTGTTCCACGGCGCACGCCGTGCGCCGGAAGACGAGTTGCTGGCGCACGTCGAGGTCTTCAAGGAGCGGCTCCAGAGCTATCCCGACTGGCCGGAGCTCGAGGAGCTCGACGCCTGCATCAGCTGCCCGGTGCCCGCAACCGACCGGCCGGTCGGCCACGAGGAGGCCTGAGCATGGAACACGCACCGGCCTGGCTCGTCAATTCGCTGATCTATCTGGGCGCCGCGGTGCTGGTGGTGCCGCTGTCGAAGGCACTCGGGCTCGGCTCGATCATCGGCTACCTGGTGGCCGGCATCGCGATCGGGCCCTGGGGCCTGGGCCTGGTCACCAACGTCGAGGACATCCTGCACTTCGCCGAATTCGGCGTCGTGCTGATGCTGTTCCTGGTCGGCCTCGAGCTCGAGCCCAAGCGCCTCTGGAGCCTGCGCCGGCCGATCTTCGGCTGGGGCTCGGCGCAGGTGCTGGGCTGCGCCGCGGTGCTGTTCCTCGCCGGCTGGGCCGCGGGCGCGAGCTGGCGCGTGTCGCTGGTGGCGGCGCTCGGGCTGGCCCTGTCGTCGACCGCGATCGCGCTGCAGGTGTTCGGCGAGCGCAACCTGCTGCTGACGCCGAGCGGCCAGGCCGGCTTCTCGATCCTGCTGTTCCAGGACGTGGCGGCGATCCCGATCCTGGCGCTGCTGCCGCTGCTGGCCGTCGGCTCCGACGCCGGTCCGGCCATGACCGGATGGGACCGGACGCTCGAGGGGCTGAAGATCGTGGGCGTGATCGCCGCCATCGTGGTCGGCGGCCGGCTCGCCTTGCGGCCGCTGCTGCGCTGGATCGCGCGCAGCAACACGCCCGAGATCTTCACCGCCACCTCGCTGCTGCTGGTGGTGGCGATCGCCGCGCTGATGCAGTTCGTCGGCCTGTCGATGGCGCTCGGCGCCTTCCTCGCCGGCGTGCTGCTGGCCGAAAGCGAGTACCGGCGCGAGCTGGAGACCGAYATCGAGCCCTTCAAGGGCCTGCTGCTGGGTCTCTTCTTCATCGCCGTCGGCATGAGCATCGACTTCGGCGTGCTGCTCGAGCGGCCCGGCCTCATGGCGCTGGTGGTGACCGGCTTCCTGCTGATCAAGTTCGTCGTCATCTACGCCCTGGCCAAGGCCATGGCGGTGCCCTACCAGCAGCGGCCGGTGTTCACGCTGCTGCTGGCGCAGGGCGGCGAGTTCGCCTTCGTGGTGTTCCAGGCCGCCGGGCCCGACGTGCTGCCGCATGCCGTGGCCTCCTTCCTGATCGCCGCGGTGGCGCTCTCGATGCTGGTCTCGCCGCTGTTGCTGGTGGTGATCGACAAGTGGGTGCTGCCACGCTACACCGCGCACGCGCCGACCACGATGGAAGAGATTTCCGAGCAGCAGGACGCCAAGGTGGTCATCTGCGGCTTCGGCCGCTACGGCCAGATCATGGGCCGCATGCTGGATGCGCAGAATCTCAAGATCACGGTGCTCGACCACGACCCCGACACCATCGAGAGCCTGCGCGAATTCGGCTTCCGGGTCTTCTACGGCGACGCCACGCGGCTGGACCTGCTGCGCACCGCCGGCGCCGGCACCGCCAAGGTGCTGGTGGTGGCGGTCGACGACATGGAGCAGTCGCTGAAGATCGTCGACCTGGCGCAGGAACACTTCCCGCAGGCCAGGCTCGTCGTTCGGGCGCGCAACATCACGCACCTCTACCAGTTGCTGGATCGCAAGGTGGAGTTCATCGAGCGGGAGCTCTTCGAGTCCTCATTGCGCAGTGCGCGCTCGGTGCTCGAGGTGCTCGGCTGGCCGGCGCACGAGGCGCGCGAAACCGCGATGCGCTTCCGGTTTCGCAACATCCAGCTGATGCACGAAACCTACCCGCACTACAAGGGCGACCGGGCCAAGCTGATCGCGGTCGCGAAGAAGGGCCGGCAGCAGTTCCAGGAACAGATGGCACGCGAGCGCGAGGAGCGGCGCCAGCGCTCCGGGGCCCACTGGGATCCGGAACGAACCGAACAGGAACAGCTCCCCTGAGCCGGGGCGGGGCTACTGGTCGAGCTTCAGCAGCCGCACCGCATTGCCCTTCAGGATGCCGGGCATCACCTCGGGCTTGAAGCCGGCGTCCTCGAAATCCTTGAGCCAGCGGTCGGGCGTGATCAGCGGATAGTCGCTCGCGAACAGCACGCGGTCCTTCAGCAGCGTGTTGGCGTACTGCACCAGCTGCTTCGGAAAGTACTTGGGGCTCCAGCCCGACAGGTCGATCCAGACATTGGGCTTGTGGGTCGCCACGCTGAGCGCCTCGTCCTGCCACGGGAAGCTCGGGTGCGCCATCACGATCTGCATGTCGGGGAAGTCGATCGCGACGTCGTCCAGGTGCATCGGATTGCTGTACTCGAGTCGGAGGCCCCCGCCGCAGCGCATGCCCGAACCGATGCCGCTGTGGCCGGTGTGGAACACCGCCGGCAGGCCGTATTCGTTGATCACCTCGTAGATCGGCCAGGCCATCTTGTCGTAGGGGTGGTAGCCCTGCACCGTGGGATGGAACTTGAAGCCCTTGACGCCGTATTCCTCGATCAGCCGCCGCGCTTCCCGCGCCCCCATCTTGCCCTTGTGCGGGTCGATGCTGGCGAAGGCGATCATGATGTCCGAGTTCTTCTGCGCGGCCTCGGCGATCTCCTCGTTCGGAATGCGGCGACGGCCCATGTTCGACTCCGCATCGACCATGAACATCACCAGGCCGATCTTGCGCTCGCGGTAGTAGTCGACGCTTTCCTGGATGGTCGGGCGGCGGCTCGACTTGAAGTACTTGTCGGCGGCGCGGTCATATTCCTCGCCGTAGTTGTCGAAGGGGTTCCAGCAGCTCACCTCGGCGTGCGTGTGGGTGTCGATCGCGATCAGGTTCCGATGGTCCATGGCGTGGTCTCCAGGTGCTAGGGTAAATCCTATGCCGCTACACCGTCGCGCGGCTTGAATTGATTATTTTTCATAACCATAATCGAAACTATTCCGGAATGCAATCATGACCTCCACCGACCTCCATCTCGAACTCCAGGATGACATCGCCGTCATCCGCCTCACGCGCGGCGCCAAACGCAACGCGCTGTCCGACGCGCTGATCCTGGCGTTGCGCGACACCTTCGAACAGCTGCCCTCCACGGTGCGTGCCGCGGTGATCGACGGCGAGGGTCCGCACTTCTGTGCCGGCCTGGATCTGTCCGAACTCCAGGAGCGCGACGCCGGCCAGGGCATGCAGCACTCGCGCATGTGGCATGCGGCGCTCGACCTGGTGCAGTACGGCCCGGTGCCGGTGATCGCGGCGCTGCACGGCGCGGTGGTCGGCGGCGGGCTCGAACTCGCGAGCGCCTGCCACATCCGCGTGGCCGACAGCAGCACTTTCTATGCGCTGCCCGAAGGCTCGCGCGGCATCTTCGTCGGCGGCGGCGGCTCGGTGCGCATCCCCAAGCTGATCGGCGCTGCGCGCATGACCGACATGATGATGACCGGCCGGGTCTACAACGCCGAGGACGGCGAGCGCGCCGGCTTCGCCCAGTACCTGGTGCCCGAGGGCACGGCCTTCGACAAGGCGCTGGAGCTCGCGAAGCGCGTGGCGACCAACGCGCCACTGACCAACTACGCGCTGATGCACGCGCTGCCCCGCATCGCCGAGCAGCCGGCCGACCACGGCTTCTTCACCGAGGCGCTGATGTCCGGCATCGCGCAAAGCGCGCCCGAGGCCAAGGAGCGTGTGCGGGCCTTCCTCGACGGCAAGGCCGCCAAGGTGCGCAAGGACTGACCGAGGACCCCATGCTGCAAGACCACCGCACCACCCCGCCGCGCTACCGTCCGCTGACCTTCGGCGTCAGCCATGTGAGCCTGCGCGAAGGCGCGGCCGGCGTGCGCTACCTGCAGGCCACCGAGCCCCTGAACGACTTCGCCGAGCGCATCACCGACCGGATGATGCACTGGGCGCAGGTCGCGCCGCAGCGCAGCTTCATGGCGCGCCGCGCGCAACTCCCCGACGGCGGCACCGGCGACTGGCAGCACCTGAGCTATGCGGACGCGGTGCAGGGCGCGCGCCGCATCGGCCAGGCGCTTCTCGACCGCGGCCTCGGCCCCGAGCGGCCGGTGATGATCCTCAGCGAGAACAGCCTCGAGCATGCGCTGCTGTCGCTCGGCTGCATCTATGCCGGCATTCCCTACTGCCCGGTGTCGCCGGCCTACTCCACGGTCAGCCAGGATTACGACAAGCTGCGCCACGTCTTCGACACGCTGACGCCGGGCCTGGTGTTCGCGAGCGACGCGCAGCGCTTCGGCCGCGCCATCGCCGCGGTGGTGCCGGCCGATGTCGAGGTGGTGCTGCAGCGCGGCCACGGCGGCGACGGCGCAGCGCCCGAGCTCGCCGGCCGCAGCATCACCTCCTTCGACAGCCTGCTGGCCACGCCGGCGACCGCGGCGGTCGATGCCGCGATGGCGGCCACCGGGCCGGACACGATCACCAAGTTCCTGTTCACCTCGGGCTCGACCAAGATGCCCAAGGCGGTGATCAACACGCAACGCATGTGGTGCGCCAACCAGGTGCAGATCGCGCAGTCGATGCCCGCGCTGGCCGAACAGCCGCCGGTGCTGGTCGACTGGCTGCCGTGGAACCACACCTTCGGCAGCAACCACAACGTCGGCATCACGATCTACCACGGCGGCACGCTCTACATCGATGACGGCAAGCCGACGCCCGCGCTGATGGGCGAGACGCTGCGCAACCTGCGCGAGATCGCGCCGACCGTGTACTTCAATGTGCCGACGGGCTTCGAGGCGATCGCCCAGGCGATGCAGAGCGATGCGCTGCTGCGCAAGACGCTGCTGTCGCGGGTGCGGATGTTCTTCTATTCGGGCGCCGGCCTGGCGCAGCCCGTGTGGGACCTGCTGCATGCGATCCAGGAGGCCGAGATCGGCGAGCGCATCGTGATGGCGACCGGCCTCGGCATGACCGAATCGGGCCCGTCGGCGATGTTCATCAACAGCCCCGACGTGCGCGCCGGCGACGTCGGCGTGCCGACGCCGGGCATGGTGCTCAAGCTGGTCGAGGTCGACGGCAAGACCGAGGTGCGCTACCGCGGCCCCAACGTCACGCCCGGCTACTGGCGCGCGCCGGAAGCCACCCGCGAGGCCTTCGACGAGGAGGGTTTCCTGTGCACCGGCGACGCGGTCCAGTGGATCGACGAGGCCGACATCCACCGCGGCCTGCGCTTCGACGGCCGGATCGCCGAGGACTTCAAGCTCGCGACCGGCACCTTCGTGAGCGTCGGCCCGCTGCGGGCGAAGATCATCGCGGCCGGCGCGCCGTACGTGCAGGACGTGGTGCTGACCGGCATCAACCTGAAGGAAGTGGGCGCCTTGATCTTCTCGACCCAGGCCGTGCGCACGCTCGCGGGCCTGGCGCCGGACGCGCCGTTGCAGCAGGTGGTCGAGAGCGGCCCGGTGCAGGCCTGGTTTCAGCAACTGCTCGACACGCTGGCCGCCTCCAGCACCGGCAGCGCCAATCGCATCGCGCGCGCGCACCTGGTGTTCGAACCGCCGTCGATCGACAAGGGCGAAGTGACCGACAAGGGCTCGATCAACCAGCGCGCCGTGCTCAAGCACCGCGCCGCGCTGGCCGAGGCCCTGCACGCCGACACGCTGCCCTTCACGATCAAGCCCCGATAAACCCAGCCAGGAGACAAAGACCATGAACATCCAAGGACAAGCCGCACTCGTCACCGGAGGCGCCTCCGGCCTCGGCGAAGCCACCGCGCGCGAACTGGCCCGGCTCGGCGCCAAGGTCGCCGTGCTCGACGTCAACGCGCAGCTGGCCGAAAAGGTCGCGGCCGAAATCGGCGGCATCGCCTGCGTCTGCGACATCACGCAGGAAGCCAGCGTCACGGCCGCGCTCGACAAGGCCGAGGCCGCGCACGGTCCGGCGCGCATCCTGATGAACGTCGCCGGCATCGGCACCGCCAAGCGCATCGTCGGCAAGGACGGCAATGCCGCGCCGCTCGAAGACTTCGTGCGCGTGGTCAACGTCAACCTGGTGGGCGCCTACAACATCAGCCGGCTCTATGCGGCGCGCTGCGCCAAGCTCGATCCGCTCGAAGGCGGCGAGCGTGGCGTGATGCTGTTCACCGCCTCGGTCGCGGCCTTCGACGGCCAGGTCGGCCAGCAGGCGTACAGCGCCTCGAAGGGCGGCCTGGTCGGCATGACCCTGCCGATGGCGCGCGACCTCGCGCAGCACGGCATCCGCGTCTGCACCATCGCGCCGGGCCTGTTCGCCACGCCGCTACTGAAGAGCCTGCCCGAACCGATCCAGCAGTCGCTGGCGGCCTCGATCCCGTTCCCGCCGCGCCTGGGCAAGCCTTCGGAATTCGCCGAGCTGGCCTGCCACATCGTGACCAACGGCCACCTCAACGGCGAAGTGATCCGGCTCGACGGGGCGCTGCGCATGGCGCCGCGCTGAAGACATCAGCATCCCACAGGAGACAAAGACCATGACCACCCGACGCCTCTTCGTCCAGGCCCTCGGCGGCACCGCCGCCCTCGGCGCGCTGCATCCGCTCGCCGCCCTCGCGGCGGAAGCCCTCAACCAGGTGAAGATCCTCTATGGCTTCCCGGCCGGCAGCGCCGGCGACAGCGTGGCCCGGCGGGTCGGCGACAAGCTCGGCAACAGCGCCTTCACGAAGAACGCCGCGGTGGTCGACAACCGGCCCGGCGCCGGCGGGCGCATCGCGCTCGAGGCGCTCAAGACCTCACCGGCCGACGGCTCGGTGCTGGCGGTCTGCCAGGCCTCGGCGCTGTCGACCTACCCGCACATCTACAGCAAGCTCAACTACGCGATCGGCGACTTCGCGCCGATCTCCATCGGCGCCGTCATGACGCACGGCCTGGCCGTGGGCCCGATGGTGCCGGCGAGCGTGAAGACGCTGAAGGACTACATCGCCTGGGCCAAGGCCAACCCGAAGGAGGCCAGCTACGGTTCGCCGGGCGCGGGCTCGACGCCGCACTTCCTGGGCGCGCTGCTGGGCCTCAACAGCGGCACCGAGCTCAAGCACATCCCCTACCGCGGCTCGCTGCCGGCGGTGAACGACGTGGTCGGCGGCCAGATCGCATCGAGCATGACCCCCGCCGGCGACTACCTGCCGTTCGCCAAGGCCGGCAAGCTGCGCGTGCTCGCCACCTCGGGGACCACGCGGGCGCCCTACCTGCCGGACGTGCCGACCTTCGCCGAGCAGGGCTTCCCCGAGATCGTGGCCGAGGAATGGTTCGGCTTCATCACGCCCGCGAAGACCCCGCCGGAGGTGATCAAGGCCGCCAACGCCGCGATCACCACCGCGCTCAAGGACCCTGCGATCATCGAAGGCCTCTTCTCGGTCGGCCTGGTGGCCCAAGGATCCACGCCCGAAGAAATGAAGAAGTCGATCCAGAGCGAGTACGAGCGCTGGGGTCCATTGGTCAAGAAGATCGGCTTCACGGCCGAATCCTGAGGCGCTGCGAACGGGCGCCGGCCCGACGACACGACATGAACTACATCCCCCGCCCCGACGAAGTGCGCCTCATCCTGGACACGGTGCTCGGCACCGTGCCGCGCCTGAGCGCGCTGCCCGCGTTCGCAGAGTTCGACCAGGACCTGCAGGCGCAGGTGCTCGACGAAGCCGGCAGGTTCGTCGCCGAAGTCGTCGCGCCGCCCAACCGCGGCGGCGACGAAATCGGCTGCCGCTTCGCCGACGGCAGCGTCGTCACGCCGCCGGGCTTCCGCGAAGCCTACCGGGCCTTCGTCGACGGCGGCTGGCCCGCGCTCTCCGCCGCGCCCGAAGACGGCGGCCAGGGCCTGCCGGCGGTGCTCGAGGCCGTCCTGTTCGAATGGCTCAGCGCCGCCAACCACGGCCTCACGATGGCCCCGGGGCTGCTGCATGGCGCCTACGAATGCCTCAAGCACCACGGCAGCGACGAGCTGAAGCAGCGCTATCTGTCGAAGATCGCCACCGGCGAATGGCTGGCCACCATGTGCCTGACCGAAGCCCATGCCGGCAGCGACCTGGGTCAGGTGCGCACCCGCGCGGCGGCGCAGGCCGACGGCAGCTTCCGCGTCGCGGGCGGCAAGATCTTCATCTCGGGCGGCGAGCACGACCTCACGGACAACATCGTGCACCTGGTGCTGTGCCGGATGCCCGATGCGCCGGCCGGTCCCAAGGGGCTGTCGCTGGTGCTGGTGCCCAAGCTGCTGCCCGACGGGTCGCGCAATGCGGTGCACTGCGAGCGCATCGAGGAAAAGATGGGCCTGCACGGCAGCTCGACTTGCGTGATGCGCTTCGACGATGCCACCGGCTGGCTGATCGGCGAGCCCAACCGCGGGTTGGCGGCGATGTTCGTGATGATGAATGCGGCGCGGCTGCATGTGGCGCTGCAGGGCATCGGACTGCTCGACGCCGCCTGGCAGAAGGCCGATGCCTACGCCCATGAACGGCGCCAGATGCGCGCGCCCGGCCCGACGCCGGCGAGCCGCGGCAGCGAGACCGCAGACCTGGTGGCCGAGCATCCGGCGATCCGCCGCATCCTCGACACGCAGCGCGCCTGGATCGACGGCGCCCGCGTGATCGCCTATCGCACGGCCATGCAGCTCGACGTCGCGCGCCACGACCTCGATCCGAAGGCGCGGGAGCGCGCGCAGCGCTGGTGCGCGCTGGTCACGCCGGTGCTCAAGGCGGCCTGCACGCAGCAGGCTTTCCACGGCGCCAGCGAATGCCTGCAGGTCTTCGGCGGCCATGGCTACGTGCGCGAATGGGGCATCGAGCAGGTGGTGCGCGACTCGCGCGTGACCATGATCTACGAGGGCACCAACGAGATCCAGGCGATCGACCTGCTGGTGCGCAAGGTGCTGGCCGACGGCGGCACCGGCATGTCGGGCCTCCTGATCGAGCTGCGCGACGAACTCGACGCCGCGCGCGACATCGATGCCGACGTGCAGCGCCGCCTGGCGCAACTGCGCTACCTCACGACCACCGTCGCCATGGCTTCGCAGGCCAATGCCTCCCTGCCCTTCGAAGTGGCGGACGACTACCTGCGGGTGGTCATGCTCGCGCTGCTGGCCTGGGCCTGGGCCCGCATCGGACGCACCGCGCCCGACCCCGCCCGCTGGTCGGCGCCCGAAGCGGCCTTCCGCCGCTGGGTGCTGCCGGAGTTCGAGATGCGGCTCGGCATCGTCAAGCGGGCCTGCGAAGCCGTCGTTGCGCCACAGGTTTCCGCCTGAGCGACACACGCCGGGCCGCCGAGCAGTTACGCTCGCGCCATGGCAGTCCCGCACAAGAAAACCCCATCCGCCGTGCACCACCCGGCGCCGCGGTCCGACCGTCTCGACACGCGGGTGCTCGAGACTTTCGTCGGCTACAACGCGCGCCGCGCATGGCTGATCGTCAGCCAGGTCTTTGCCGAGCGAATGGCGGTCTACGGGCTCAAGCAGGTGGACTTCTCGGTGCTGTCGCTGCTCGCGCACAACCCGGGCGCGACCTCGCGCCAGCTGTGCTCGACGCTCGACATCCTGCCGCCCAACCTGGTGAGCCTGATCGCTGCGATGGACGCCCGCGGCCTGATCGAGCGCCGGCCCCATCCGCACGACGGCCGCGCCATCGGCCTGTACCTGACGCCGGCCGGCGAGCAACTGGTGCGCGAGGCCGAGCAGACCGTGATGCAGCTCGAAGCCGACACCAGCGCCCGCCTGACGGCGCGCGAGCGCGAGACGCTGATCCGGCTGCTGCAGAAGGTGTATCACCAGTCGCCGGGCGTCCCGGCGGAGGCCGACGGCAGGCCGAAGGCTAGAAGCGTTCCGTGAATGGCACGCCGCCGGCGCCGCGGCTCACCAGAACTTCCACCAGGGTCCCGGCATCGGAGAAGCGGCGGGCGCCAGGACCTGCAGGCCCGAGTCGCGGATGCGGCGGCGCTGCTCGGCTTCGAGCGCCTGCGCCATGCGGTGGGCCAGTTGGTCTCCCTGCATCGCACGCATGCGCCACTCGGTCGCCAGGCTCTGGAGCTCTTGATCCTGCAGGGCTGCGGGCGACATCGAGGTTTCGGGCATGCCGAAATTCTGCCCATGGCCGACGGGCGCGGCAATCGTAGAGCTTTGCCTTACATCGTTTTCCCTCAGGCCGGCGCCGGGCCGCCCCAAGGCGGCCTGCGGCCCTGGGGGCTTTTCTATGCTATGAAGCCATCCCAGCTCAGCTTGAGCCCGGTCAGCAGCATGCCAAGGTAGACGAAGCGGTAGAACCAGACCGGGTCAATGCGCCGCGCGATGCGAATGCCCACCCACACGCCCACTGGTGCGATCGGCAGCAGCACCAGCGAAGTCGCCATGTTGCGCCAGTCCAGCAGACCGAGCCAGGCATAGGGCACCCATTTGCTCAGGTTCACGACGAAGAAGAAATAGGCCATGGTCGCCGTATAGACCACGGGTCCGAGCCGCAGCGGAATCACGTAGGCGTTGACCGGCGGCCCGCCCGCGTGCGCGATGAAGCTGGTGAAGCCGCTGAGGGTGGTCAGTACGGCGCCGCCCGCCCTGGAGGGCGGCGGATCGCCCGCACGCGGCGGGAACAGCAGGCGCTGGGCGAGAAAGAGCAGCGTGAAGACGCCGACGATGCCAGCCACCGTGTGCGCCGGCAGCACACTGAAAAGAAGGGCGCCGATCACCGTGCCCGCCAGGCCATAGGGAATCAGGAAGCGCAGCAGCCGGCGATCGAAGTCGCGGCGGAAGCCGGCGAGGCCCAGCAGGTCCATCAGCAGCAGCACCGGCATCAGGATGGCCGCCGCCTGCGGCACGCTCACCACCAGGGCCATGAACGGGACCGCGAGGGAGCCGAAGCCGGCGCCGAAGCCGCTCTTGCTGACGCCGAGCAGCAGCACGGCCGGAACGGCGACCGCATAGAAATGCGGGTCGGTGATGATCGGGAGATTCAAGGCGGGGGAAATGGGGGTGCGTGAGCGCTACATTGTCCACGCCGCATCCCAACGCCCGCCATGCTCATCCTCGACGCCGACCAGACCCGTGCCCAGCTGAATTTCGAGCGCCTCGTCCCGGCCCTGCGCGCGGCCTTCGCGAGCGAGGCGACGGTGCCGCCGCGCCACGTGCACGCGGTGGCGGCCGGCGCCGACCGCGGCACCGTGCTGATCATGCCGGCGTGGAGCGAGGCCGGCTTCCTCGGCATCAAGACCATCAACATCTTTCCGGGCAACAGCGCGCGCGGCCTGCCCGGATTGCATGCGACCTACGTGCTCTACGACGCCCACACGGGCGTGCCGCTGGCGCAGCTGGACGGCAACGAGATCACGGCCCACCGGACCGCCGCCGCTTCGGCGCTGGGCGCATCCTTCCTCGCCCGCGACGAGGCGTCGACGCTGCTGGTGCTCGGCACCGGGCGCGTGGCGCGCCTGCTGCCGGCGGCCCATGCGAACGTGAGGCCAATCCGCGCGGTCAAGGTCTGGAACCACCGCCCGGAGGGCGCCCGCGCCCTGGCCGAGGAATGGCGGCGGGGCGGCTGGCAGGCCGAGGCGGTCGACGACCTCGAGAAGGCGGTCCGCGCGGCCGACATCGTCTGCTGCGCAACGCTCGCGACCGAACCGCTGATTCATGGCGAATGGCTGGCGCCGGGCTCGCACCTCGACCTGATCGGCAGCTTCACGCCGGCGATGAAAGAGGCCGACGCGGCCTGCTTCGCCGGCGCCCGCGTGTATGTCGACACCGACGAAGCCCCGACCAAGGCCGGAGACCTGCTCGACGCCATCGCCGCGGGCGCCGTGTCGCTGGAGACGATCCAGGGAACGCTGGCGCAGCTTTGCGGGCAGGAGCGGCAGGGTCGCCGCACCGCCGAAGAGCGCACGGTCTTCAAGGCCGTCGGCAGCGCGCTCGAAGACCTCGCGGCCGCGACCCTTGTCTGGCAGGCTAGTCGAGGCTAGCGCCCGACTCCTTCACGACCTTGCCCCACTTGACGGTCTCGCTCTCGATGAAGGCCGCGAACTGCTCCGGCTTCTCGCCATGCGGTTCGGCGCCCTGCTCGGCCAGCTTCTTCTTCACTTCCGGGTCGGCCAGGGCCTTGAGGATGGACGCATTGAGCTTGGCGACCACCGGTGCCGGCGTGCCGGCCGGTGCCAGCAAGCCGAACCACGAGGTGGCTTCGTAGCCCGGCACGCCGGCTTCGGCGATGGTCGGCACGTCGGGCAGCGCCGGCGAGCGCTTGGCGGTGGTCACCGCGAGGGCTCGGAGCTTGCCGCCCTTCACGTGCGGGATGGCGGAAGGCATGTTGTCGAACATGACCGAGATCTGGCCGCCCAGCAGATCCGACACCGCGGGCGCGCTGCCGCGGTACGGCACGTGCTGCATGTCGACGCCGGCCATCTGCTTGAAGAGCTCGCCCGACAGGTGGATGGAACTGCCATTGCCCGATGAACCGAAGTTGATCTTGCCGGGGTTGGCCTTGGCGAAGGCGATCATTTCCTTCACGTTCTTGAACGGCTGCGACGGATTGGCCACCAGCAGGTTCGGCACCATGGCGACGCGCGAAAGCGGCGCGAAGTCCTTGATCGGATCGAAGGGCATCTTCCGGTAGAGGCTCTGGTTGATGGCGTGCGTGCCGACGGTGCCCATGAACAGCGTGTAGCCATCGGCCGGTGCCCGTGCCGCGGCCTGGCCGCCGATGTTGCCGCCGGCGCCGGCGCGGTTGTCCACCACCACCGTCTGGCCGAGGTCGCGCCCCATGTACTGGCCGATCACGCGAGCCAGGATGTCGGTGGTTCCGCCGGCCGAGAAGGGCACGATGATCGTGATGGGCTTGGCGGGAAACTGGGCCTGCGCCAAGGCGGCGAAGGGCGCCAGCGACACGGCCGCGGTTGCGGCCGCGGTGGCGAGGACGAAGGTGCGGCGCTTGGGCGCGGCATCGGAAGGGAAACGGGACATGGAAAGCCTGGGAAAAAATTGAATCGAAAAGGACGGCATTCGGCTCAGACCGGTGCGACGCCCAGCGTGGTGCCGCCGCAGACGTAGAGCACCTGGCCGGTGACGAATCCGTTGTCGGGCGAAAGGAAGAACATCGTGGCGCGGGCCACGTCGTCCGCTGTGCCCAGGCGCTTCACGACGATGCTGTCGATGATGCGCCGCGTCTGCGGTGCCCCTTCGGGATTGCTCTGGCGAAAAAGTTCCGTCGCGATCGGCCCTGGCGCGACCGCATTGACGGTGATGCCGTCGCCGCCGAGTTCCATCGCCAGCGTGCGCGTGAGGCCGATCAGTCCGGCCTTGGTGGCCGAGTACACGATGCGCTCGGGCTTGCCCAGCGCGGCGCGGGACGACACGTTCACGATCCGGCCTCGGCCCGATGCGCGCAACGCCGGCAGCGCCGCCTGGATCAGGATCATGCTGGCCTTGAAATGCAGACCGACGACGTAGTCGAGGTCGGCCATGGTCGCCGTGTCGATCGTGCCGGGGCGCGTGGCGCCGGCGTTGTTGACCAGCGCCGTGACGGCGTAGGTCGACGTGATCTTCCGCGCGATCGCCTGCGTTTCCCCTTCCTGCGTCAGATCGGCCTGGAAAGAGACGAGATTCTCATGGTTCCAATCAGGCTTCTTGTAGTCGAGATTGACGACTGTGCGTCCTTGCGCGAGCAGTGCTTCGCAGGTGGCCCGGCCAATGCCGGAGCTGCCGCCCGTGACCAGGGCGGCTTCTTGTTGACTCATCTTGCCTTTCGGATTTCAAAGCGGGCCGCACACCGGCGCGGCCCGAGGGTGAACGCGCTCAGACGCGTTCGAGAATCACAGCGATGCCCTGGCCGACGCCGATGCACATCGTGCACAGCGCATAGCGGCCGCCGCCCTTGTGCAGCTGGTTGACCGCGGTGGTCGCGAGCCGCGCACCGCTGGCGCCCAGCGGATGGCCCAGGGCGATGGCACCGCCGTTGATGTTGACGCGCGCATCGTCGTCCTTCAGGCCGAGCAGGCGCAGCACGGCCAGGCCCTGCGCGGCGAAGGCCTCGTTGAGTTCGATCACGTCGATCTGGTCGAGCTTCAGGCCGGTGAGCTGCAGCACCTTCTGGGTCGCCGGCGCCGGGCCGATGCCCATGACGCGCGGCGCCACGCCGGCGGTCGCCATGCCGACCACGCGGGCGCGCGGCGTCAGGCCGTGCTTTGCCGCGCTGGCCTCGTCGGCCAGCAGCAGCGCCACCGCGCCGTCGTTGACGCCGCTGGCATTGCCGGCGGTCACGGTGCCGTCGGGGCGCACCACGCCCTTGAGCTTGGCCAGCGATTCCAGGCTGGTCTCGCGCGGATGCTCGTCCTTGTCGACCAGGATCGGGTCGCCCTTCTTCTGCGCCACGCTCACCGGCACGATCTCGCTGTCGAAGAAGCCCGACTTCTGCGCCGCCACGGCGCGCTGCTGCGAGGCCAGCGCCATGCGGTCCTGCGCCTCGCGCTCGATCTTGTAGTCGGTGGCGACGTTTTCGGCGGTCTCGGGCATCGAGTCGACGCCGTACTGCGCCTTCATGAGCTTGTTGACGAAACGCCAGCCGATGGTGGTGTCGTAGACCGCGTTGTTGCGGCTGAAGGCGCTCTCGGCCTTCGGCATCACGAAGGGCGCGCGGCTCATGCTCTCGACGCCGCCGGCGATCATCAGCCCGGACTCGCCGGCCTTGATGGCGCGCGCCGCCGTGCCCACGGCATCGAGCCCCGAGCCGCACAGGCGGTTGATCGTGCCGCCGCCGACTTCGATCGGCAGGCCCGCGAGCAGCGCCGCCATGCGCGCGACGTTGCGGTTGTCCTCGCCGGCCTGGTTGGCGCAGCCGTAGAGCACGTCGCTGACTGCCTGCCAGTCGACGTTCTTGTTGCGCGCCATCAGCGCCCGCAGCGGCACCGCGCCGAGGTCGTCGGTGCGCACACTGGACAACGATCCGCCGTAGCGGCCGAAGGGCGTGCGAACGGCGTCGCAGATGAAGGCTTGATTGCTCATGGTGAAGTCTCCGTGGTTCAGATGGCGATCGGCAGGCCGACCAGTTGTTCCAGTTCCGCGTGGCCGAGGCCCTCGACCTTGTCGATCAGCTTCAGGCCCGAGGGCGTGCATTCGAGGGTAGCAAGATCGGAATACACCCGCTTCACGCAACCGAGGCCGGTCAGCGGATAGCTGCACTGCGCGACGATCTTGCTCTCGCCCTTCTTGGTCAGCAGATCCATCATGACCCAGGTCTGCCTGGCGCCGACGGCCAGGTCCATGGCGCCGCCGACCGCGGGGATGGCCCCTTCCTCGCCGGTGCTCCAGTTCGCGAGGTCGCCGGTGGCCGAGACCTGGAAGGCGCCGAGCACGCAGATGTCGAGGTGGCCGCCGCGCATCATCGCGAAGCTGTCGGCGTGGTGGAAGAAGGCACCGCCCGGCAGCAGCGTCACGGGCTGCTTGCCGGCGTTGATCAGGTCGTAGTCCTCCGCGCCCGCGGCGGGTGCGGGGCCCATGCCGAGGATGCCGTTCTCGCTGTGCAGGATGACCTCGCGGCCGGCCGGCAGGTGGTTCGCGACCAGCGTCGGCTGGCCGATGCCGAGGTTGACGACGGCACCGTCGAAGATGTCCTGGGCGACACGGGCGGCGAGCTGGTCCTTGGTGCGGCGGATGTAGGTACTCATGGTCATGCTGCCTTCTTGAAGCCGCCGGCTTGCGTGACCACGCGGTCGATCTTGACGATGCTGTGGACGAAGATGCCCGGGGTGACGATGTTCTCGGGGTCCATCGCGCCGAGCTCGACGATGTCGTGCACCGTGGCGATGGTGCGCTCGGCAGCCATCGCCATCACCGGACCGAAGTTGCGCGCCGCCTTGCGGTAGACCAGGTTGCCCCAGCGGTCGCCCTGCTCGGCCTTGATGAGCGCGACGTCGCCGCGGATCGGGTACTCCAGCACGTAGGGCTTGCCGTCGATGTCGCGCGTCTCGCGGTCGCCTGCCAGTTGCGTGCCGAAGCCGGTCGGGCAGAAGAAGGCGCCGATGCCCGCGCCGGCGGCGCGGATGCGCTCGGCCAGGTTGCCTTGGGGCACCAGTTCGAGCTCGAGCTTGCCGGAGCGATAGAGACCGTCGAACACCTGGCTGTCGGCCTGGCGCGGAAAGCTGCAGATGATCTTGCGCACGCGGCCGGCCTTGAGCAGCGCGGCCAGGCCGGTCTCGCCGTTGCCGGCGTTGTTGTTGACCACCGTCAGCTCGCGGGCGCCCTGCTCGATCAGGCCGTCGATGAGTTCGTTGGGAATGCCGGCGGTGCCGAAGCCCCCGATCAGCACCGTGGCGCCGTCCTGGATGCCGGCCATGGCATCGGCGACCGAGCGTGCGATCTTGTTGATCATGGAATCTGTCTCCGGGAAGGGGAAGAAGCCGAACGTCCTGCCCTGCAACCTGTGGTCGATGGCGCGGAATTTGTTCGCATGTCGAACAGTTGTTCGTATAATGAATTCTAAGGACAATCCCCCGCCATGGCAACCCAGCAGAAACAACCCGTTGCACCCGCGCCCGGCGACAGCTACGTGCAGTCCTTCGCGCGCGGGCTGCAGGTGATCCGCTCGTTCAGCGCCAGCGCGCCGCGCCAGACGCTCAGCGAGGTGGCGGCCGCCAGCGGCCTCACGCGCGCCGGCGCGCGCCGCATCCTGCTCACGCTGCAGACGCTGGGCTATGTCGCGAGCGACGGCAAGCTCTTCGGCCTGACGCCGCGCATCCTCGACCTGGGCTTCGCCTACCTGTCGTCGATGCCGATCTGGAACCGGGCCGAGCCGGTCATGGAGGCCTTGGTGCAGCAGGTGAAGGAGTCGTGTTCCGCCGCAGTGCTCGACGCCACCGACATCGTCTACGTGATGCGGGTGCCGACCCACAAGATCATGCGCATCAGCCTGGGCGTCGGTTCGCGCCTGCCGGCCTATTGCACCTCGATGGGTCGGCTGCTGCTGGCCGACCTCGACGAAGAAGAGCTCCATGCGCGGCTCGCGGCCTCGAACCGCGAGGCCTTCACCAAGCACACGGTGACCGACATCGAGGCCTTGCTCGCCAAGGTGGCGCAGGCGCGGCGGCAAGGCTGGTGCCTGGTCAACCAGGAGCTGGAGGAAGGGCTGGTCTCGATCGCCGCGCCGATCGTCGATCGCGCGGGCCGCACCGTGGCCGCGCTCAACATCAGCGGCCAGGCCAACCGCACCAGCGCCAAGGTGATGCAGGACACGATGCTGCCGGCCCTGCTGGCCTCGGCCCGGGAGATCTCGCGGATGTTGTAGGGCGCGCGCTGCCTACACGCCCTTGCTCTCCCCCTGCCGCTGCAGCTGCGCGCGCACGTAGTCCACGTGCTGGCGCAGCGTGTAGACCCGGTCCGTGAAATCGAGCGGGAACTTGGTCCGGATCACCTCGTCCTCGATCCGGTCGAGCTTCGCCCGGGCCTCGAGCCGCTCCCGGTCATCGAGCTTGCGCGAGGCCAGGTCCTGCTCGAGGAATTTCAGTTCGCCGTAGCGGCGGTACAGCCCGCTCTGGCGGCGCCAGGTGATGAGCTCGGGCAGCACGCGGGCCAACGGCAGCAGGATGGCCGCCAGCGGCAGCAGCAGCAGCAGCAGGCGCTGCACGTAGTTCGCGGCCCAGAAAGGCAGGTAGCTCTGCAGGAACGGCCGGCCATTCTTGAAATAGCGCTCGGCCTCGGACGCCAGCGGGAAATCGGTGCCGGTGGGGCTCGGAAAATCGCCGGGCCGGTCGAGGATGCTCGGCTGCCGGTGTACCTGCCGCGCTGCCTCGAGCAGCAGGTAGGCCAGCGCCGGATGCAGTTCGTCGCGCACCACCAGGTTGGCGGTGGTGGCAAGCAGCCGGATGTCCTGGGGCGGCAGGTCGCGCCTCGGGTCGACCGAGCCGCGCTTGAGGGTCACGGGCTGGAAGTACGGAAAGCGCCGCGCCAGCCCCTCCACGTGGTCCAGCGAAGCCAGCCGGACGCGGTCGTCCGCAAGCAGCTTCTGCACCGCCGGGGCCTGCGCCGCGGCGATGATGATCGCGGCATCGACCTGGCGGTCGGCCAGCAGTTCCGCCGCCGCCATACCGCCTTCGCTCACGAAGGTGGTGCCCTGCGGGCCGTCCGCGACCACGCCATAGGCCGCCAGCAGCTCGGTCGCGACCTTGTGGTTGCCGCTGCCCGGAACGCCGACGGCGATGCGCCTGCCGGCCAGGGGGGCCAGCCCCTTCGACAGGTCGAGGCTGTGGGTGAAGATCCAGACCGGCTCGAAGGCGATGGTGGCCAGCGAGCGCAGCGGCGTCGACTCGGGGGGGGCGTCGGGGTCCTGCGCCAGCAGGCCGGTTCCGCCCTGCACGAAGCCGACGGACACCGTGCCGTCGTTGAGCCGCTGCAGGTTCTCGACCCCGCCGCTCGAGGTGCGCAGGTCGAGCCGGATGCCGTTGGCGCGCAGGATCTCCTGGTAGCGCTCGCCGAAGTGGTGGTAGGCGCCGTCGGCCGCACCGGTGCTCATCACGAGCGAGCGCGGCGGCGCCGGGCTGACGTAGCGCACGACCGCCCAGGCCAGGGCCGTGAGCACAACGACCCCCAGGATCCAGTACAACAAGCGGCGGCGGGAGGGCAGGACGAACGATGCGGGTGACTTCATGCCGGGGTGCTGCAGGCTGGAGGCCGGGTTGGGGAGCCTCTCAGGCCGGCTTGGTCGCGGTGTATTCGGAGAAGATGCCGAGTTCGACATTGCGCTTCACGCCCTCGAAGCCGGCGGCGCGCAGTGCCGCCAGCACCGATTCCGGCGCGATGCAGGCCTCGATCGTGTCCCAGTAGTAGCGCCAGAGTTCGGCCGTGTCATGGCCACGCGCCACCACGCGAGCGATCAACGGCACCACGCCGCGCATGTAGGCCTTGAGCACCGCCGTGCCGACCCGTCCCTCGGGCTTGCTGATCTCCAGCACCAGCAGCCGGCCGCCCGGCCGCAGCACCCGGAAGAACTCGGCGAAGGCGGCGTTCACGTCGGCGATGTGGCGCAGCGCATAGCCCATGCTGATGAAATCGCTGCTGGCGTCGGGCCGCGGCAGCGCCTCGGCCCGGCCGCGAACCAGTTCGACGCCGGGCAGCGAGACCTGTCCCATCATCCCGGGGCTCGGGTCGACCCCCACCAGCTGCCCGCGCGCGCCGATCAGCGTCAGCGCCTCGCGGGCGACCAGCCCGGTGCCGATGCCGACGTCGAGCACCTGCGCGCCGGGCTGCAGTCCGCCGCGCTGCAGCGCCGAGCGCCGATACCACGGCCCCGAGCCGAGCGCGAGCACCCGCTCGATGCGGTCGTAGTCGGGCGCGGTGTCGTCGAAGATGCGGCGCAGGAACTGCTGGTGCTCGGCCTCGTCGCCGTAGTAGGCGGGCAGCGGCGTGTGCGGCGCGAGCGCCTCGTGCGGAGGGGTCGGCGAACTGTGGCTTTGCATCGTGACGATTATGGACACAGCTCAGCGTCGCGCGGCGGGCTCCAGCACGAAGTCGAACGCCAGCGTGTGAAACGGCTGGGTCTGCAGGCTGCCGTCCGGGGCGGTGCCCTCGGGGTGCGACGCGAAGTCGCCGATCAGCGAGCTGCGCACGCCGAACACCGCGTCACTGTCGAGGTAGATGTCGCCATCGCGGAACACGTGGGTGATCAGCGTCTCGTAGCCCGGCGCCTGGATCATGAAATGGACGTGCGCGGGCCGCCAAGGATGGCGCTTGGTCGCCCGCAGCATCGCACCCACCGGACCATCGGTCGGGATCGGATAGGCCACCGGCATCACGCCGCGGAACCACAGCCGGCCCTCGCCATCGGTGCGAAAGACGGCGCGGCCCTGCGGCCGGTCCAGCCCGGCCCGCTGCACGTCGTAGAAACCCTCGGCGTCGGCCTCCCAGACGTCGACCTCCGCATCGGCGACGGGCTCGCCGTCGCGGCCGCGAACGGTGGCCTGCACGAACAGCGGCTCCCCCTTGGCGCCGCCCGAGATGTCGGCGCCGAGCGCGAGGCGCGGCGCCCCCTGGACATGGAAGGGGCCGAACACGGTCGCCTCGGTGGCCTGCGCGCTCTTCGCATGATTGAGCGCCACCGTGAGCATCGACAGGCCCAGCGTGTCCGACAGCAGGATGAACTCCTGCCGCTTGTCGCTGCACTTCTGCCCCGTCGCGGTCAGGAACTCGATGCCGGCCGCCCACTCGGCCTCGGTCAGCTTCACCTCGCGCGCGAAGTCGTGCAGGTGGCGCACCAGGGCCGAGAGCACCTCTTTCAGCCGCGGGTCTTCGCAGCCCGCCATGCGATCGAGCACGGCGGCGGTGATGGTGTGTTCATTGATGTTTCGCATGGGGATGGAGCTCCAGTTCGGGGGGACGTGCGGCGGGCATCGAGCGCTTAGGGGCGGCCGCAGGCGCCGACAGCCGGCGCTGCGTGGGAAACAGCGACCAGCCCCAGCGCTGCTGGGCGAAACCCCACAGGCCCTGCTTGAAGAAGATGGTGACCAGGATCGCGAGCAGGCCGAGCCCGAGCAGGTACCAGGTGCCGTAGTCGCTCAGGAACTTGTTGAGCGCCCAGAAGATCAGGGCGCCGAGCATCGGTCCTTCGATGCGGCCGATGCCGCCGATCACCACCATGAAGATCGCGAACGCGGTCCAGTTGACGCTGAAGGCCGCGTCGGGGCTGATGCGCAGGTTGCCCACGAAGTACAGCGCGCCCGCCAGGCCGGCGCCGAAGGCCGCGACCACGTACACCGCGAGCTTCATGCGCACGACCGGGATGCCCTGCGACTCGGCCGCGACCTCGTTGTCGCGGATCGCCAGCAGCGCCAGCCCGCGCTTGCTGCGCAGGAACAGGTAGACCAGCGCGATCGCCGCCACCACGCAGGCCAGCGCCATCCAGTAGGTGACGCTCTCGCGCGTCGCGCGCTCGATGCCGCGCAGGGCCGTGAGCGTGGTGCCCGAGCCGCCGCCCACCGCCGACACATTGGCGAAGCTCAGCCGGAACACTTCGGCGATCACCCAGGTGCCGATGGCGAAGTAGCCGCCCGAGAGGCGGAAGGCGACGAAGGACACGGGCACCGCGATCGCTCCCGCCGCCAGCGCGCCCAACGGAATCGCGAGGAAGGGATTCAGTCCCGCGAAGTTGCCGAGCATCAGCATCACGTAGCCGCCGAAGCCGAAGAAAGCCTGCTGCCCGATGCTCACCATGCCGCCGTAGCCCGCCAGCAGGTTCCACATCATCGCGAAGATGAAGTAGCAGGCGATCTCGACGAATTCGCGCATCCAGCTCGACTCGCCCCAGTACGGCAGGCTCGCCGCCAGCACCACCAGCGCGCCCGCCACCCACAGCGCCGAGCGGCTCGCGGCGGTGCTGCGCACCACGTCGAAAGTCCTGTTCGTCATGACCGGTTCCATGGTTGGGGCCTCAGCCGCGCGTCTTGGGGAAAAGCCCTTGCGGGCGCAGCACGAGCACCCCCAGGAAGACCAGGTGGCCCATCCAGATGCCCCAGCCCGGATCGAGCCGGAAGCCGATCTGCTGCGTGATGCCGAGGATCATCGCGCCGGCCAGCGTGCCCCAGAACGAGCCCATGCCGCCGATGATCACCGCCTCGAAGGCGAACAGCAGCAGCAACGGCCCGTCCGATGGCGACACCGTGGTGCGCATGCCCTGCAGCGCACCGGCGATCGCGATCAGCACGAAGGCGATGCCGGTGGCCAGCGCGTAGACCTGGTTCGCCTTGAGCCCCATCAGCTCGGCGATCTCGCGATCGTCCGAGACGGCGCGGAAGGTCCGGCCCAGCGGCGTGCGCGCGAACATCCATTGCATCGCCGCCGTGGCCGCCAGCGCGACGGCCAGGACGACCAGCGGCAGCACGCCGAGCGCGAGCGAATCGGTGAGCTGCAGCGACCGGGTGGCCAGCGGGCCGATCTCGAGGGCGCGCGGATCGGCCGAGAACAGCTCCAGCAGCAGGTTCTGGATCACGATCGAGAGGCCGAAGGTCACGACCAGCGAGGGCAGCGGATCCTTGCCCAGCGTGCGGTTGAGCACGTGGCGCTGCAGCAGGTAGCCGAAGCCGAACGCGATCGGCAGCACCGCCAGCACCACCCACAGCGGCGCGCTGCCGGTGAGCGACACGCCGGCGATGGCGGCAAAGGCCGCCAGGACGATGAAGTCGCCCTGCGCGACATTGGTCAGGCGCATCACACCGAACATCAGCGACAGGCCGAGCGCGAACAGCGTGTAGAGGCCGCCGAGCAGCAGGCCCTGGATCAGGGTTTCGATCATGGCGCCGCCTCCGCGTGCGTCTCGAGGCCGAAATACGCCTGCGAAATCTGCTCGCGCGTCAGATCGCGCGAGCGCCCGGTCAGCGACACCCGCCCTTCCTGCAGGCAATACACGCGCTGCGAGACCTGCTGGGCCATGCCCACGTCCTGCTCGACGATCACCACCGTCATGCCCTCGGACGTGATGCGCGGCATGGCGGCATAGATCTCGCGGATCACGATCGGCGCCAGGCCCAGCGAGAGCTCGTCGCACAGCAGCACCTCGGGGTTGCTCATGAGGGCGCGGCCCAGCGCGACCATCTGCTGCTGGCCGCCCGACAGCGCCATCCCGGGCTCGCGCCGCTTCTGCGCAAGGATCGGGAACATCTCGTACAGCCGCTTCAGGTTCCAGGGACCGGCACGGCCGCTCGCGGCGCCCATCAACAGGTTCTCTTCGACGCTGAGGCTGGCGAACAGGCGCCGACCCTCGGGCACCATCGCCAGGCCGCGCCGCACGATCTCGCCGGGCGGCAATCCGCCGATCGCCTCGCCCTTGAATCGGATCGCCACGCGCGGCGCGCGCACCAGGCCGGTCAGGCACTTGAGGAAGGTCGATTTGCCGGCCCCGTTGGCGCCGATGATCGCCAGCAGCTCGCCGGCGTGCAGCTCGAAGTCGACGCCGAAGAGGGCCTGGGCGTCGCCGTAGAAAGCCTGGAGGCCCTCGGCGCAGAGCAGTGCCGTCATACCTCCATCCCCATGTACACCCGCCGCACTTCGGGGTCGTTCATGACCGCGCGCGGTTCGCCCTCGGCCAGCTTCTGCCCGAAGTTGATGACGAACAGCCGGTCGGCCAGCGACAGCAGCGCATGCACCACGTGCTCGATCCAGATCATCGTGACGCCGCGCGCCTTGATCTGCTGCAGCTCCTCGACCAGCTGGCGCGCCTCGGGCTCGGTCAGGCCGCCCGCGATCTCGTCGAGCAGCAGCAGCTTCGGCCGCGTGGCGAGCGCGCGTGCGAGTTCCAGGCGCTTGCGGTCGAGCAGGGTGAGACCGCCGGCCGGCTGGTTCGCCCGCGCCATCAGCCCGGTCTGCGCGAGCACCTCGTGCGCCGTCTGCCAGGCTTCCTGCTCGCGCTCCTGCGCGCCGAAGCAGGCCGCCGTCACCAGGTTCTCGAACACGCTCATGTTGCCGAAGGGCTGCGGCACCTGGTAGCTGCGGCCGATGCCCGCGTGGCAGCGCTGGTGCGGCTTCAGCGTGGTCACGTCGCGCCCCGCGTATTCCACCCTGCCCGCGTCCACCCGCACGTCGCCCGAGATCAGGTTGAACAGCGTGGTCTTGCCCGCGCCGTTCGGCCCGAGGATGCCCAGCGTCTCGCCCTCGGTCACCGCGAGCGTGATGCCGTCGGTGACCTTGAGCGCGCCGTAGGACTTGCTGACGGCGTGGAGCGCGAGAAGGGTCATCGCGTTCAGCCCGGCATCGGCCTGAGCGCGCCGCCGACCGGGATGTTCGGCGCGGCCTCGTTGCTCACGATGGTGAGCTCGTACTTGTACTTCTTGCCCTTGCCCCACTGGCCGAGCACCAGCGGCGTCCTGCTGACGTTCTTGAAGGGGCCCTGGCCGCCCCACTTCACCGGGCCGACCACGGTCGCGAGCGAGGTGGCCGCCACCGCGTCGCGCACATCCGAAGCCTTGGACGACCTGGCCCGCGACAGCGCGTCCGCGGCCACCTCGAACAGCGCATGCGCAAAGCCGATCGGCTGCGTCCATTGCTTCTTCGCGCCGGTCTCGTAGGCCTCGGCCAGGGCCTTGGCGCTTTGCTTCGTCAGGCTCGAGGTGAAGGGATGCGAGGGGCTCCACCAGACCTCGGTCGACAGGCCGTCGCCGAGCTCGCCCAGCGCATCGATCGCGCCCGGGAACAGCAGCGCCTTGCCGAGCGTGATGATCTTCGGCCTGAAGCCCTGCTGGCGGGCCTGCGTGAGGAAGGTCTTGGCATCGGGCGGAATCACCACGCCGGTGACGATCTCCACGCCACCGCCCTTGAAGGCCGCGATCTGCGCACTGAAGTCCTGCGTGCCGTTCTGGAAGCGGCCCGGGTCGATCAGCGTGAAGCCCATCTGCGAAAGCGGCTTCGGGAAACCCAGTTCCTTGTCGCCCCAGGCGTTGCCGTCGCCATCGTTGGGGAACAGGCCGCCGACTTTCTTGTTGGTCGGGATCGACTTCCAGCCGTTGGTGAAGTTCGCGATGACGTCTTCCAGGCCCCAGAACAGGTGGTAGGTCCAGTTGAAGCCCTTCGCCGGATCGCCCTTGCGGCCGAAGAACCACGGCTGCCATGGCACCACGCTGGAAATGCAGGGCAGTTCGTTGAGCTCGCAGGCGTCGCTCACGGGATTGGCGGTCTCGGGCGTGCCGGCGGTGAGCACCAGCGCGACCTTGTCCTTGAGGATCAGGTCATTGGCGACTTCGCCCGCGCGGTTGGGGTTCGACTGGCTGTCCTTCAGCACGATCTGCACCGCGTACTTCTTGCCGCCGACGGCGATGCCGTCCTTGAAAGCGATCTTCATCTGGTCGATGACCCACTTGTCCGCTTCGCCGAAGGGCGCGAGCGGGCCAGTCTGCGGCGATACGTAGCCGATCTTGATCGTGTCGGCCGCGAAGACCCGCGGCGCGGCGCCGACGGCGGCCAGTGCGGCCGCGGCCTGGGTGAACTGTCTGCGATTGAATGTCATGGTTGTCTCCTTTTCTTTCTCTTCCTGCACAAGGAATCGCTGGCAGCGTCAGCCGGGCGGGTCGCCGTCGAACGCGCGTTGGAGCAGCGCGCGGATCGCGTCGCGCTCGGCCGGGCCGAAGGGCCTCGGGTTCCAGTAGGGATTGCTCACCGCGAGATCGGCCGCACGGTCGAGGTCCTCGGCGCGCATGCCGATGTCCCTGAGCGCCACGGGCGCCGCGTTGTCGCGTGCGAGCGCGTAGAGCCCCTGCGCCGCGGAACCGGCGTCGAGCGCCCGCGCGATGCGCGCCATCGCACGGGGCGCCGCCTCGGCATTGAAGGCGATGGCATGCGGCAGCACCACGGTGTGCACCTCGGCATGCGGCAGGTTGAAGCTGCCGCCCAGCGTGTGGCACAGCTTGTGGTGCAGCGCCATGCCGACGCTGCCGAGCACGCTGCCGCAGAGCCAGGCGCCGTAGAGCGCGTCGGCGCGCGCCTCGATGTCCTCGGGCCGCAACCGGATCGCCGGCAGGGCGCGCGCGATCGCGGCGATGCCTTCCTGCGCCATCAGGTCCATCACCGGGTTGCTGTCCTGCGCGTAGAGGCCCTCGGCCGCATGCGCGATCGCATTGATGCCGCTGGTCACGCTGAGGCCCACGGGCAGGCCGCGCGACAGCTCGGGGTCGTAGATCACGGTGCGCGGCAGCACCCTCGGGTCCTTGCCGGTCTTCTTGAGGCCGGCTTCGGTGAGGCCGTAGATCGGCGTCATCTCGCTGCCGGCGTAGGTGGTCGGGATCGCGAGGATCGGCAAGCCAGAGTCGAGTGCGATGGCCTTGCCCAGCCCGGTGGTCGAGCCGCCGCCGAGGGCCACCGCGCAGTCGGCGCCGAGCCGCCGCGCGACCTCGCGGGCTTCGCGCGCGGTCTCGATCGGCACGTGCATCACGGCACGGTCGAAGATGCCGGCCGCCCGCGCGCCGAGCATGTCGGCCACGCGCTCGGCCTGCCCGCGCTGCCCGGGCGTCGAGAGCACCAGCGCGCGCCGCGCGCCCAGCGCGTCGATCTCGCGCACCAGGTGCCGGAGCGACCCGGCGCCGAACACGACGCGCTGCGGATGGCTGGTGTAGATGAAGTCGCGCATCGCCGATGTCCTATTCAAGGCTCAGGCTTCGCTCGCGCACCAGCCGTGTCCATTTGTCCTGTTCGGCCCGCAGCACGACGACGAACTGCTCGGGCGTGCCCGCGATGCCCGTCAGGCCCTGTTCGCGCAGACGCTGATCGAAGGCCGGATCCGTCACGATCTTGCGCACCTCGGTTTGCAGCCGATCGACCACGCTGCGCGGCGTGCCGGCCGGCGCCAGCAGACCGACCCAGGAGTTGACTTCGAATCCGCGGTAGCCACTCTCGGCCACGGTCGGCGTGTCGGCGTAGGCGGGGGCGCGCTGCGCGCCGGTCTGCGCCAGCGCACGCAACTTGCCGGCCTTCACATGCGGCTGCGCGAGCACGGCCGAAAGAAACATCATCTCGACCTGACCGCCCAGCAAGTCTTGCTGCGCCGGGCCGCCGCCCCGGTAGGGAATGTGGGTGACGAAGGTGCCGGTCTGTGCCTTGAAGAGTTCGGCGGTCAGGTGGTTGCTCGATCCCGGTCCCACGCTCGCGTAGTTGTACTGCCCGGGTTGGGACTTGAGCAGGCCGACGAAGCTCTTGAAGTCATTGGCCGGCACCCTGGGATTCACGACCAGCACCAGCGGATTGCTCGCGATCTGCGTCACCGGCTGCAGGTCTTTGGCGATGTCGAAGCTCAGCTTGGGATAGACCAGCGGATAGGTCGCATAGCTGTCGAACACCATCAGCAGGGTGTAGCCGTCGGGCGCGGCCCTGGCCACCTCTGCCGCGCCCACGGTGCCGCCGGCGCCGCTGCGGTTGTCGATGATGACGGGCTGCCCCAGCGCCGCCTGCAGGCGAGGCTGCAACTGGCGCGCGACGTTGTCGACGATGCCGCCGGGCGGAAACGCCACCACCAGGCGCACCGGCTTGGTCGGCCAGGCTTGTTGGGCATGGAGCGTGACGGCGGCACCCGCCAGGATGACGCACGCAATGAGAGACCTGATCGCAACAGAAGGCATGTTCTCTTTCGTTCGAAGGTTCAGCGCACGAAGTGCGGCGGGATCTGGGCGTCGATGTTCACCCACACGCTCTTGACCTGCGTGTACTCGCGCATCGCGTCGAAGCCCATCTCGCGCCCGTAGCCGCTCTGGCCGACGCCGCCGAAGGGCGAGCCGGGGTTGACGCGCTTGTAGCTGTTGATCCAGACCATGCCCGCGTGCAGGTCGCGCGCGACGCGGTGGGCCCGCTGCAGGTCGCGGGTCCACAGGCCGCTGCCCAGGCCGTAGTCGGTGCCGTTGGCGATCTGCATCGCTTCCTCGTCGTCCTTGAACGTCAGCACGGTCACGAAGGGGCCGAACACTTCTTCCTGCGCGACACGGTCGCGATAGGACTTGGCGCGCACCACCGTCGGCTCGACATAGCAGCCGCGCGCCAGTTCACCGCCCGGCGACTTGCCGCCGGCGAGCACTTCGCCGCCCTCGCCCTTCGCGACCTCGACATAGCTCAGCACGCGCTCGCGGTGCTGCGCGCTCGTGAGCGGACCCATCTCGGTCGCGTCGTCGAGCGGGTTGCCGAGCCGGATCGACTGCGCGAGCGGAATGAACTGGTCGAGGAAGGCGTCGGCGATCTTCTCGTGCAGCATCAGCCGCGAGCCCGCGATGCAGGCCTGGCCCTGGTTGTGGAAGATGGCCCAGGCGCTGCCGTTGACGGCGGCCGGCAGGAAGGCATCGTCGAACACGATGTTGGGCCCCTTGCCGCCGAGCTCGAGCTGCACCTTCTTGAGGTTGCCGGCGCTGGCCTGCACCACGCGCCGGCCGGTGGCGGTGCTGCCGGTGAAGGCGATCTTCGCGATCTCGGGGTGCTCGGCGATGTACTGGCCCACGACGTTGCCGAGGCCGGGCACCATGTTGACCACGCCGTCGGGCATGCCGGCCTCGGCCATGAGCTCGACGATCTTGAGCGAGCTCAGCGGCGTGATCTCGGCCGGCTTCATCACGATGCAATTGCCGGCCGCGAGCGCGGGCCCCATCTTCCAGCTCGTGAACATCAGCGGAAAATTCCACGGCACCACCTGGCCGACGATGCCGACCGGCTCGCGCAGCGTGTAGTTGAGGAAGCCGGCCTCGACCGGAATGGTCTCGCCCTGGAACTTGTCGGCCATGCCGCCGAAGTAGCGGAAACAGGCCGCGGTGCGCGGCACGTCGAGCTTGCGCGAATCACGGATCGGGTGGCCGGTGTCGAGCGATTCGAGGCGGGCGAGCTCCTCGGTATTGGCCTCGATCAGGTCCGCAAGCCTGAGGAGGATGCGGCCCCGATCGGCGGCCGCCATTCGGCTCCAGGCCGAGAAGGCCCGTTTCGCCGCGGCCACGGCGCGGTCGACGTCGGCCTTGCCCGCGAGCGCCACGTCGGCGATGGTCGAGTTGTCGTGCGGGTTCAGCGTGGCGAGCGTCTCGCCCGATTCCGCGTCGACGAAGCGGCCATCGATGAAGAGCTGATGGCGGATCGGCGATGTCAGGCCGGCGGCCTGCTGGATGTCTGCGAGGGTCATGAACGGGCTCCGTGCCTTTTTCTTTTCGAGGGTCATTGGGTCTGGCCGGCCAGCCAGGGATATCGCGCGGTGTCCTTCCCGGCGTAGTCCGGGTCGAGGTAGATGAAGCAGCGCTGGATCAGCCAGTCGCGCACCTCGAACACATCGCACCAGCGGCCGGCGCCCCACTCGGGCACGCCCGCGCGCCACGGGCCGTCCGCGTGTTCGCCGAAGCTCGTGCCTTCGCAGGCGAACAGGTCGGTGTGCGTCATGATCCAGTTGAAGCCCGCGTAGTCGTGCCGGATGGATTTGCCGCGACCGCCCACGTCGCCGAACAGCTTGCCGATCTGCTCCTTGCCGGTCGCCAGGCCCCACTTGGGGAAGTACACCTGCGCGTCATCCGCGAACAGGTCGAGGATCGAGTCGCCGGTGGAGGTGACGCCGCCGTTGTCGTAGGCCTTGAGGTATTCGAGCGCCACCGACTTGCGTTGCTCGTCGGTCATGAGTTGACGGGTGAGTGCCATGGTGTGTCTCCTTCTTCGCTTGAGTCCATGCGGGTCGTCCGCGGCGCGACGCCGCACCGGCACCGGGCCGGTCGCGGCCTGCCACACGCGTCGTCTCCTCGTGGCGAGGGCTGCGCGGCCTCCCGCGCAGCCCTTGCACATGTCCTAGAACTGAACCGGGATCTCGGGGCTCTCGCCCTTCTGGATCTCGTAGACCAGGCTGGGCGAGCCGTTCTCCCAGACCAGCAGCATCGAGCGCTTGGGGCTGAAGCCCTGATGGCGGCAATAGGCGGGCATGGCGGCCATGTCGCCGGCCTTCATGATCACGCGCGCCATCGGCCGGCCGGTGTTCTTGTCGCCGCAGTCCCAGTGGATCTCGTCGGTCATCTGGAAGAACCACTCGACGCGGTCGTTGCCGTGGATGATCGGCAGGATGTGCTCCTCCGTGGTCGGGCACATGTAGCTGTGCTTGACGACCGAGGTGAAGCTCGGGTTCCAGGTCACCTGCGAGCGGCTCAGGAAGCCGAACAGGTTGAAGGCGTGCACGTCGTTCTCGAAGCCGGGCTCGGGGTGCAGTTCGGGCTCGCCCTGCGGCACGTCGGCGAAGGCGCGGTTGATCGGCGCGCCGCGCGCGTCGCTGCGCAGGTCGAGATCGCCCTTCAAGCCGACACAGCGGGTCGCCAGCTCGCGCGCCCGGGTGATCTTGGCCGTGTTGTTGCCCTTCTTGCGGCCGTAGGGCGAACCGGTCTCCTGCGGCGCGGAGAAGGGGTCGAAGCTCTCGTTGGTCCAGTCGTCGAGCATGGCCTCGAAGGTGGCGCGGATCTGCGCCGTCGGGAAATTCTCGAGCAGGTCGATGCCGGCTTCCTTCATGGTGCCGTTGAAGCTGCCGGCATAGAGGTCGACCGACTGGTAGTGGTTGACGGTGCCGATCACGTCGTCGAAATTGACCCAGCCGTAGAAGAAGCCCCAGGCGACGTCCCGCATCAGGGCGCGCAGGTAGTTGCCGACGTCCAGCGTGTGGCTCATCGGCCGGCCGTCGCGGGTCTTCCAGGTGACGTGGGCGAAATACTCGTCGCGCCGGAAGCCAAAGCTGCCGAGCGAGAAGTCCTTGTAGCCCAGCGTGGCGTCGGGCTGCGACGCGATGACCTTGGCGAGTTCTGCGGGTGCGTTCATGGCGGTGCTCCTCGATGTCTCAGTGCGTCTGGCAGATGTCGGCCCACTTCTCGACGGACAGGTCGCCCTTGCAGGTCTGCAGCACGATCACGCCGGGCGCGCCCGCGGTGCGGAACTGGTAGGCGCTGTTCTTCGGCAGCAGGCCCTGGTGGCCGCGCGACAGCTTCATCCAGCCCATCTTCGGGCCCTTGGGTTCGCCCTTCACGAGCACGGCGCCGTTCTTCTCCGCGTCGGCCACGGTCTGGCTGGCATCGAGCTGGACCAGGTGCACCTCGACCTCGCCATCCATCACCAGCGCGAACTCGTCGTGCGCGCTGGTGTACCAGGGCGACGTGCCTTCGGCGCGCAGCGTCTCCAGCACGTAGATCTGGTTCTGGCCGAACACCACCTTCTCGTAGGGCTTGCTCTTGCCCGCGATCTCGAAGCAGTTGGAAAACGCGTAGTGGCGCACGTCGTCGGCGATCGGCTCGACGTGGCCTTTCTCGAAGTGCTTGAGGGACCCGAAGCGGGTCTGGTAGGCAGCGGTCATGGTGTGTCTCCTCAGGTGCCAAACTGCAGCGATGGACTGCGATGAATGGACTGTAGGAAACGGCGGGCCGCTCCGGTAGGCCTCAAATCCGGGCCGCATTGTTCGGAGAATCCGGTCAATGCGCAGGGTTTACCCGCGATCGCCTAGCCGTCGGCGATCAATCCCGGCGGCAGCAGCCCTCGCTCGATCATCGCGGCGTCCCAGGGCGGCACCTTCGCGAAGGCCGCCGTGATGTGCTCGATGAAGAGCCTGAGCTTGAACGCGTTGCGCGAGGTGCCCGCGTAGACCGCGCTCAATGAGAACGAAGACAGCTGGTGCGCCGGCAGCACGACCTGCAGGTCGCCGCGCAGGATGGCGTCGCCCGCCACCAGCGTCGGCAGGCAGACGATGCCGGCGTGCTCCAGCGCGTACTCGCGCAGCAGGTGGACGCTGTTGGTGAGCAAGGCGGCGCTCATATAAATCGTCACCTGTTCGCCGCCGTGGTGAAAGGTCCAGCGGTCGCGCGTCGGATAGCCCGAATAGAGGCCCAGCGCGTGCTTGTGAAGATCGCGCGGGCTCTGGGGCATGCCGTGCGCAGCCAGGTACTCGGGCGTGGCGCAGAAGACGCGGCGCACCGGGAACAGCGGCCGCGACACCAGTTCGGTGGACGCCGCCGGGAAGATCTGCAGCGCGCAATCCACGCCGGCCTTGACCGGGTCGACCACCGCATCGCTCACGATCAGCTCCAGATGGATGTCCGGAAAGCTGACCTGGAACGCGCGCAGCAGCGCCGCGAAGTGGCCGAGCACGAAGCCGGTCAGCGCATGGATGCGCAGCGTGCCGGTGGGCCCGGCCCGGGCGTCGCGCATCTGGTCCATGATGTCGTTGGCCCGGCCGACCAGCTCGGTGCAGTCGCGCAGGAAGGCCTGGCCGACGTCGCTGAGCCGCACCACGCGCGTGCTGCGGTGGAACAGCGGCGCGCCGACATGGTCCTCGAGCTGCTTCACGCGGCTGGTGACCACCGACTTCGACACCCGCATCTGCCGCGCGGCCTCGGCGAAGCTCTGGGTCTGCGCGACGCGAACGAATGTCTCTATGTTTTCGAGGCGGTCCATGGCTTCGCAATGTAGCGGCCCGGCGCCGGCCTGTGGGGCCGGTGCTAATCTCGGCGGATGTTCAATCCCTCCCAAGAGGAAGTGCGTCGCTTCTTTTGCGACGTCTTCGCCAAGAGCCGCCGCGGCGAGCCGATGGAAGCGCTCGAGATCATTGCCAGCCGCTGGATCGACGAGCACCCCGAATACCACGCCGACCTGGCCGATGGCGATGCCGCGGTGGCCCGCGTCTACGACGGCAAGGACGGGCGCGAGAACCCCTTCCTGCACCTGTCGATGCACCTGTCGATCAGCGAGCAGTGCTCGATCGACCAGCCGCGCGGCATCCGCCAGGCGGTCGAGCTGCTGGCGGCGCGCCGCGACTCGCTGCTCGACGCCCACCACGAGGCGATGGAGTGCCTGGGCCAGATGATGTGGGAGAGCCAGCGCGCCGGCCGCCCGCCCGACGGCGAGGCCTACGTGGCCTGCGTCCAGCGCCGCGCCACGCGGGACTGATGCCCCCACGCTCCCCCACTGCGTGTGGGTCGCTGCCCCCCGAGGGGGAGTCAGCAGGCCGCCCGTCTGCGCGAAGCGCGGACTTCGCCGCGCTGGCGGCCGGCGCCGGCCTGAGCACCGCGCACAGTCACAAAGCAAAAAGCCCGCGCGAAGCGGGCTTTTCAACTGGCGCCAGGCCGTTCAGTCGGCGTGGTGGAAGCGCGACTCCGGCACCGTCTTCAGTTCGCCGGGCAGCGAGCTGATGTAGGTCGCGAGTTCCTTGATCTCGGGGTTGGTGTACTTCTTGGCCTGTCCGCTCATCACGCCGTTCGAACGGCCGAGCTGGGCATGGTTCTGCGCCTTGTACGACTTGAGCGCCACGTAGAGGTAGTCGGCGTACTGGCCCGCGAGCTTCGGCACGGTGCCGTCGTTGGGCGTGTTGAAGTTGGCGCCATGGCACTTGGTGCAGGCGTTGTCCTTGTCGCGCGAGATCAGGGCCTGGACCTTGTCGCTCGGTGCCTTGGCGGCGGCCGGCGGCGCGTCGCCCTCCTTCAGGCCGAGCTGGCCGTAGTAGGCGCCGAGGTCGGCCATGTCCTGCTCGCTCAGCGAGTCGGCGATGGCGCGCATGGTCGGGTGCTTGCGCTCGCCGCCCTTGTACTGCGTGAGCGCGGAGACGATGTAGCTGGCGCTCTGGCCCGCGATCATCGGCACCTTGTGGATCTCGGGAAAGCTCGCCTGGTAGCCGATGATGCCGTGGCAGCCCACGCACATCGCGGTCTTCTTGGCCCCGGCTTCAGCGTTGCCGGTGATCTTCTGGGCCTGGGCCGAGACCGTCACGCAGGCGACAGCCAGGGCAAACATCGTGGTCAACAACTTGTTCATTTTGCGCGCACAATCTCGTGGAGAAACTTGTTTCAAATCAACATTTGATTATATGGGGGCTCCTCGCGGCCCCCGCGGACGAAGAATCGATGTTGTGTTCTTTCAACCACCCTCCGCACCACGCCAATCCATGAAATTCAAGGGTTCAGACAACTACGTTGCCACTCAGGATCTGATGCTCGCGGTCAATGCCGCCATCACGCTCAAACGCCCCCTGCTCGTCAAGGGCGAGCCCGGCACCGGCAAGACGATGCTGGCCGAGGAAGTGGCCCAGGCCCTCAACCTGCCGCTGCTCCAGTGGCACATCAAGTCGACCACCAAGGCGCAGCAGGGCCTGTACGAATACGACGCCGTGAGCCGCCTGCGCGACTCGCAACTCGGCGACGAGCGCGTGAAGGACATCCACAACTACATCGTCAAGGGCGTGCTGTGGCAGGCCTTCACCGCGGACGAACCGGTGGCGCTCCTGATCGACGAGATCGACAAGGCCGACATCGAATTCCCGAACGATCTCTTGCGCGAGATCGACCGCATGGAGTTCTACTGCTACGAGACCCGCGAGCTGATCCGCGCCAAGCACCGGCCGGTGGTCTTCATCACCTCCAACAACGAGAAGGAGCTGCCCGACGCCTTCCTGCGCCGCTGCTTCTTCCACTACATCAAGTTCCCCGACGCGGAAACGATGAAGAGCATCGTCGCGGTGCACTTCCCCGGCCTCAAGCAGGAGCTCCTGATCACGGCCATGAAGACCTTCTACGACGTGCGCAACCTGCCCGGTCTCAAGAAGAAGCCGTCGACCTCCGAACTGCTCGACTGGCTCAAGCTGCTGGTGGCCGAGGACATTCCGCTGGAGGCGCTGCAGAGCAAGGACGACAAGGTCGCGGTGCCGCCGCTGGTCGGCGCGCTGCTCAAGAACGAGCAGGACGTGACCTTGTTCGAGAAGCTCGTGTTCATGCAGCGCAACAATCGATGAGCGGGCAGCAATGAACAGCGGTCGTCACCCGACCAGGCAACTGATGCTGCTCGGTGTCGCGCAGGCGGTGCTGTTCATCGCCGGCGCGTTGCTGGGCCGCTGGCTCGGACTCGCGCTGGGCCTCGATGCCTTCGGTCCGGGCGGCTACACCAACAACGCCATCTTCGGCATCCTGCTGATCGGCCTCGGCGGCGGCGGCGGCGCGCAGCTCGCCCGCGCCTGGTACACACGCAAATACGGTTCTCCGAGGAGTTGAGGATGGCATTCGTCGAGCCCGTCACGCTCAGGTCGCGCGGCATCGCGCTGGTGCCGCTGTCGCTGGCCCACGAGGACGGCCTGCGCGCCGCCGCCGCCGACGGTGAGCTCTGGAACCTCCGGGTGACCTCGGTGCCCGAACCCAAGGACACGCGCGGCTACATCGAGGCGGCACTGAAGATGCGCGAGGACGGCAACCGCTTCGCCTTCGCCGTCACCGACGAAGCCAGCGGCACGGTGCTCGGCAGCACCAGCTTCCACGACATCCTGGCCGCTGTGAAGCGGGTCGAGATCGGCTACACCTGGTACGCCAGGCGCTGCCAGCGCACGCACGTCAACACCACCTGCAAGCTGCTGATGCTCACGCACGCCTTCGACGCCCTGGGCTGCCAGGTGGTGGGCTGGCGCACCGACAACTTCAACCATGCCTCGCAGCGCGCGATCGAGCGCCTCGGTGCCCGCAAGGACGGCGTGATCCGCGGCCATGCGATGCGCCGCGACGGCACCATCCGCGACACCGTGATGTACAGCCTGCGCTCGGGCGAATGGCCCGAAGTGCGGGCGCAGTTGCTCTACCTGCTGGACAAGCCTCGCACCCCTGCTTCCGACCGGGAGTGACTCGCCATGCTGATCGACTTCTTCTACACCCTGCGTTCGGCCAAGCTGCCGGTATCGGTCAAGGAATACCTGACGCTGCTGGAGGCGCTGCAGGCCGACGTGGTCGGCCCCAATTCCGACGGCGCCTTCGGCCTCGACGACTTCTACTACCTCTCGCGCACCGCGCTGGTGAAGGACGAGAAGCACTACGACAAGTTCGACCGCGCCTTCGCCGCCTACTTCAAGGGCGTCGAGATGCTGGCCGACTTCACCAAGGAAGTGCCGCTCGACTGGCTGCGCAAGACACTCGAGCGCGAGTTCACGGCCGAGGAGAAGGCCAAGATCGAGAAGATGGGCTGGGACGAGCTCATGGAGACGCTCAAGAAGCGCTTCGAGGAGCAGAAGGAGCGCCACGAAGGCGGCAACAAGTGGATCGGCACCGGCGGCACCTCGCCCTTCGGCCATGGCGGCTACAACCCGCAAGGCGTGCGCATCGGCGGCGCCGGCAAGAACAAGAGCGCGGTCAAGGTCTGGGACCAGCGTGCCTACAAGGACTACGACGACACCCAGGAACTCGGCACGCGCAACATCAAGATCGCCTTGCGGCGCCTGCGCAAGTTCGCGCGCGAGGGCCACGAAGAAGAGCTGGACCTCGACGACACCATCCACTCGACCGCGGCCAATGCCGGCTACCTCGACATCAAGATGCGCCCCGAGCGCCACAACAACGTCAAGGTGCTGCTGCTGATGGACGTCGGCGGCACGATGGACGAGCACATCCAGCGCGTCGAGGAGCTGTTCTCGGCCGTCAAGACCGAGTTCAAGCACCTGGAGTTCTATTACTTCCACAACTGCGTCTACGACTTCATGTGGAAGAACAACCGCCGCCGCTTCTCCGAGAAGTTCGCGACCTGGGACATCATCCGCAAGTACAACAAGGACTACAAGCTGATCTTCGTCGGCGACGCCACCATGAGCCCGTACGAGATCCTGCAGCCGGGCGGCAGCGTCGAGTACAACAACGAAGAGGCCGGTGCCGAGTGGATGCAGCGGCTGACGCACGCCTTCCCGAAATTCGCCTGGATCAACCCCGAGCCCCAGGGCGTCTGGCAGTACCGCCAGAGCATCGCGGTGATGCAGCAGCTGGTGTCCCACCGGATGTACCCATTGACGCTTCGCGGCCTCGAGGACGCCATGCGGATGCTCTCGAAGTAGCTCCTGGCCGGGGGAACCCGGCAGCGCCAACGGCGCACGCAAGAAAAAGTGCAGAAACAGAATCTTTACGTTACAGTTAACACTTAAAGATTCAAAAGTCATCCACCCCACGTTTCGGAGGGGATCATGTCTGCCTTGCTGTCGCATCACGTCGACATCCCGGTTCATGCGCAACCGATACCGATGTTGTCGCTGGCTGCCCTGTCGGTGCCGCAAGAAGACTTTCTCTGCATCCGGGGAGTGCGTCTGCCGCTGGCCGAGCTCGTCGACCACACGCTGTTCTCCGCCGAGCGACGCGACGGCCTGCGCCAGCAACTGCACGACGCCAAGCCGTTTCCGCACCTGGTCCTGGACGGCATCTTTCATCCAGTGCTGCTCGACCTCGTGGCCGAAGAGTTCGACCTGCTGCCGCGGGAGAACTGGGCAGACGTCAAGAGCAGGTACGAGCTGCTTCGGCGCTCCGGCTTCAACGTCCAGCTGGGCCCGGCCACGCAACTCTATTTCGACCTCCTCAATTCGGGCTGGTTCTGCGAATGGCTGTCCTCGATCAGCGGCGTCCCCTATCTGCTGCCCGATCCCAAGCTGTTCGGCGGCGGGCTGCACGAGAGCAGGACCGGGGCCACCTTCGCCATCCACCGGGACTTCGACCGCCATCCCCACCTGGGCCTGAAGAACGAGATGGTCTTCATCACCTACCTCAACAAGGGCTGGGATCCGGCCTGGGGCTCGGCGCTGGAACTCTGGGACAAGAGCAAGAAGCGCTGCGTCAGCAACGTGCAACCCGAATTCGGCCGCACGATCCTGCTGCCGCACGGCCCCGCCAGCTACCACGGCCATACCCAGCCGCTGCAGGCGCCCGACGGACGCCCGCGCCGATCGGTCGCGGCCTACTACTACACCAGCCCGCTCGCCGGCAAGCAGCACGGCGTCGAAGCCGGCACCGTCTTCATGCAGAAGTACCGGATCGACCAGGTCAAGGCCTTCGCCCGAATGCTCACGCCGCCGCTGCTGTGGTCGCTGGCGCGAAAGGTCGTTCGGCACTGAGCGGAGCGGGTCGTCAGGGCGTCCGGAAGCCCTTGAGCATGCTGTCAGAATCGCCGCATGCTTTGGGTGGTCCGATCTCTTGCGCCGGCATGGTTGCCGGCGTTGTTGTTTGCAGCTGTTCTCTTTTTGCCAGGTTGCAGTCTGTTGCCCACGAAGGACGCAGCAGAATCGGACGCGACCGCCAGCCCCGTGGCGAGTGAAGGCCGGGCGGCCGGCGAGGCCTTCACGGTCGACGTCCAGGCGCCAGGCACGGTGCGCGACTACCTCGAGCGCCATCTGGAGATCCAGCGCTTCCGCCAGGTCGACGATCTCGGCGCGATCGAGATCTCGCGGCTGATGGTCGCCGCCGAAGCCAACGCGCGCGAGCTGCTCAATACCCTCGGCTATTTCACGCCGACCCTCACGCTCGAACTCCGCGATACGCCCGGCGGCAAGGCGCCGCGGGAGGTGAGGATCACGGTCGAGCCCGGCCCGATCACGCAGGTGAGCAACGTCCAGATCGGCTTCACCGGGCCGATCGCGGAGGACCCCGCCTCCGAGTCGCGGCGCGATGCCATACGAACCGGCTGGGCGCTGCGCGCGGGCCAGCCGTTCAACCAGCAGGCCTGGGACAACGCCAAGGCGGCGGCGCTGCGCAACCTGACGGCCAGGCGCTATCCCACGGGCAGCATTCTGGCGAGCCAGGCCGAGATCGACGCCGACCGCAGCGAAGCAAAGCTCAGCGCGACCTACGACTCCGGCCCGGCCTTTCGCTTCGGGCCGCTGGTGGTGCACGGCAACCAGCGCTACCCCGCCGACAACGTGCGCCGGCTCGCGCGCGTGCCCACCGGCGCCGACTACGACCAGCAGCAGTTGCTCGACGCCCAGCAACGCTTGGCGAGCAGCGGCTACTTCGACTCGGTGTTCCTCACGATCGATACCCAATCCGACCCGCTCGCAGCGCCCGTGATCGCCCAGCTGCGCGAGGCGCCACTGCAGCGGGTGGTGCTGGGCGTCGGCTTCACCACCGACAGCGGCGCTCGCCTGTCGATCGACCACTCGCACAACGACATGCCGCTGCTCGGCTGGCGCGCCGTGTCGAAGCTCACGCTCGACCGCGACACGCAATCGCTGGGCACCGAGTGGAGCGCGATCCCCGACGACAACGGCTGGCGCTCCTTCTCGTCGGCGCTGCTGAAGAGCGAGGTCTCGGGCAGCTTCACGGTCGACAGCGGCCGTCTGCGGGGCGGCCGCAGCCAGGCCGGCGATCACATCGACCGCAGCGCCTTTCTGCAGTACGACTATGCGCAGAACCACGGCTTCAATCCGCCGCCATCGGCCTCGGCACTGAGCCTCAACTGGGGCTGGACCGGCCGCTATTTCGACAACGCGGCGGCGCCGACGCGCGGCCAGGGCGTTGCGCTCGAACTGGCCGCCGGCTACACGCTGAGCGGCGAGCAGTTGCCCTTCACGCGCACCTACGTGCGCTGGGTCGGATTCGTTCCGGCCGGCACCGTGAGCAACGCCGACCGAACGCAGACCCGCAACGCCCGCATCCAGCTGCGCGCCGAAGCCGGCGCGGTGAGCGCCGCGGACCGTGCCCAGATTCCGTCGACCCTGAACTTCCTCACCGGCGGCGACACCACGGTGCGCGGCTACGGCTACCGATCGATCGGCGCCGTCAAGCCCGACGGCCAGGTCATCGCCGGGCGCTACCTCGGCGTGGCAAGCGTCGAGTGGCAACGGCCCTTCGTCTACGACGGCAAGCTGACCGCCTGGGAGAGCACCGTGTTCGTCGATGTCGGCGCGGTGGCCGACCGGCCCGCCGACCTGGCGGCCAAGGTGGGGGTGGGCGTCGGCGCACGCTGGGCCAGCCCGATCGGGCCGGTGCAGATGGACCTGGCCTACGGCATCCAGGTGCACGAGTTCCGGTTCCACCTTCGCCTCGGCTTCACGTTCTAGATCACACCTCGCCTGCTCCATGACGATTGACGACACCACGGCCACCACGCCCGCACCGGCGGTGCGGCGCTCGCGCGGCCAGCGCGCCTTGCGCGCGCTGGCGTGGGGGGTCACCGGGCTGGTGGCGGTGGTGCTGCTGCTGGGCGCGGGGGCCTGGTGGTGGCTGGGGTCGGACCAGTCTCTCGCCTTCGCATTGGCCCGCACGGCACGCTACCTGCCGGCCGGACAGACGCTGGAGAGTCGCGAGGTGACCGGATCGCTGCGCGCCGGCGGGCGCATCGGCTGGCTGCGCTGGGAGAGCGAAAGCCTCGCCGTCGAGGTCCGGGATGCCCGCATCGGCTGGCGGCTGGCGCCGTTGCTGCGGCGCCGGGTACAGCTCGGCGAGGTGCATGCGGCGCAGGTGGTGATCGAGCGTCGCACCCCGGCCGAGAGCACGCCGGTCGAGCCGCTCGAGCAGCTCGTTCTGCCGGTGGCGGTGGAGCTGCCCTTCAAGATCGACGACCTGCGCTGGGCCGGCCCCCCTGCCCTGCAGGCGACCCAGCTCGAAGGCAGCTACCGCTACAGCGACGCGCACCATCAGCTCGAGATCACCGGCGTCGATGTTGCCGACGGCCACTACGGCGCGCAGGTCCGCCTCCAGGGGCCGGCGCCGATGGCGATCGACGCCACGCTGAACGGCCGGGTGCGGGCGCTGCTGGCGCAGGACCGCAGCATCGACGTCCGGGCCGAAGCGAGCGTCAAGGGCACGCTGGCCGGCGCGGATGCGCGCCTTGCGGTGGCCGCCGAACTGCGCCCCGTCGAGGAAGGCGCGGACAAGCCGATGCAGGCGCAGCTCCAGGCCCACCTGGCGCCCTGGCAGCCGCAGCCCGTGATCGACGCCAAGGCCGAGCTGCAGAACGTCGACCTGGGCCGCCTGTGGCCGGAAGCACCCGCCACGCTGCTGAGCGGCGAGATCGAGGCCGGTCCCGACGCCACGGCCACGGCCGGCGCGCAGGCCTGGCAGGCCAGCGCGCAAATCCGCAACGCGCTGCCGGGCCCCTGGGACGAGGCGAAGCTGCCGGTCGAGCAGCTCGAAGCCCGCGCCCGCTTCGACGGCAGCACCTGGACACTGCCGCAGGCGAGCGTGCGCGCCGGCGGCGGCCGCATCGAGGCCGAAGGCAGCTGGAGCCCCGCGCCGGCCCCCTGGCAGGCGAAGGCCACCGTGCGCGGCGTGAAGCCCGGCGCGCTCCACACCCGGCTCGATGGCGCACCGGTGAGCGGCCGCATCCAGGCCGAGCAGGCCGGTGACGCGCTGCAGTTCGACCTCGCGCTGCAGGCCGAGGGCGGTGCCGGCGCAGCGGGCGACCTACAAGGCCTGCGGTTGGAGCGCGCGCTCGCCAAGGGCCGGTGGCAGGACCAGGTGCTCGACCTGCGCAGCCTGCGCATCGAGGCCCAGCGCGCCAGCGTCGAGGGCCGGCTGCAGGTGCGCGTCGACGAAGAAGCCGCCAGCGGCCGGCTGAACCTGGTCATGCCGGGCGCCACGGCGCTGATCGATGGCCGCATCGCACCGTCCACGGGCGGCGGCGAAGTCCAGGCCCGGGTCGACGACGCGGCCGCGCTGCAGCGCTGGATCGAAGCGCTGCCCGAACTGGACGGCCTGTTCGCCGGCGCGGCGCTGCAAGGCAACGCGCGGCTCGACGCCAGCTGGCGCGGGGGCTGGCAGGCGATCCAGCGCCGGCTGCAGAGCGCCGGCGACCCGGCCCCGCGCGGCGCACCCGAGCCGACGCTGCAGGCCACGCTGACCGTCCCCAAGCTCGAACTGAAGCTGCCGCCGCCCGAGACCGGCACGCCCCCCGACCCGGTCAACCTGAGCGGGGTGCGCGCCGAGCTGTCGGGCAGCCTGGCCCAGGCGACGCTGTCCCTGAAAGGCGACGCCGCCAGCGGCAGCCGCAAGGTCACGCTCGACACCCGCGCCAGCGGCGGCATCGAACGCAGGAACCAGTGGAATGCGACGCTTGCCAGCCTGCGGATCCAGGCGCTCGACAGCGCGCGTCCCGACGCCAAGCCGTGGGTGCTGGAACTCGCCAGCCCGGTCAGCGCCAAGGTCCGCACGGTCCCGGGCGACAGCCCGAGGCTCGACGTGGAAGCCTCCGCGGCGGCCGCGACCCTCAAGGGCCCGGCGCCCGGCACGGTGAAGATCGACTGGCAGCCGCTGCGCTTCAGCCGCACCGGCAGCGAGGCGCGGCGCGCCTTCCGCCTGCAGTCCAAGGGCCGGCTGCAGGGCTTGCCGATGGCCTGGGCGGAGCTGCTGGGCAACGGCAACACGCTGGCGCAGGTCGGCTTCAGCGGCGACCTGCTGTTCAACGGCGAATGGGATATCGACGCCGGCGACACGCTGCGCGCAAAGGCCCGCCTGATGCGCGAGAGCGGCGATCTCCGGGTCCAGGCCGGCGAGGCCGCCCTGGTCACGCGCATCCACAGCCATGGGACAGGAACAGCCAGTGAACGCACCATGGACGCCGCCGGCCCCGGCACCAGCACGCCGGCCGGCCTGCGCCGCGCCGAGTTCACGCTGGACGCCGAGGGCGACACCGTGCGCGCCAACCTGGCCTGGGACAGCGAGCGGGCCGGCGAGATCCGCGTCGAGGCGAGCACGCGCGTGCAGCAGCGCCAGGGCGGCTGGCAATGGGCCGACGACGCGCCGCTCGCGGGACGGGTCACGGCGAGGATGCCGAACCTGGGCGTCTGGTCGATGCTGGCGCCACCCGGCTGGCGGGTGGCAGGCACGCTGGAAGCCGACGCCACGCTCGCGGGCAGCCGCAGCGACCCGCGCTGGAACGGCACCCTGGGCGCCGACAAGCTGGCGCTGCGGGCGCTGGTCGAGGGGCTGGACCTGCGCGACGGCCGGCTGCGGGCCACGCTCGCGGGCAACCGGGTCGAGATCAGCGAATTCACCCTCAAGGGCGGCGCCGGGGCCCAGACGCGCATTCCGGGCCAGAGCGGCAACCTCAGCACCGCGGCCAGCGAGGCCGCGCGCGACGGCGGCACGCTCTCGGCGCGCGGCGAACTGGCCTGGGGCGCCGCGCCGGCCGCCGGCGCCGGCACCGGCATCCGCATGTCGGTCCAGGCCCAGTTGCGCGCGCTGCGCGTACTGGTGCGCGCCGATCGCCAGGTCACGCTGTCGGGCGACCTGCAGGCCCGGCTCACGGACGGACAGTTCACTGTGCGCGGCGACCTGAAGACCGACCGCGCGGTCATCATCCTGCCCGACCAGACCGCGCCCAGCCTGGGCAGCGACGTCGTGATCCGCTCGGCGGCGATCGATCGGGAAGCCGCGGCAGAGGCGCAGCGCCGGGCGGCCGAGAACCAGACGGAAGTCGCCCGGGCCCAGACCGCGAAACCGCCGGACATCGCGGTGAACTTCAACCTCGGCACCGATTTCGCCGTCCAGGGCCGCGGCATCACGACCCGCCTGGAGGGCAAGCTCGACATCCGCAGCACCGCCTTGAACGCCCCGCCGCGCATCACCGGCGAGGTCCGCACCGTCGCCGGCCAGTACCGCGCCTACGGGCAGGCGCTCAACATCGAGACCGGCGTGGCGCGTTTCAACGGCCCCTTCGACAACCCGCAGCTCGACATCCTCGCGATCCGGCCGAACATCTCGCAGCGTGCCGGCGTCGCGATCACCGGCACCGCGCAGTCGCCACGCGTACGGCTCTATTCGGAGCCGCAGCTGTCGGACCAGGAGACCCTCACCTGGCTGGTGCTGGGGCGCGCCTCGGCCACCAGCGGGGGCGAGTCGGTGCTGCTGCAGCAGGCCGCGCTGGCGCTGCTCGGCGGCCTCGGCGGCGGCAGCGGCGGCGGACTGGCGAGCCGCTTCGGCCTCGACGAAATCGGCTTCAAGGGCCCGGGCAGCGGCGGCGATGTGCGGGAATCCACGGTCACCGTCGGCAAGCGCATCGCGCGCGACTTCTACATCACCTACGAGCGCAGCCTCGGCGGGACGCTGGGCACGCTGTTCATCTTCTACGACCTCACGCGCCGCCTGACGCTGCGGGCCCAGGCGGGGCAGCAAAGCGCCATCGACCTGATCTACACCGTCCAGTTCGACTAGATGGGGCGGGACGGCGGGGCGAACTGGTAAAGTTCAGGGCGCTCTCGTCCTCGTAGTTCAATGGATAGAACGGGGTCCTCCTAAGACTCAGATACAGGTTCGATTCCTGTCGAGGGCACCAGCGACCCATCCGGATGGGTCCATGACTTGAGTCTCGCCATCCGCTCAAGCCGACTCTCGTGACGATGGCGCGTGCAGACATTGCCGACGAGGTCCTCATGAACGACACGCCTTCACCCAGCTTGCTCAAGTCGGCGCCGGGTCCGGCCGTGGCGAAGTCGTCGGACGAGCTTGCGCAGATGCGCACCGACCTCGCGGTCGATCGCACCCTGATGGCCGCGGACCGCTCGTTGATGGCCTGGGTGCGCACGGGCCTGTCGATGATCAGCTTCGGCTTCACCATCTACAAGATCATCGAGGCCTTCCAGCATCAGGGCGGGCCGGTGCACAGCGCCAACATGGCGCGCAACGTCGGATTGTTCCTCACGGGGCTGGGTACGGTCGCCATCGTGATGGGCACGGTGGAGTACTGGTATCGGCTCAAGAGCCTGCGCCACGACCGAAGCTTCAAGATCATGCAGCCTTCTTTCGTGATCGCATTGATCATGTCGGCCGCAGGCCTGTTCATGTTCCTCGGTATCGTCTCCCGGTTGCTCTGAGCGTTGGCATGCACGGCCAGATCCAGATTTCCTGCGATTTGATGTAACAATAATGTGTTACAGATTGGAGGAGCTGGGGACGCATGCCGAAACTGATTCTGATGAAAGGTCCTGCCAGGACCAAGCAGGTGGCTCTGTTCGCCGGGGAAACCACCATCGGCCGGGCTGCGACCAACGATGTGGCGCTCGACTCGATGCAGGTGAGCCGGCGGCACGCGGTCGTCACGATGGACGGCCCGTTCGCAACGATCCACGACCTGGGCAGCCGCAACGGGGTCTACGTCAATGGCGCCAGGGTGCAATCGTTCGTCCTGGCCAGCGGCGATGAAGTCTCGATCGGTACTTTCAAGATCCGCTTCCTGTCGGACGACGACGACTCCTGCGCGGTCGACGCCATGCGCCTCATGACGACCCCGGAGCTTCTGGCGGACCTCGACCGCAGCCGCGAAACCTCGCTGGCCCGGGTTTGATCCGGTCTGCCGCGCCGGATGCGTCCGGGCCGAACTTGCCGGATCGCTTCGCCACCATGCCCCACGGCTAGTAGCCGTAGTCGAGGCCTCGCAGCACCCGCACGCGCAAGGCTTCGTTGAAGGGATAGGCATACCCCTGGCCCACCGCCACGACATGCATCGCGTTCGTCGCCACCATGGCGGCGACGTTGGGCATGCCGCTCTCCGTGTGCAGGGCCTGGGCCTGCAGGTAGGTGTAGAGCCGGCTGCGGGTGACGTTGTTGCTCATGACACTGAAGGCAGCCCACACCAGCCCGATCGTGAGGAAGGGGAGGATCCACGCGGCTCCCAGCAGCCGCGACCGCACCGCGGTGCCGCCCTTCGCGCCGGCAGCCATTCCGCCGGCCTTGACGCAAAGGTAGAGCAGCTTGCCGAGGTGGCCGATCGCGCCCAGCAGAGAGCACAGCAGCGCGATCGGCGGCACCAGGGCGGCACGGGCGGCATCGAGGCCGAGTGACTCGTTGATGCCGCCGGGACCGAATGTATGGACCGGCGCCGTGTACTTGCCGATCTCCTGCCTGGCAAGCGCCTGGCGCAGGCGATCGTAGAACTGCGCGCGGAACTGGTCGGACGAGCCGTACTGCGGAGCGATCTGAATGCTGGCCGGGACGCCCAGGCGCACCTGCAGGTCCTCCTGCACACCCGGGTGCAGCACGAAGTCCGCGAACGCGAGCCCGGGCGGCACGCGCTGGCCGCGCACGCGGATCGACCCGTCGCGTCCCGCGTTCGCCTTGTCGCGCACACGCCCCTCGACGGCGCGGTAGAAGGTCCGCCGGTCGTCCGGCTGCCATGCCGCCGGAACCGGCACCCGCTCGCGCACGCCGTTCACGACCCTTTGCCGATAGCGCGCAGGGACCGTCGACGGCGTCCAGCGGTGGCGCGCGAGGTCGTTGCGATAGTCCTCCCAGGCGCTGTCCTGCTGGCGCCTCACCTCGGCGTCCAGGGCCGGCGACGTGCCGCTGCGGTAGTACGACCACTGCTTTCGCACCTCATCCATGGCGGCGTCGTATTTCTCGAACGCCCCTTTGGGACCGTGGAGCTCGCGGCCGATCTGCTGCTCCAGCAGGACCAGCTTGGCGTCGCTGAGCTTCTCCTCGAGCCGTTCGACCGAGCTCGCGAGAACCGGGAACAGCGCCAGGAAGGCCTTGCCCTCGGGGCGCCCGAAGAGGGCGGGATCCTCGTCGTCCAGGCCGTCCAGTTGGGCGCTGCCCTTGACCAGGGCCTGCTGCACCAGCACCACATTGAGCGATTGCCGGCGGAACTCCGCCGTGCTGCGCGCGACCAACGTGTCCACGAACAGCTGCAGCCCGCCGTAGACCAGGCCGACCGTCACCAGGCACCAGAAGGCAATGCCGACCAGGGCCGGCGAACCGGTGCGGGCCCGTCGCAGCATCAGCAGCTGGAGAACGACCAGCGCCGCCGCGACTCCCGACAACAGGCGCCCGTAGATCTCGATGCGATGCACCTGGTCGGCGGATGCGCCGCCGCCCACGACATCGAGCAGCCGGGCGTTGAATCCCAGTTCGAACAGCAGGTACACGGCCGTCACGGCGATGAGCCGCACGATGCTCTTCATCGTCAGCCCGGGCGAGTGCGCGCTCATTTGTCGAGGACGATGCGAACCGGCTTCTCTTCCTGTGCTCCGAACTCGAGCTTCGGCGACACGGGCGGCTTGACGGACGGCGTGGCCACGGGGCGCGGCGCTGCCGATGGTTCGACGCCAGCCGACTGGCGCGGCGGCGGCGTCTTCCGGGTCGTGCGCGCCGGCGCGCCGCTCGACGACGCATTCTTCGCGCCGGTTCGCGGCGTGCTCGACGTGGCGGGTGCCGGCGAGGCGTCGGGCGCGACCAGGCTCGACATCGGAATGTCGAAGCGCAGCAGTCGGCCATCCACGTACTTGAATCGCTTGACCTGGTTGCGCAGCCAGAAATCGACGCGCTGCGCACCGTCCTCGCCGAGCGTCACGTTCGGCACGGTCTGGCAGTCGCCGGTCAGGTCCCAGGTGTTGACCTCCGAACCACGCAGGGTGATGAACTGGTACTTGTAAGCACAGCCCTGCTCGGCCTTCTCGACCAGCACGGTCAGGCGGTCTCCGACCTGCGCCGTGTTCACGATGCGCGCCGTGGAGGCGCGACCGACCGGAACCACCTGCGCGTGAGAGTCGAACTTGACGCTGTAGACGCCGTTCAACACGCGCAATGCGCCCGTGGAGCCATCGCGCAATCGGAATGCCTCGATCTGCCGCCCGAACAACTGGGCTTCGTCGAGCCCGATCGTGACCTTGCCGTTGGCCTGGTGCTGCACTGCGCATCCGGTGCAGAGGATGGCCAGCACGGCTGCGCCGGCCCGTGGGCCCATGCGTCCGATCCGCATCAGACCGCCGGTCGGCAAGAGAGCTGGAAGAACTGACCGACGGGGACAGGCGGGCGAGGCGCCGAAGTGCTGCGGAATGACACGAGATACATTACAGATTGAAACGAATAGTTACCTCTTGACATCATAGTCGGCCGCGCGCCGTCCCTCCCATGAACACCGTTGCAGACAGCGCGCCAAGCCCCGCGCATCACCAGGAAGACATCGAGGAAGAACCGACCGAACAACCCCGGGCGCCCGCCGCACCCGCCGGCCGCGTCGCCGGGGTCGTCGGCCAGCACGTCGAGGCGGTCACGCGCTTTGGAAGCGACAGCGTTCGCGACGAGGTTCCGGAAACCTTCACGCGCATGGGCGGCCATCTGACACGGGTGCACGAGGTGACGATCGGCATCGAGACGGCCGAGTTCAGCGGCCGGCTGCACCAGGACGCGACGCCCTTGCCCTCCCACGCGCACCTGGTGGCGGGCTTGAAGACACTGCGAGACGAGGCCAGGACGGCGCTTCCGGCCCGGCTCGACCATTGGGCGGCCCTCGACGCGGTGGAATACCGTCGCCTGCTGCCCGTCAACGGCCTGCTGCGCGGCTTCGGCAAATTGCTGGGCTACGAGTTCGTCTGCGGTGCCTGCGGCGGGTATGGCCGGCTGTCGTGCTCGGCCTGCTCCGGCGACGGCAAGCAAGCCTGCCACGGCTGCGGCGCGCGGGGAAAGATCAGCTGCTACAGCTGTCAGGGCACGCGGCGCAGGGATTGCACCTCCTGCCAGGGCCGGGGCAGCCAGATCGAGCACTATTCGACCCAGACCTGGGACCCGGTTCGCAGCGCGTACTCCACCGAGAACAAGACGCGCTGGATCAACTGCTACAGCTGCTCCGGCGGCAAGGTCCAATGCACCGCCTGCGACTACGCCGGCGAGATCAACTGCGGCTCCTGCGCAGGCCGGGGTCACAACGACTGCATGACCTGCGGCGCGACCGGCAAGGTCAATTGCGGCAGCTGCGCCGCCACCGGCTGGTGCCATTGCGTCGGGCACCTGACCTGCAAGGTGCAAGGGAGCGAATCGCTGGCGCTGGAGCATCCCGACAGCGAGGCCAAGGCATTGGTTCGGCTGCGCATCGACGCCGCGCGCCTGCCGGACTACGGAGCGCTGGACGCGGTCGCTCACCGGCGGCTCGACGGCACCTCCGTGCGCAGCGACTACCGCCTGCACATCGACGTCGCCAGCGCGCGCCTGCTGGCCGGAGGCCAGAGCTTCGCCGTCCTCGCCTTCGGCAAGACGCTGCAGGTGTTCGACTTCCGCAATGTCGCCGGCCACCTGCTGCTGGGCGACCTGGAGCGACTGGAGCAGGCGGTGAACGAGGCGTCGCGCTGGAAACGCACGCACGAAGACGATCTGCTGGACACCACCGGCCTCTTCGTCGAGTCGGAACTCAATCTGGTCATTGCCGAGGCAGCATCCCAGGCCAGCGGACTGGAGGCAACCAACCAGGCGGTACAGGCGCGCTTTCAGGGCCTGGTGGACGCCGACTACGTGAACCGCGCCTCGGCTGCGTTCCATGGCGCCGTGGGCAAGCTTTTCGCCGCGCAGATGTTCGAGCCGGGCCTCTACTGCATCGGCCTGGTGGTGCTGGCGGCCTGCGCGATGGTGTTCGCGCGCTGGCCGGTCGGCTGGCCGCCGGCCTGGACCGCCTTGGGGGGCGGCGTGCTCGTGTGGGCGGCGGTCGAGATCAGGGTGCGCAGGCAACTGCGCCAGCGCTTTCCCGCCGAGATCGGGCAGCGCATGACGGCGCAGATCGACAAGTCCCGGTTTTCCTGGCGAGTGCGCGCGCTGGCGATGGCGGTCGCGGCTGCGCTCACGTTCGGTGCGCTGTGGGGTGTCGACAAGCTGCCGGTCGCCCGTGGCATGCCCTCCGATTCGGCCTTCAAGGCCGAGCTGAATGCCTGGCGCTCGGACCCGATGCCCGACCTCTCCTTGCGCAAGTACCCCGAGATGGCCCGCCTGAGCCGCGAGGCCGCGGCCGGCAATGTCGAGGCGCGGATCGTGCTCGGTTGGCGCCTGGTGCTGGGAGCGAACGGCGTCGCGAAGGACATTCCTGCGGCCGTGCAGCTCTTCGAGCAGGCCGCCGTCATGCGCCCCCAGGATCCCCTGGTACGCGTCGGCCGTGTGGTCGCGCTGATGAACACCGATGCGATGCCCCAGGCCCTGCGAGAAGGTGGCGGCGAACTGGCCCGGATCGAACTGCCCGAAGCAGGCTACTGGCTGGCCCGCCTCAACCTGGCGCCGCAGAGCCCGCTGTTCGATCTGGAAGGCGGGATCCGGCGGCTTCGCAATGCCGCGGATCGGGGCCACGCATCGGCCGCTTTCGCGCTCGGCAAGCGGTACCTGAGCGGCGACGGAGTGCCTCGCGACGCATCCCGCGCGAAGCACTACCTGGGCGCGGCGGCAACCGCCGGCGCGCCGGAGGCTCGCAAGGCGCTGACCGCGCTGCAAGCCGCTTCCGCCAGGAGCTAGCCCCAGGACGTCGTCGGCGCATCCGGCATCACGCCGCGCTCCGGCGGCAGGTCGCGGATCAGTTCGGCGTGCCGCCCTGCGGATTCACCTTGCGATTCGGATGCTTGGCATTGCGGGTCGCTTCCCGCTTCTGCCCGGCTGCGGCGGCCTTGCCCGTGCCGATCGCGCCGCCCTCTGGCGTGTTCAGAGTGTCACCACCCACGGCCTTGACCTTGCCCTGCGGCCGAGCGTCGACCCTGGCTTCGGCACGCTCCTGCGGCTTGCTGTTCATGATGGGAGAGCTTTCCGACGAGGCGCCCTTGGGGGCTTGCGCGAAGGCGCTCGCGGCGAACAGACCGGCAATCATGATGGCGAGAGTTTTGCTCATGGGGTTCCTCAGAGAGTTTTTCGGGTGAACGCCTCCTGCATGGGGCAGGAAGACCAGCGGCAGCATAAAGCGATGATCGCCCGCTGGATATAAGCATTTGGTGCAATGCGCCCTGGAGTCCGCCTCGAGGGGCTCCCGCAGGAGGCCGAACTTCTTAATTGTTGGCGAGGCGCTACTTGAGCTCGCGGCGCAGCGCCTGGACGTCGACATGCAGGGTCTTCGCCCAGACGCGGCGATCGCGGCCCAGCGACGACTGGGGCTCGCCGAATCGCACGATCGCCAGCAGCGGCGGCGCCTTCAGCGTGGCCCACAGCGAGCTCAGCAGGTTGTCGTCGCCGATGTAGCGCGGCGCATGGCTGGTGTCGCCGCTGGCCGCATCGGCAAAGCGCAGCGCGGCCGGCTGCACTGGCGCGCCGGCCGAGATCGCCGCTTGCAGCAGGTTGGCGTGGAAGGGCAACAGGCCGTCGCCGTCGCTGGTGGTGCCCTCGGGGAAGACGGCAATCACATCGCCCGCGCGCAGCGCCTCGGTCATGTGATGCACCACGCGCACCGCGTCGCGGCGGCGCTCGCGTTCGATGTAGAGCGTGCCGGCGCCGGTCGACAGGGTGCCGATCAGCGGCCAGTGGCCCACCCCTGCCTTGGAAACGAAACGCACATGCCGTGCCGCATGGATGGCCAGGATGTCCAGCCAGGACAGATGGTTCGACACCACCAGCACCGGCCCCTGCGCGGGCGGGGTGCCCAGCACCGTGAGACGGATGCCCATCAGGTTCAGCATGCGCTCGGCCCATTGCTGGACACGCTGCTCGCGCTCGGCGGGCGAGAGCCGGGGGAACCGGGTCCGGATGGTCCACCAGCCGGCCAATGCGTGCGCGACCGCGCGCAGCAGCTTCCAGCTGGCGGACAGGGCGTGCATCAGCCGTGCACCACCCGCCCGCCCACGAGCGTGAAACGGGCCCGTCCGCGCATCGCGTAGTCGCCGAAGGGCGTGTGCTTGCCCTGGCTTTTCAGCGTCTCGGGCCGCACCAGCCATTCGTGCGCCGGGTCGACCACGCAGAGGTCGGCCGCGCCGCCCACGGCCAGCCGGCCCACGCCTTCGGCGTTCAGCAGCCGCGCCGGCGCGGCGCTCACGACCTCGATCGCTCGCCGCAGGCCGGCGCCGCTCTGCTCGCCCCACTGCAGCGCCAGCGGCAGCAGCAGCTCGAGACCGGTCGCGCCGGGCTCGCTTTCGGCGAAGGGCAGGGTCTTGGCATCGGCTTCCACCGGCGTGTGGTCGGACACCAGCGCGTCGATGGTGCCGTCGGCCAGCCCGGCCGACAGCGCATCGCGGTCGCGCTGCTGGCGCAGCGGCGGGTTGAGGCGCGCGCGGCTGTCGAAGAAGCCGATGTCGGTGTCGGCCAGGTGCAGCGAATTGATGCTGACGTCGCAGCTGATCGGCAGGCCCTCGGCCTTGGCCGCGCGCACCTGCGCGACCCCGGCCGCGCTCGACAGGCGGCACAGGTGCACCCGTGCGCCGGTGCTGCGCATCAGTTCGACGATGGTGAAGATGGCGATGGTCTCGGCCGCGACCGACACGCCCGACAGCCCGAGACGCGTCGCCAGCGGCCCGCTGGCGGCGACGCCGCGGCCGAGGTCGCGCTCCTGCGGCCGCAGCCACACCGTGTAGCCGAAGGTGCTCGCGTATTGCAGCGCACGCTGCAGCACTTGCGTGTTGCCCAGCGGCACCTCGGCCTGGCCGAAGCCGATGCAGCCGGCCTCGGTCAGCTCGGCCATCTCGGTCAGCACCTCGCCGGCCAGGCCGCGGGTCAGCGCACCGAGCGGGAACAGCCGCGCGCGCTGCATCTTCTCGGCCCGGAACTTGAGCATCTCGACCAGGCCCGGCTCGTCGAGCACCGGGTCGGTGTCGGGCGGGCAGACCAGGCTGGTGACGCCGCCGGCCACCGCCGCGCCCATCTCGCTTTCGAGCATGCCCTCGTGCTCGTAGCCGGGTTCGCGCAGCCGCGCGGCCAGGTCGACCAGGCCGGGGACGACGAGGCAGCCCTGGGCGTCGAGCGTGCGCTCGGGCCGGAAGTCGGGCGAGACATCGCCGATGGCCTGCACGACGCCGTCGGCGATCGCGATGTCGGCTTGCCGGTCGAGGCCCGAGGCAGGATCGACGACCCGCCCGTTGACGATCAGGATCTTGCTCATGCTTCGTTTCCTGCGACGATGCTCATCACGGCCATCCTGACCGCGATGCCGAAAGTGACCTGCGGCAGGATCACGCTCTGCCGGCCGTCGACCACCGCCGAATCGATCTCGACGCCGCGGTTGATCGGCCCCGGGTGCATCACGATCGCATCCGGCTTGGCGAGCTGCAGCTTCTCGGGCGTGAGGCCGAAGGTCTTGAAGAATTCCTGCGACGAAGGCAGCAGCGCGCCGCTCATGCGCTCGTTCTGCAGCCGCAGCATGATGATCACGTCGCAGTCCTTGATCCCTTCCTCGAGCGTGTGGCACACGCGCACGCCCATCTGCGCCATGTCGGACGGCACCAGCGTCTTCGGGCCGACCACGCGCACTTCGGCGCAGCCCAGCGTGGTGAGCCCGTGGATGTCGGAGCGCGCCACGCGCGAATGCAGCACGTCGCCGACGATCGCCACCGTGAGGTTCGCGAAGTCCTTCTTGTAGTGGCGGATCGTGTACATGTCGAGCAGGCCCTGCGTCGGGTGCGCATGCCGCCCGTCGCCCGCGTTCACCACGTGCACGTGCGGCGCCACGTGCTGGGCGATCAGGTAGGGCGCCCCCGACTCGCTGTGGCGCACCACGAACAGGTCGGCCGCCATCGCGCTGAGGTTGGCGATGGTGTCGAGCAGCGATTCGCCCTTGGTGGCGGAGGAGCGCGCGATGTCCAGGTTGATCACGTCGGCCGACAGCCGCTTGGCCGCGATCTCGAAGGTGGTGCGGGTGCGCGTCGAGTTCTCGAAGAACAGGTTGAACACGCTCTTGCCGCGCAGGAGCGGCACCTTCTTGACCTCGCGGTCGCTGACGCTGGTGAAGTTGGCCGCGGTGTCGAGGATGTGGGTGACGATGTCCTTGGGCAGGCCCTCGATCGACAGCAGGTGGATCAGCTCGCCGTTCTTGTTGAGCTGGGGGTTGCGCTTGTACAACATCAGGTGTTTTCCTCCACCTTGAAGCTGAAGGCGCCGGCATCGCTGCGCGCCAGCGCGAGCAGTTGGGTGGCCGGCAGATCGAGGCGCTGCGCCGCGAAGTCGGCCGCCACCGGCAGCTCGCGGCCGCCGCGGTCGATCAGCACCGCCAGCCGCACGCAGGCCGGGCGGCCGAAGTCGAACAGCTCGTTGAGCACCGCCCGGATGGTGCGGCCGGTGTAGAGCACGTCGTCGAGCAGCAGCACGTCGGCGCCGTTGACGTCGAAGGGCAGCGTGGTCTGGGCGCTGGCGGCGAGGCCGCGGCGGGCGAAATCGTCGCGGTGCATGGCCGAGGAGATGATGCCGGGCGCGCCGGGCAGGCCCAGGTCCTTCTGCAGCCGCTCGACCAGCCAGGCGCCACCCGAGGTGATGCCGACCAGGCGCGTGTCGGGACGCATGAGGGGTTTCACGCCGCGCAGCAGCTCGACATAGAGCGCTTCGGCGTCGGGGATTGCGTTCACGGGAGACTCCTCAGGAACTGTTCAAGGATGATGCAGGCCGACGCGGCATCGGCGTCGCGCGCGCCGCCGGCCAGCGCCTCGGTGGTGCTGTAGCGCTCGTCGACCTCGTACACCGGCAGCTGGAAACGACCATGGAGCTGCCGGGCGAAGCGCTGGGCGGCGCGGGTGTTGTCGTGCGGCGCGCCGTCGGGGTGGTAAGGCACGCCGACCACCAGCGCGTCGGGCTGCCATTCGCGGATCCGGGCCTCGACCTGGGCGAAGCGGGCATTGCCCTCGGCCTTGATGGTGGCCTGCGGCGTGGCGCTACGCAGCAGCCGGTTGCCGCTGGCGACGCCGGTGCGCTTCTGGCCATAGTCGAAGGCCAGGAAGCTTTGGAAATGGGAGGGGACGGACGGGGCAGGGACAGCGCGGTCAGGCATCGCCGGAACGCTCATGCGTGCCCCGCTTCGGGCGACAGCGTCCAGGCCTCCAGGCCCAGCAGCGACAGGGCCTTGTCGTAGCGCTGCTCGACCGGGGTGTCGAAGATCACGGCCGGGTCGGCGCCCACCGTGAGCCAGCTGTTCTCGGCCAGCTCGGATTCGAGCTGGCCCTCGCCCCAGGCCGCGTAGCCGAGCGAGACCAGCACCTTGCGCGGTCCGGCGCCGGTGGCCATCGCTTCCAGCACGTCCTTGGAAGTGGTCATTTCGAGGCCGCCCGGGATGGTCATGGTCGAGGCATAGACCGACTCGTTGGGCTTGTCGGCGTCCGCGAACACCGGCTCGTGCAGCACGAAGCCGCGCTCGGTCTGCACCGGGCCGCCCTGGTACACGGGCGCATTGCCGAGCTCAGGGCGCGACAGGTGCAGTTCGATCTTCTCGAACAGCACCTTGAGGTTGATGTCGCTGGGCTTGTTGATCACCAGGCCCAGGGCGCCGCGCTCGCTGTGCTCGCACAGGTAGACCACGCTGCGGTTGAATGCCTTGTCTTCCAGACCCGGCATCGCGATCAGGAAATGATGCGTGAGGTTCATGGGGGCAGAATCGAAGGCCATGCCGCCGATTTTACTGGCCGTCGACAAAATCTATCCCAGGGGCCTGATGTGGTTTAGGCGCGACCTGCGCGTGGACGACAACGCGGCGCTCTACCAGGCCCTGCGAGCCTGCCGGCAGGTGGTCTGCGTGTTCGTCTTCGACCGCGCGATCCTCGATCCCCTGCCCCGCCGCGACCGGCGGGTGGAGTTCATCCGCGAGTCCCTGGTGGAGCTGCAGGCGGAGCTCGAGGCGCTGGGCGGCGGGCTGATCGTGCGCCACGCGGCGGCCGAGGACGAGATCGCGCAACTGGCGCGCACCCTGGAAGCGCAGGCGGTGTTCGCGAACCGCGACGACGAACCCGGCGCACTCGACCGCGACGCCAGGGTGCTGGGCGCGCTGGCCAATGCCGGCGTGGCCTTCCACACCTGCAAGGACCAGGCCATCTTCGAGCGCGACGAGGTGCTGACGCAGACCGGGCAGCCCTACACCGTCTTCACACCCTACAAGCGTGCCTGGCTGGCCAAGGTCGACGCCTTCTATCTCAAGCCGTATCCGGTGCGCAGCCATGCCGAGGCGCTGGCGCCGCCGCCCGACACGCTGCGCGCGCCGGTGCCCGCGCTGGCCGAGCTGGGCTTCGAGAAGACCAACCTGTCCGGGCTCGAGATCCCGACCGGCAGCCAGGGCGCCGCCGCGCTGCTGGGCGACTTCCTGCAGCGCATCGACCGCTACGACACGGCGCGCGACTTCCCCTCGGTGCGCGGCCCGAGCTACCTCGGCGTCCACCTGCGCTTCGGCACCGTCTCGATCCGCCAGCTCGCGGGCCTGGCGTACCCGCTCTCGCAGCAGGGCAGCGGCGGCGCGGCGACCTGGCTCAGCGAGCTGATCTGGCGCGACTTCTACTTCCAGATCCTGGCCCACCACCCGCACGTGGCCGAAGGCGGCGAATCGCGCAGCTTCCGGCCCGAGTACGACAGGATCCAGTGGCACCACGGCAAGCACGCCGACCAGCTGTTCGACGCCTGGTGCCAGGGCCGCACCGGCTATCCGCTGGTCGACGCCGCGATGGCGCAGATCAACCAGACCGGCTACATGCACAACCGGCTGCGCATGGTGGTCGCGAGCTTTCTCTGCAAGGACCTGGGGCTGGATTGGCGGCGCGGCGAGCGCTACTTCGCCCTGCACCTGAACGACTTCGAGCTGGCCTCGAACAACGGCGGCTGGCAGTGGGCGAGTTCGAGCGGCTGCGACGCCCAGCCCTATTTCCGGATCTTCAACCCGGTCACCCAGAGCGAACGCTTCGACCCCGAGGGCAAGTTCATCCGCCGCTATGTGCCGCAGCTCGCCAAACTGTCGGACGGCGCGATCCATGCACCCTGGACCGCCAAGCCGGTCGAACTGCTGGCGGCGGGCGTCGAACTCGGCGTGAATTACCCGAAGCCGGTCGTCGACCACGCCGAGGCGCGCGAGCGCACGCTGCAGCGCTATGGGGTGGTCAGGCAGCAGGAGCCGCGCCCGAAACGCTGACGCCCCGCCCTGCCCCGTCGCTCAGGCCGCCAGCACCTGCGGCAGATCGACCCCTGTATAGCTGCGCACCAGCCGCAGCAGTTCGTCTTCCGAATATGGCTTGCCGAGGTAGTGATTGACGCCCAGCGCGCGCGCGTGGTCGTGGTGCTTCTCGGCGATCCGCGAGGTGATCATGATGATCGGCAGGTCGGCCAGCGACTGGTCGGCGCGGATGTTGCGCGCCAGGTCGAAGCCGTCCATGCGCGGCATCTCGATGTCTGACAGCACGACCGCCGGCCGCTCCTGCTGCAGCCGCTCGAGCGCCTGCAGGCCGTCGGCCGCCAGCGCCACCCGGTAGCCTTCGCGCTGCAGCAGGCGCTGCGTGACGCGCCGCACCGTGATCGAATCGTCCACCACCAGCACCAGGGGAACCTGCGGCGCCACCGGCGACTGCGAGGCCGCGGGCTGCGCGCCACGCGCCGCGGGCTGGCGGCGCGCGGCGGCCTGGAACTCGCGCGCCTGCTCGCCGTGCACCGCGGCCAGGGCCACGGGGTTGTAGATCAGCGCCACCGCGCCCGAGGCCAGCACCGAGATGGCAGCCATGCCGGGCAGTCGCGACAGCTGCGGCCCGAGGTTCTTGACCACCACTTCCTGGTTGCCCAGGACTTCGTCCACGTGCAGGGCGACGCGCTGGGCCGCGCTTCGCACGATGACGATCGTGTTGGCCTTGGACGGCGCGCGCTCGCTGCGCGCGGAGGACTGCAGCAGCGCCCCGGCCCAGTAGAACGGCACCTGCTCGCCGCCGAAGGAATAGCGCTGTTCGAGGTAGGCGGACTCGAGGTCCGAGGCGCTCGCGCGCAGCACCAGCTCGACCAGGTTGGAGGGGACGCCGACCGAGGTGCCGCCGGCACGCAGCATGACCACGTGCGTCACCGCGGTGGTCAGCGGCAGCACCAGCTTGAAGGTCGTGCCCTGGCCAGCCTGGCTGTGGGTCTCGATGCGGCCGCCGAGCGCGGCGACTTCGGCCCGCACCACGTCCATGCCGATGCCGCGGCCGGCCAGCTCGGACACCTGCTCGGCGGTCGAGAAGCCGGGCTGGAAGATCAACTCGGCCGCGTCCGCATCGCTGAGCGGCTGCCCTTCGGCGACCAGCCCGAGCGCGCGTGCGCGGGCCGCGATGCGCGCGTGGTCGAGGCCGGCGCCGTCGTCGCGGAAGCTCACCGAGACGTCGTTGCCTTCATGGTGCAGTTCGATGACGATCAGGCCGCTGGCGTCCTTGCCGGCTTTCTCGCGCGCCGCCGCGTCCTCGATGCCGTGCGCCACGCAATTGCGCAGCAGGTGCTCGAAGGCGGGCGTCATGCGGTCCAGCACGCCGCGGTCCATTTCGATCGAGCCGCCGGTGATGTCCAGGCGCACCTGCTTGCCGGTGTCCTTGGAGGCCTGGCGCACCACTCGGTACAGCCGCTCGGAGATGCCCTCGAACTCCACCATGCGCGTGCGCAGCAGTCCGCGCTGAAGCTCGCGGGTCTGGCGCGCCTGCGCGCTCAGGTCGTCTTCCGTCGCCTGCACCGTCTTCTGGAGCGTGCGCTGCACGGTCGCCACGTCGTTGACCGACTCGGCCATCATGCGGGTCAGTTCCTGCACCCGCGTGAAGCGGTCGAACTCGAGCGGGTCGAAGCCCTTCTGCGAATCCTTGGCCTGGGCCAGGCGCGACTGCATCTGGCTCTCGGCCTGGACCTCGATGTCGCGCAGTTGCTGGCGCAGGCGATCCAGGTTGCCGGTCAGGTCGCCGAGCGAGCTGCGCAGCTGGCCCAGTTCGGCCTCGAGCCGCGAACGCGTGATGATGACCTCGCCGGCCTGCGCCACGAGGCGGTCGAGCAGGTGGGTGCGGATGCGCACCGCCTGGCTCGAGACCGCGCGCAGCGGCGTGAGGGCCGATGGCGATGGCATCGCCACCGTGCCGCGCTGGACGGCGGGCTCGGCGGCAGCCGCCGCCTCTGGCGGCGCATCGCGGACGTGCGCCGCAGCGGCCGACGCCGGTTCCGCGACCTTCGCAGGGGCCGGGGGCGCCACCGCGCGCTGCACCAGTTCGGTCTGGATCGCATCGTCGGCGGCGCGCAGCGCGTCAAAGGTCGCCTGCAGCGCATCGAAGCGCGCCAGCAGCCGTTCGATCGACGAACGCTCGGCGCCCGCGGCGCCGAGCGACTCGATCTCGGACTCCATCCGGTGCGCGCGCTCGCCCAGGCGCATCGCGCCGGCCAGCCGGGCGCTGCCCTTGAGGGTGTGCAGGGTGCGCAGCGTGGACGCACGCGGCGCGGTGTCTTCGGGACGCTGGGCCCACTCGCGCAGCGCGGCGCCGAGTTGCGGCAGCAACTCGGCGGCCTCTTCCTCGAAGATCGGGAACAGGTCGACGTCGACCGCATCGGCCACGTCGACGGCGTCCTCGGAGTCGTCGAGCGCCACGTCCGCCATGCCGTCGCGCACCAGGTGCGGATAGACAGTCCGCGCTTCGGCCGCTTCGACCGGCAGCACGGAAGCGGCGACTTCGCGCAGCGCCCGCAGCGTGCCTTCGGCCGGATCCTTGAGGACGCCGGCCGCGAACTGATGCAGCAGGCGCCGCAATTCCTCGGCCGCGCCGACCAGCACCGTGCCTTGCTGGGGCGTGCCTCGGCCCTGCATCTGCAGATGCTGCAGCGCAGCCTCGAGCAGGCGCGCCATGCCCGACAGGCTCTGGAATCCCACCGTCGCCGAACTGCCGGCCAGCGAATGCGCCAGCCCGATCGTCGAGTCGGACACCCGCTGGTGCGATTCGAGCGCCCATTCGCCGACCTCGGTGGCCAGTTGCCGCGACCATTCGTCGGCTTCGTTGAGATAGACGTTGTAGAGCGCAATCCCGATGCGCAGCGGCCCGATGACCTTGACCTGCTCCTCGGCGCTGGGCAGCGACGGGCGTTCGGGTTCGATCTCGGCCGGCGGCTCGGCCGCCGCCGATGGCGCGGCGGCTTCGGGCGGCACCTCTGCCTCGGCAGCCTCTGCCACCGGGGCCAGCGCCAGCGGCTCGACCACGGGTTCGGGCTCGACGCTGATGGCCGGCGGCGGCGGCTCGGCCTGCGCTTCGGGCTCCAGGCTCAAGGCGAAAGACAGCTCGGGCTCTGGCTCTGGCGCAGGGGCAAAGACCGTCGACTCGAAGCCCGTGGACGTCGCAGCTTCGGCTTCGGCTTCGGCTTCGGGATCCGGCTCCGGCCGCGGGCTTCTGGCGACGGGCTCGAGCGAGGTATGGACGGTCTCGAGGAAGTCGACCTCCTCGAGTTCGCCCAGGTCCGCCGGTGCTTCCGGCGTGGGGTCGCCTTCGAAGTCGAGAAAATCCGTCGAGACGAAATCGTCCGGGGTGGGCGGCGCCTCCTCGTCCCGGGAGGGCTCGTGCAGGCCCGGCCACACGATGGCGGCTTCAGCGGGCGGCGTTGCTGCGGCCGGCTCTGCGGTCGGCGGCACATCGAGTGCGATCGGCCCGAGGTCCAGATCGGGGAGGTCCAGATCGGGAAGCGCCGGCAACCCTTCGGGCCCGGCGGCGGGCGGCGCCTCGGCCTGCGATTCCGCGGCGATGTGACGGGCGGCCGCGACCAGCGCGCCGGCATCGGCCACGCGGGTGGGCACCACCAGCGGTTCCCCCGTTCGCAAGGCCTCGGCCATGCTGCGGAACGGCGCCGAGTGCCAGTCGTGCGGCTGGCCGCCGGCGATGGCTTCGACCCACTTCGCGAAATCGGTCAGCGCGCTGCGCGTGCCGGCGATCAGCTCCGGCGTGGCCGGGCGCTGGTCGGCCAGCCAGGTGTTGAGAACCTGCTCGAAGGACCAGGCGGCCTCGCCGAAATCCATCAGCCCGACCATGCGCGAGCTGCCCTTGAGCGTGTGGAAGGCGCGCCGCAGCACGGTCAGTTCGCCATCGTCGTCCGGACGGGCGCCGAGCGCCGACACCGCGGCCAGGCCGTTGTGCAGCACCTCGCGGGCCTCGTCGAGGAAGATGTTCTGGAGATCGTCCTCCTCGAGCTCGGTGACCTCGGTGTCGGGAAGCATGCCTTCCAGCGGCGCCGGTCCGGTGATCTTCGAGGTCCAGCTGGCGGTCGCGCGGCTGAACTCCTCGATCGGCGAAGGCGGCGGCTTGCGGCTGCCCGGCGCTGCGAGCGCCGCCAGCTTGGCCGCGATCTGTGCATCCACCTCCTCGACGCTGAGCACGGCTTCGGTCACGGCAACCGGACCGGATGCCGCGGCGAAGGACGCCGGCGCCGCCCCTTCCGGCGCCGCGCTTTCGGATCCCTGCCGCCCCATCAGCGGCTTGAGCTCGCCCAATTCGGCATCGAAGACGAACAGGCGCTTCGCCAGCGCCGGCTGGTAGCTCAGCATGTCGATCAGGAAGCCGAGCGCGCCCAGGTTGTTGCCGAGCGAATCGAAGGCTCGGATCTCGTCGGCCGGCGATTCTTCGGCCAGCAGCTGGTCGACGTTCTCGCGCATGCACTGCACGGTCTGCGCCGCCTGGTCGAGGCCGAGCACCGAGAACACGCCGCGCATCTGCAGCAGCTGGCTCGGCACGGTGCGCAGCAGGCCCTTTTCGGTCGGCCGGCGGAAGAACTGATCGAGCGACTTCTCGAGCTCGCTCAGGTGGCTGCGCAGCTCGCTGACCACGGTGCCCATGGTCTGGCGATCGCTGACGCGGCGGTAGAGTTCCTCCATCCAGGGCTCGAGCGGCTCCGAACGGCCGCCGTCGCGGGCCCGCTCGATGCGGCCCGCGAGTTGCACGGTGCGCGCCGTGAGCTGGCGGTCGTGCGGATCGAGGTCCTCGAAGGCGGCCTCGAGGTACAGCACCGAGGTCGCGACTTCCATCGCGAGCTCGGTCGCCGGCGGCTGGCCCGAACCCATCGAGGCCTCGACCGCATTGTTGAGCGCCTGCACCATCGGGGCGCTGGGCGGATGCAGCTTCTGCAGCGATTCACCGAGCTGCGCGAAGGTGTCGGCGACCTGCCGCGTGCGGCTGGTGTCGCCGCCCGACAGCGCCGACCACATCTCCTTCGCGGCCTCGATGCGCTTGCGCGCCTGGGCCAGCACCAGCGGGTCGAAGCGGCCGAACTGCTCGATCGTGTAGTCGACCGTCTGCTCGTTGGCAACGCCCCATGCGGCGCGCACGGCGCGCAAGGTGGCGGCCTCGTCGCGCGTGCCGGGCGCGGCCTGCGCGCAGAAGAACAGCAGGTCCTGGCCCAGGCGATCGGACACGGTGTTGTCGCCGCGTGCCAGGGTGGCGTATTGCAGCAGCACGCGCGAGGCGGCGCGCTTCACATGCGAGTCGGTGGGTATCAGCGCCAGCGCCAGGGCCTCGAAGAAGCCGGCGGCCAGGGTCCAGAAGCTCGCGACCCGCGGCATCGACGCGCCGCGCCCGAGCCCGAGGCACAGCGCCTGGAGCCGCCGGGCGGCGTGGTCGTCGCCGCTCTTGACGACCTTGAGTACCTCGCGGTCGAGCTTGGAGCGCACCGCCGGGTCGTAGACCAGCGCGGTCTGGGTCGGCGCCGGCTTGATCTCGACCCAGCGCCAGGTCATGCTCCAGAGGTCGGCCGGGTGCACCCGCTCGTTGCCGACCAGTTCGAGCACCTCGCGGTACTGCGGGAACAGCGCCACCGACGACACCACCTTGCCGGCGATCATCGCGTTGAGGAAATCGGCCACCGCGAAGCCCGCGCGATCGATCTTCTCGACCGCGCTCTCGGTGCAGCGCAGCGGCTCCGTGACGAAGCTCTGGACCGCGAACTCCATCGCGCCCAGCACCAGGGCCGGCGCCGTGTGGCCCACCATCTGGAGCGCACCGACGGACTGGTGCAGATGCTGGCGCGTCAGGCGCAGCGGCGCCGTGTCGATCTCCGCGCCCGGCGCGGCGGAGGCAGCCTCGCGGGCGAAGCGCCGCAGCGTCTTGCCGACTCCGTCGAGCGATTTCTGGATCTCTCCCAGGACCCAGGCCAGCGGCCCGAGATCCTCGGTGGCCGGCGCGTTGCCGGCGGTGTGGGCGACGGTGGGGCTTGGGGTCGACACGTTGGGCGCTCGGCGTTCAGGCAATCTTGAAACGAGACACGGACTGACGCAGTTCCTCCGCCATGTGCGAGAGCTCGCGAACCTGCTGCGCGGTGGTCCGCGTGCCCTCGCCGGTCTGCTCCGTCACGGCGAAGATGTGCTGGATGTTCGCGGCCACCACGTTGGCCGAATCGGCTTCGCGCGAAGCAGACTGCGAGATCTGCTCGATCAGCTCGGCCAGCCGGCGCGACACGCGGTCGATCTCCGACAGCGCGGTGCCGGCGTTGTCGGACAGCTTCGCGCCCTCCACCACACCCTGCGTGGAACGCTCCATGGCGCCCACCGCATCCTGGGTATCGGTCTGAATGGCCTTCACCAGCGCCGCGATCTGGCGCGTGGCGTCGGCCGAGCGTTCGGCCAGGCGCTGCACTTCTTCCGCCACCACCGAGAAGCCGCGACCGGCTTCGCCGGCAGACGCCGCCTGAATGGCGGCGTTGAGCGCCAGCACGTTGGTCTGTTCGGTAATGTCCGAGATCAGCTCGGTGATTTCGCCGATCTCCTGCGAGGATTCGCCCAGGCGCTTGATGCGCTTGGAGGTTTCCTGGATCTGGTCTCGGATCGAGTTCATGCCGCCGATCGCGTTCTGCACCGCCTGCAGGCCCGAGGAAGCGGCCTGCAGCGATTGCCGCGCCACCGTGGCCGATTCCTGCGCCTGCGAGGACACGCCGTTGATTCGCTCGGCCATCGTCAGCACCGACTGGCCGGTCTCGCGAATCTCGCGCAGCTGCTCGGTCGATGCGGCCAGCAGCTCGGTCGAGGTGCTTTCCACCTGCGAGGTGGTCTGCGCCACGCGGGTCGCCGTGTTCTGCACGTTGCCCACCAGCAGGCGAAGCTCTTCCACCGTGTAGTTCACCGAGTCGGCGATGGCGCCGGTGATGTCCTCGGTCACGGTGGCTTCCTGCGTCAGGTCGCCTTCGGCCACCGTCTGCAGTTCGTTCATCAAACGCAAAATGGCGGCCTGGTTGGCGGCGTTGACGCGGCTCGCGTCTTCGCTCACGCGCTCGGCCTCGACCCGATCGCGCTCCGCCGCGGCGGCACGCTCGCGGCCTTCGCGCACCTGCACGAAACCGATCGCGCCGGCCAGCGCCAGGGCGGCCAGCGACAGCACGAACAGCATCACCACCGTGCCGGCGCCGAGGCCGGTGCGGGCCGAGAGCTTTTCCTGCAGGTCGCCGAGCGCGGTGCGCAGCGGTTCGCTGTCGGCCAGGATGGCGGCCTGCGCCTCGCGCGCGGCGACCAGGCCTTGCAGGTTGCCCAGGATGGCGCCGGCTTGGGTGCGGGTCGATTCGTAGGTCTTCAGGATCGCTTCGAGCTGCTGGCGCGTCTGCGCGTCGCGCGTGCCCGGCAGGCGCTGCTGCGGGCTGCCGTCCAGCAGGCCGCGGGTGATTTCCTGGAAGCTGTTCAAGTCCTTGCCGAGCAGGAACACGGCGTCCGGGCTCACGCCTTCGACCGTCAGGAATTCATTGGCCGACTTGCCGATGCGCTGCGTCAGCATCACCAGCTGGCCGGCGGCGGAGATTTCCGGAATGGTCGCGTTCTGCTGCATCTTCAGGGAAGCCACGGTCTCGGTCATCTCGAGCAGGTCCGAGGACTGGCGATTGATGTCGCGCAGCGCGGTGCCGACCTGGGTCAGGATCTTCTGCTGGGCGAGCACGGCCTTGGCATTCTTGTCGGCGCGCTCGACCAGCGGGCCGATCTTGCCGAGCTCGGCGTCGTACTGGCTGCCCGCGCGCTCCAGCTTGAGGGCGTCGTCGCCGTTGGTCAGGCCCTGCACGCGGCGGGTCAGGTCGTCGGCGCTGTCACGCACCTCGGCAAAGGCGGCGACGTTGCCGACCAGCGCCTGCGACACCGACTTGGCGAGTCGCTGCGACTGCATCAGCGACTGGCCGGTGGCCGCCACCTGCTGCGCCAGCCGTTCGGCGCGCAGGATGGCGGAGCCGGCGACCAGCAGCAGCAGCAGCACCACGCCCGCCAGGGCCAGCGCGAGGATCCGCTGCTGGCGCGCCGGGCTGGATCGCCGCGATCGCCTCGATCGGGTCGCGACCGGCGGCGGCACGGCGCCGGAACCCTCGGCCGGCGGCGCCTCGTCCACGCTCTGCAGCACGGCATCGGCCGCCGTCGTGGGGGCCTCGGGCTCCGGCACGGCATCGCGCCGCACCGGTTCGGCCCTGTCGTCGCCCGTCTGCACGGTTTCGATGCTGTCCAGCGACAGGGTGGCCGTGCTGTCGGCGCCCACGGTGACGCTGTTGCCACCCTGGGGCAGGAGTTTCTTGAACTTGTCGGCGATCGAGCTCACGGTCGGTCCTTCAGGTTGTAGTCGGTGCTCGGCAGGCCGCTCAGGCGCCGATGCTCAAAAACTGGGGTTGCTGCGAAAGTGCCTGCAGGTTGATTTCCTGCCAGCGCCCTCCGGCGGCGTCGGTGTACGAGTGCCCGAACCAGGGCGGCGCGTCGCCCTGCGGCGCCTCCGAGGCCACGAAGGCCTCCACGCCGCGCAGTCCGACCAGGCGGTCGATCAGCAAGGCGCAGTTGACTTCCAGCATTTCATTGAGCGCCACCAGCCGCGACTGCGCGCGGGCCGCGTCGTTCACGACGGATGCCGTGGCCGCGCCGCCGGCGAAGCTCGACAGCTGGACCACGCCGTAGAGGCCGCCGCGCAGGTTGGCCACGCCCAGGAACCAGGGCGCGGTGTAGGGCACGGATTGCGGGGCCACCCAGGGAAAGATCTCGCCGGCGTGGCCGAGCGGGAACAGGTAGTTCGATTCGCCCGCCTCCACGGCGAGCCAGGATGCGGACACGTCCGAGGTGCGCGCCGCCTGCAGGCGGCTGGCGAGCCGGGACTGGAAAGCGCGGAGAGCGTCGCGGTTGGCCATGGACGGCGGCGGTGTGCGATCAGGCCAGGGCGCTGATCTTGGCCATCAGCTCGGCGGCGTTCACCGGCTTGACGATGTAGTCGCGGGCACCCTGGCGCATGCCCCACACGCGATCGGTTTCCTGGTTCTTGCTGGTGCACAGGATGATCGGCACGGCCGCGTACTGCGGGTTGCGGGCGATGGCGCGCGTGAGCTGGAAGCCGTTCTGCCCCGGCATCACGACGTCCATCAGGATCAGGTCGGGCTGCTCCTCCTCGAGCCGGCGCATCGCGTCATCCGCGTTCTCCGCCGTCTTGACCGAGAAGCCGTTCTTCTGGAGCAGGTCGGTCAGGAACACGAGTTCAGTCTTGGAATCGTCGACCACGAGCACTTTGCGAATCGCCATTACTGCGTTTCCTGGACGAGACCGAACTGCTGCACGGCGTGGAGCAGCTGGTCCTTGGTAAAGGGTTTGGTGAGGTAGTCCTGGGAGCCGACCATGCGGCCGCGCGCCTTGTCGAAGACGCCGTCCTTCGAGGACAGCATCACGACCGGGACATTGGAAAAGGTGGCATTGCGCTTGATGATGGCGCAGGTCTGATAGCCGTCGAGCCGCGGCATCAGGATGTCGCAGAAGATCAGATGGGGCTTGTGGTCGTTGACCTTGGACAGCGCATCGAAGCCGTCCTCGGCGAGCAGGACTTCATGGCCGCCCTGCTTCAGGAAGATCTCGGCGCTGCGCCGAATGGTGTTGCTGTCGTCGATGACGAGCACCTTGTAACCAGATCCATTCGCGCTCATTCGCACCGCTCCTCGTGTGACACCCGGGTGTAGCTGCGCCCCTCGGGGAGCGCAAGAAGCGCGGCCCTATGCCATGCTTCAGATCTCAACCATTTCGAAGTCTTCCTTGCGCGCCCCGCACTCCGGGCAGGTCCAGTTCATCGGAACATCCGCCCAGGCCGTACCGGCCGCAATACCATCCTCTGGCACGCCCACCGATTCGTCATAGATCCACCCACAAATCAGGCACATCCAGGTTTTCGTATTCATCGCAGCTTAAGGTCCCTGTTCATCAAATGCAACGATCGTATCCAAACGTATCAACTATTCACGTGACAAGCGTCTCAGATATGCCACCATCTGGTGAGCCCTGATTCGAGTATGAAAACTTACTTACTACCACCAGAGCACGATCGCAAAATCAGCGATCTTACCGACCCCTCGGACGAAGAGAGCGCGGCGGAAGCTGATTTGAATCCGCCCTGCGTGCTGGTCTTCAATGCGAGCGATCCGAGCGGCGCCGGCGGCCTGGGCGGCGACGCGCTCGCCATGGCCTCGGTCGGCGCCCACATGCTGGCGGTGGTCACCGGCGCCTATGCGCGCGACACGGCCGAAATCTTCGACCACTTCAGCTTCGATGAAGAGGCCGTCGCCGAGCAGGCGCGCTCGATCCTCGAGGACGTGGAGGTGCAGCTGATCAAGGTCGGCTTCGTCGGCTCGCCCGAGAACCTCAGCACGGTGGCCGAGACCGCGACCGACTATCCCGAAGTGCCCGTGGTGGCCTACATGCCGAACCTCTCGTGGTGGGAGGACAGCCAGATCGAGGCCTACCTCGACGCCTTTCGCGAGCTGGTGCTGCCGCAGACCACGGTGCTGGTGGGCAACCACAGCACGCTCTGGCGCTGGCTCCTGCCCGACTGGAGCGGCGAGCGGCCGCCGACGGCGCGCGACATCGCCAAGGCGGCGAGCGAGTACGGCGTGCCCTATACGCTGGTCACCGGGCTGGTGTTGCCCGACCAGTTCATCGACAACGTGCTGGCCTCGCCGCAGTCGGTGCTGGCGAGCGAGAAATACGAGCGGCTCGATGCGGTGTTCGCGGGCGCCGGCGACACCCTGTCGGCCGCGCTGTCGGCGCTGCTCGCGAGCGGCACCGATCTGGTCGCCGCCACCAGCGAGGCCCTGAGCTACATGGACCGCTGCCTCGACGCGGGCTTTCGCCCCGGCATGGGTCACGTGCTGCCCGATCGACTGTTCTGGGCCCAGCCCGAGGACGACGACGACAATGACGACCTCGCGTCCCCAACCGACTTCGCACTTCCCCCGCACGACACCAGGCATTAGCTATTGCTCGCCCCCAGGTTGTCCCGCACTTCGTGTCGGGACGCCCACCCCCTACCGGGGGCAACCCCAGTGGCCCGGCGAAGCCGGTTCCACGGTGTTTCACCAACGGGCCGGGCTGCGCCGGCCGCGCAAGAGCTGATTGCAGATGAACAATGAACGCAAACGCCATGAACGCACCTGACCAGAACGAGATCCTCTTCGAGCGCGCCCGCGCCGTCATCCCCGGAGGCGTGAATTCGCCGGTGCGGGCCTTCAAGGCAGTCGGCGGCACGCCGCGCTTCGTGAAGCGCGCGCAGGGCGCCTATTTCTGGGATGCCGACGACAAGCGCTACATCGACTACATCGGTTCCTGGGGGCCGATGATCCTCGGCCATGGCCACCCGGCGGTGGTCGAGGCCGTGCAGCGCGCCGTCACCGAAGGTTTCTCCTTCGGCGCCCCGACCGAGCGCGAGATCGAACTCGCCGAAGCCATCCTCGCGCTGGTGCCCTCGATGGAGATGGTGCGCCTCGTGAGCTCGGGCACCGAGGCCGCGATGAGCGCGCTGCGCCTGGCCCGTGGCGCCACCGGCCGCAAGTACATCATCAAGTTCGAGGGCTGCTACCACGGCCACGCCGACGCGCTGCTGGTCAAGGCCGGCTCGGGCCTTGCGACCTTCGGCAATCCGACCTCGGCCGGCGTGCCGCCCGAGGTGGTGCAGCACACGCTGGTGCTCGAGTACAACAATCTCGCGCAGCTCGAGGAGGCCTTCGCGCTGCACGGCCACGAGATCGCCTGCCTGATGATCGAGGCGATCGCCGGCAACATGAACTTCGTGCGCGCCAGCGCGGCCTTCGCCAAGCGCTGCCGCGAGCTGTGCACGCAGCACGGCGCGCTGCTGGTGTTCGACGAGGTGATGACCGGCTTCCGCGTCGGCCTGCGAGGCGCCCAGGGCGTGCTCGGCGTCACGCCCGACCTGACGGTGCTCGGCAAGGTGATCGGCGGCGGCATGCCGCTGGCGGCCTTCGGCGGGCCGCGCGCGATCATGGAGCAGCTCGCGCCGATGGGGCCGGTGTACCAGGCCGGCACGCTCTCGGGCAATCCGGTGGCGACCGCCTGCGGACTTGCGACCCTCCGCGAAATCGCTAAGCCCGGCTTCTACGAAGCCTTGTCGAAAAAGACGCGCTCGCTGGTCGAAGGCCTGAAGGCCGCGGCGGCCGCCGAGGGCGTGCCGTTCAGCGTCGACAGCGAAGGCGGAATGTTCGGCTTCTTCCTGCTCGACGCACTGCCGCAGAACTACACGGCCGTGATGAAGAGCGACGGCGCGAAGTTCAACCAGCTGTTCCACGGCCTGCTGGACCGCGGCGTCTACATCGCGCCGGCGCTGTACGAGGCGGGCTTCGTGAGCGCCGCGCACAGCGACGAGGACATCGCGGCCACGGTCGAAGCGGCGCGGCAGATCTTCGCCACGCTGTAGTCGCCATGAAGCTTCTGCCGCTCCTGGCAGGCGCGAGCCTGCTCCTGCCCGGCCTGGCCTTGGCCCAGGTCGACATCAGCCAGGTCTGGATCAATCCAGGCTTCTATTCGCTGCATTTCGATCGCAACAAGGGATTGGAAGACGTCAACCCCGGCATCGGCTTCGAGTGGCCGATCGACAAGACCTTCTCGCTCACGGCCGGCCTGTTCCGCAACAGCGACCGCGAGCGCTCGCACTACGCGGGCCTGTACGTGATGCCCTTCGAATTCCACGGCGTGAAGCTCGGCGCGGTGGTGGGCGGCTTCGACGGCTACCAGATGACCAACAACGGCGGCTGGTTCGCGGCGCTGATCCCGACCGCGGCCATCGAAGGCAAGCACTGGGGACTGAACATCGCGATCATCCCCAGCATCAAGAACCGCCTGTACGGCGCGATCAGCTTTCAGCTCAAGTACCGTTTTTCAGACGGCAACTAGGCTCAATGCCGGAAGTGCCGAACTCCGGATAGCACCATCACGACGCCGCGCTCGTCCGCGGCGTCGATCACTTCCTGGTCGCGCATCGAGCCGCCCGGCTGGATCACCGACGTGGCACCGGCATCGACCACCACGTCGAGGCCGTCGCGGAACGGGAAGAAGGCGTCGCTCGCGACCGCGGTGCCGGCCAGCGACAGGTTCGCATGCTGGGCCTTGATGCTGGCGATGCGCGCCGAATCGAGACGGCTCATCTGGCCCGCGCCGACGCCCATGGTCATGCCGTCGGCACAGAACACGATCGCGTTGCTCTTGACGAACTTGGCGACCTTCCAGGCGAACAGCAGGTCTTGCAGCTGCTGCGGCGTCGGCTGCTTCTTGCTCACGACCTTGAGCTCGCCGGCCGACAGTTCGCGGTTGTCGGCGGTCTGCATCAGCAGGCCCGAGCCGATGCGCTTGACGTCGACCGCGTTGCGGCCGTTGTCCCAGTCGGTCTTGCCACCCGGCGGCAGCGCGATCTCGAGGATGCGCACGTTGACCTTGCTCTTGAACACCTCGAGCGCTTCGGCCGAATAGCCCGGCGCCATCAGCACTTCGACGAACTGCTTGCTGACCGCTTCAGCGGCGGCACGGTCCATCGGCCGGTTGAAAGCGATGATGCCGCCGAAGGCCGAGGTCGGATCGGTCTTGAAGGCCTTGCTGTAGGCCTCCAGCGGACCCGCGCCGGTGGCGACGCCGCAGGGGTTCGCATGCTTCACGATCACGCAGGCCGGCGTGTCGAAGCTCTTCACGCACTCCCAGGCCGCATCGGCGTCGGCGATGTTGTTGTAGCTGAGTTCCTTGCCCTGCAACTGCTTCGCCGTCACCAGCGAGCCCGGCGCCGGATACAGGTCGCGGTAGAACGCGGCCTGCTGGTGCGGGTTCTCGCCGTAGCGCAGGTCCTGCAGCTTGACGAAGCGGCCATTGCTCTGGGCCGGAAACAGCGCATGCGCACCGTCCTCCTGGATGCGCGAGAGATAGTCGCTGATCGCGCCGTCGTACTGGCTGATCCGGTTGAACGCGGCCACCGAGAAGGCGAACTTGGTCTTGTCGCTGAGCTTGCCGTCGGCCTTGAGTTCGGCCAGCGCGGGGCCGTATTGCGACGCATCGGTCAGCACGCCGACGTCCTTCCAGTTCTTGGCCGCGCTGCGCACCATCGCGGGGCCGCCGATGTCGATGTTCTCGATCGCATCCTCGAGCGTGCAGCCGGGCTTGGCCACCGTGGCCTCGAACGGATAGAGATTGACCACCAGCAGGTCGATGGTGTCGATGCCGTGTTCCTTCAGCGCCGCCATGTGCGCCGCCAGGTCGCGGCGCGCCAGCAGGCCGCCGTGCACCTTGGGGTGCAGGGTCTTGACGCGGCCGTCGAGCATCTCTGGAAAACCGGTGTGGTCGGCCACTTCGGTCACGGGCAGGCCGGCATCGGCCAGCAGCTTGGCGGTGCCGCCGGTGGACAGCAGCTTGATGCCGAGCGCGTGCAGCGCCTGGGCGAATTCGAGGATGCCGGTCTTGTCGGATACGGAGATCAGTGCGTTCATCGGGATTACTTCAACAGTTTGTGTTCGACCAGCTTCTTGCGCAGCGTGTTTCGGTTGAGGCCGAGCCATTGCGCGGCCTTGGATTGGTTGCCCTCGGCGCGCGTCATCACGACGTCGAGCAGGGGTTTCTCGACCACCCGCACCAGCATCTCGTACATGCCGTCGGGTTCGGTGCCGCGAAGGTCGCGGAAATAGCTGTCCAGGCTGCTGCGTACGCAGTCTTCGATGTGTTTCTTGCTCATGGCCTTCTCTTCTTCTCCTCGTTCTCAGCCTTCTCTCGTGTTCGCTTCGGCGTCACGCGATCGCGTCGGCCGACTGCGCGTCCAGCGGTTCGAGCATGTCGTCCGCCGAGGCCGGCGGAATGCGGTCCATGCGCTGCGCCAGCGCGTCGAAGAATGCGGCCACGGCACGCAGTTGCGCCTCGCAGTCCTCGATCAGGTTCATCTCGCTGCGGAACGCCTCGCCGCCCGGAAGCGCCCGCACGTACCAGCCGATGTGCTTGCGCGCGGTCCGCACGCCGGTGTAGTCGCCGTAGAGCGCGTAGTGCTGCTGCAGGTGGTCCAGCATGAGGCGCCGCACCTCGGCCACCAGCGGCGGCGCCAGGTGCGTGCCGGTCGCCAGGAAGTGCGCGATCTCTCGGAAGATCCACGGCCGGCCCTGCGCCGCGCGCCCGACCATCACCGCATCGGCCCCGGTTGCCGCCAGCACGTCGCGCGCCTTCTCGGGCGATGCGATGTCGCCGTTGGCGACCACCGGGATGCGCACCGCGGCCTTGACCGCCGAGATGGTGTCGTATTCGGCCCGGCCCTTGTAGCCCTGCTCGCGCGTGCGGCCGTGCACCGTGAGCATCTGCACGCCGGCCGCCTCGAAGCGTCGCGCCAGCGTCACCGCGTTGCGATGGTCTTCGCTCCAGCCGGTGCGCATCTTGAGCGTGACCGGCACGCGATGCGGCAGCGCAGCACGAACCACGGCTTCGACGATCTCGAGCGCCAGCGGTTCGTCGCGCATCAGCGCCGACCCGGCCCACTTGTTGCAGACCTTCTTGGCCGGGCAGCCCATGTTGATGTCGATGATCTGCGCACCGCGATCGATGTTGTATTCGGCGGCCTCGGACATCATGGCGGCGTCGGTGCCCGCGATCTGCACCGAAATGGGGCCGGGCTCACCCTCGTGGTTGGCGCGCCGCGAGGTCTTCAGCGTGCCCCACAGTTCCTTGCGCGAAGTGACCATCTCGCTCACCGCATAGCCGGCGCCGAGTTCGCGGCACAGCATGCGGAACGGCCGGTCCGTGACGCCCGCCATGGGGGCGACGAACAGGCTGTTGTCCAGCGCGATGTGGCCGATCTGCAGAGTCATGGAGGAAGTTGGCGCGCGCCGGGCTGCTGAAAAATGAGGCACGATTGTAGCGGTGCGCCGCTCCTTCGGCTGAAACGATTTGCACTCCCGCATCCATCGCCGAAGGTACCCATCAGTGATCTTGCCGATGCCCGGGCGGTCTGGTTCCTATACTTCGCGCACACATGCAAGCCTGGCTCGATTCCCTCCTTGCGCTGCTGGCGCTTCCGCAATACGGGCTCAGCACGGTGTTCATCGCCGCCTTCGTGTCGGCAACGCTCTTGCCGGTGGGGTCCGAGCCGGTGCTGTTCGGGCTGCTCAAGCTCAATCCCGACATGTTCTGGCCGGCCATCGCGGTCGCCACCGCCGGCAACACCCTGGGCGGGATCGTCGACTGGTGGATGGGCTACGGGGCCCACAAGGTGGCCGACAAGTATTCGCACTCCAAGCACCATCTGCGCGTGCTGGGGTGGCTGGAGCGGCTCGGGCCCAAGGCCTGCCTGCTGGCCTGGCTGCCGGTCGTCGGCGATCCGCTGTGCGCGGTCGCCGGCTGGCTCAAGCTGTCGTTCTGGCCCTGTGTCTTCTACATGGCGATCGGCAAGTTCGCGCGCTACGTCACGATGACGGTGGCGCTGCTCCATATCTGGCCGAACTGAGCCGGCGCCGAATTCAGGACAGGAGCCCGTACGGGCCGCCGCGCTCCAGCGCGCGCCGGTAGGCCGGCCGCGCATGGATGCGCTCGAGCCAGGCCATCAGCTTCGGCCGCGAAGCATCGAGCCCGCCGCGGGCCCGGGCGGCTTCCACCGGAAAGCTCATCTGGATATCGGCGCCGGTGAACGCGTCGCCCGCGAACCACTCGCTCCTGCCGAGTTCGGCCTCCATGAAGTCGAGGTGGGTCTTGAGGCTCGGCAGGATGAATGCGGCCCGGGCCTTGTCCGCAATGGCCTTGGCGATCGGCTTGGCGAAGAAAGGCATCTTCGACTTCTCGACCCGGTCGAACATCAGCTTGAGCAGCAGCGGAGGCATGGCCGAGCCTTCCGCGTAGTGCAGCCAGTAGCGATAGCGCAGGGCTTCGGGGCTGCCGGCCGCGGGTGCGAGGCGGCCCTTGCCCTCGCGCTCGATCAAGGTCTCGATGATCGCGCCGGACTCGGCCAGCGTCAGGCCTTCATCGGTGGTCACCACCGGCGACTTGCCCAGCGGATGCACCGCCTTGAGCGAAGGCGGCGCCAGCATCGTCGTCGCGTCGCGCTGGTAGTGCACGACCTCGTAGGGCAGTTCGAGTTCCTCGAGCAGCCAGAGCACGCGCTGCGAGCGCGAGTTCTCGAGGTGGTGGACCGTGATCACGGCAGGGGCTCAGGAACTGAACAGGAAGTTCATCACATCGCCATCCTTGACGACGTATTCCTTGCCTTCCGCGCGCATCTTGCCCGCGTCCTTCGCGCCCTGCTCGCCCTTGTAGGCGATGAAGTCGTTGTAGGCGATGGTCTGGGCCCGGATGTAGCCCTTCTCGAAATCGGTGTGGATCACGCCGGCCGCCTGCGGACCCGTGTCGCCGATGTGGATGGTCCAGGCGCGCACTTCCTTGACGCCGGCCGTGAAGTAGGTCTGCAGGCCCAGCAGCGTGTAGGCGGCGCGGATCAGGCGGTTCAGGCCCGGCTCCTCCTGGCCGATCTCGGCCAGGAACATCTTGCGGTCTTCGTCGTCCATGTCGGCCAGCTCGGCCTCGATCTTGGCGCAGATGGCGACCACCGGCGCGTTCTGCGCAGCGGCGTATTCGCGCAGGCGATCGAGGAAGGGATTGTTCTCGAAGCCGTCCTCGGCCACGTTGCCGACGAACATCGCGGGCTTGGCGGTGATCAGCGAGAACTGCTTGACCAGCGGCTTGTCTTCCTTGCTGAACTCGATCGAGCGCACCGGCTTGTTCTCGTTCAGCGAAGCCTGGCACTTCTCGAGCAGCGCCACCAGCTTGATGGCTTCCTTGTCGCCCGACCGCGCGGTCTTGGTGTGGCGATGCAGCGCCTTCTCGACCGTCGACAGGTCGGCCAGGCAGAGCTCGGTCTGGATCACCTCGATGTCGGAGATCGGATCGACCTTGCCCGCCACGTGGATCACGTTGTCGTCCTCGAAGCAGCGCACCACGTTGACGATCGCGTCGGTCTCGCGGATGTGGGCGAGGAACTGGTTGCCCAGGCCTTCGCCCTGGCTGGCACCGGCCACCAGGCCCGCGATGTCGACGAACTCGACGATGGCGGGCACCACGCGCTCGGGCTTGACGATCTCGCTCAGCGCGGCGAGCCGCGGATCCGGCACCTCGACCACGCCCACATTGGGCTCGATGGTGCAGAAGGGATAGTTCTCGGCCGCGATGCCTGCCTTGGTCAAGGCATTGAAGAGGGTGGACTTGCCGACGTTGGGCAGGCCGACGATGCCGCACTGGAGGCTCATGGCGGGTGCTTTCAGAATGCTGGGGGGAACCGGCTATTTTAGGCGCCCGGCACCGCGGTCATTCGAAACGCAGGTTGGCGACCACCGGCTGGCCGACCCTGAGCGCGTGTTCCACCCCCTGCAGCACGATCGCGTTCATGCCGAAAGTGATGGCGCCGTCGACCCGCGCATCCGAACGATAGGTGCGCAGCATGTCGCCGACTTCGGGGCTGCTCAACGCCGTCGCCGGGTCGATGTCCGGAATCGGGCAGCGCGCGCAGGGCTTGACCGGACGCATCAGCACCTCGCCCTCGGCGGTGGCGACGTGCATCGTTTCGGCCCGGTCCTCGTCGTGCGCCTCGATGCCGGCCAGCACGATGTTGGGCCGGAAGCGCTCGATACCGACCGCCGGATGGCCGGCGGCGACCAGCCTTGCATTCAGTTCGGCCAGCGAGCCCTCGCTCGCCACCAGCAGCGGGAATCCGTCGGCGAACTGGTTTGGCGCCTCGACGCCCTCGGTCCATTTCAGGCTCGACAGCCGCTGCTGCTCGGGATCGAACCTCACCATGCGCAATGGCCGCGGCCGGCCCGGCTCCGACAGGAAGTCGCTGAACCACTGGGCCGCGATATCGCCCATGTCGTAGGCCGCCACCTCGTCCTTCCACACCCTGACACGGGTGGGCTGCTCGACCCGGTCGAAGGCGATGTGCAGCGCCAGCATGCCCGGCGCCCGCAGCACCATCTCGGACTGCTTGAGCTGCGGCCGGATCAGCGCCATGCGGGGCAGCTCGCGCTGGCTCACGAATTCGCCCGCGGCGTCGACCACCATCCAGGCGCGGTCGAACTCCAGGCCGGTCTCGATCAGCAGGGCCTCGTCGAGCTCGACGCCGGCGCAGGACTTGACCGGGTAGACGAACAGGCGGGCGATGGTGGCTTGGAGGTCGAAATCGGAGGCGTTCACGGTCGGATCCTTGTGGCTGACCGAAGATTGTGCGGCACCGGCCCGGGCTCCCTCCGTGGGGGCGGCGCCCCCATGGAGCGCAGAAGCGTGGAAGGGCCACATCCTTACAATGGCCCGATGGCTCTTCCCCCCGAAGTTTGCATTCGCGGCGCCGGCATCGTCGGCCGTACGCTGGCGCTCCTGCTGGCGCGCGAAAGGGTGCGCGTGGCGCTGGTGGCGCCGGCCGCGGCGCCGGCCGGACAGGACGTGCGCGCCTACGCACTCAACGCCGCCTCGAAGTCCCTGCTCGAATCGCTGCGCGCCTGGCCCGAGGCGGCGCATGCCACGCCGGTGCGCGAGATGCTGGTGCACGGCGACGAAGGCGGACGGGTGCAGTTCTCCGCCGTGCGCCAGAAGGTCGATGCGCTGGCCTGGATCGTCGACGTGCCCGCGCTCGAACGGCAACTGAGTGACGCCGTGCGCTTCCAGTCCCGCATCGAGGTCGTGGCCGCGCCCGTGCCGGCAGCGCTGACGGTCGTCTGCGAAGGCCGCGTCAGCACCACCCGCGAGGCGCTCGGCGTCGGCTACGAGGTCACGCGCTACGCCCAGCATGCGATCGCGGCCCGGCTCGAGGCCGAGCAGCCGCACGACGGCACCGCGCGCCAGTGGTTCAACGACAAGGGCGAAGTGCTGGCACTGCTGCCGCTGGGCGATACGCCCCGCTCGCTGGCCCTCGTCTGGTCGGTCGACCAGTTCCGGGCACCGGCCCTGCTCGCGCAGTCCGACGACGCATTCAGCGTCTCCCTGCGCGAGGCCAGCCACGATGCGCTGGGCGCGCTCAAGCTCGCCAGCGAACGCGCCGCCTGGCCGCTGCAGCGCGCCATCGCCGACCGCTGGACCGGCGTCTTCGGCGACGGCTCGGCCTGGGCCCTGGCGGGCGATGCCGCCCACACGGTGCATCCGCTGGCCGGCCAGGGACTCAACCTCGGCCTTGCCGACGTCGCCGCGCTGGCCGAGCTGATCCGTACCCGCGACTACTGGCGCAGCGTGGGCGATGCCCGGCTGCTGCGCCGCTACGAGCGCGCACGCCGCACCGACGTGCTGTCGATGAGCCTCGCCACCGACGGCTTGCAGCAACTCTTCGCCCACAGCGCCGACCCCCTGCCGGCGCTGCGCAACTGGGGCATGCGCGGCTTCGACCGCACACGGCTCGTCAAGAACTGGATCGCGCGCCAGGCCATGGGCCTGCGCTGAATCCCCGGAACACCACCATGAAGCACCCCCTCCGTCCCCTCTTTGCCGCCCTCGCGGTCCTCGCATTCGGTTCGGCGCTGACCGCAACGGCCGGCGAGGCCGAGATCCGCAAGAACCTGGCCGCGCGGATCCCGCAGTTCGCCAAGATCGACGAGGTCACGAAGGCGCCGATCCCCGGCCTCTATGAAGTGCGGGTCAACGGCTTCGAGATCTTCTACACCGACGAGCAGGGCAACTACCTGCTGCAGGGCAACCTGATCGACGTCAAGGAGCGCCGCAACCTGACCGAGGAACGGGTCGAGAAGCTCAGCCAGGTGGCCTTCGACAAACTGCCGACGAAGGACGCCATCAAGATCGTGCGCGGCAACGGCAAGCGCCGGCTGGCGGTGTTCGCGGACCCGAACTGCGGCTACTGCAAGCAGTTCGAGCGCGACCTGACCAAGGTCGACAACGTCACGATCCAGCTCTTCCTCTACCCGGTGCTGGGACCCGATTCGGTCGTCAAGTCGCGCAACATCTGGTGCGCCAAGGACAAGGCGAAGACCTGGGACGACTGGATGCAGCGCGGCGTCGCGCCCGCGACCGCCGAGTGCGACACCGCCGCGCTCACGCGCAACCGCGAATTCGGCCAGAAATACAACATCACCGGCACGCCGACGCTGATCTTCAGCGACGGCACGCGCACCCCCGGCGCGATCCCGGCCGCGCAGGTCGAGAAGCAACTCTCCGCCCTCAATTGATGGCCACGCCGGCCATCCACTGCCGCGTCGAGTGCGCGGACCGCAAGGCGCACCTGTTCGCCGTCACGCTGACCATCGCGGCGCCCGCCGCGCTGCAGCGCGTGGCGCTCGCGGCCTGGATCCCCGGCAGCTACCTGCTGCGCGAGTTCTCGAAGAACCTGCAGCAGCTGCGGGCGCTGCAGGGGCGGCGCAGGCTGGCCGTGCGGCAACACGACAAGTGCACCTGGGACATCGCCTGCACGCCGGGCAAGCCGCTGGTGCTGCGCTACGAGGTCTGTGCCTACGACAACTCGGTGCGCACCGCCTGGCTGGACGCCGATCGCGGCTTCTTCAACGGCACCAGCCTGTGCCTGCAGGTCGAGGGCCAGGTCGACACGCCGCACGCGCTCGAAGTGGTGGCACCGCCTCCGGTCGCCGACGGCGCGCGCTGGTCCTGCGCCACCGCGCTGCAGCCGACCCGGGTCGACCGCCAGGGCTTCGGCAGCTACCTGGCCGCAAGCTATGACGAACTGGCCGACAGCCCGGTCGAGATGGGGCCGTTCTGGAGCGAGGATTTCGAGGTCTGCGGCGTGCCGCACCGCTTCGTGGTCGCGGGCGCGCCGGCCTCCTTCGACGGCGCGCGGCTGATTGCCGACACGCGCGCCATCTGCGAGGCGCAGATGCGCTTCTGGCACGGCGACAAGGTCGGCAAGCGCGGCGGGCCGAAGCCGCCGCACGACCGCTACGTGTTCATGCTCAACGCGGTGGACGACGGCTACGGCGGGCTCGAGCATCGCCGCTCGACGGTGCTGATCTGCACCCGCCGCGACCTGCCGCAACTCGGCGCCAGGAAGCAGTCCGAGGGCTACACCACGCTGCTCGGCCTGGTCAGCCACGAGTATTTCCACACCTGGAACGTGAAGCGGCTGCGGCCCGCCGAATTCGCGCGCTACGACTACGGGCGCGAGAACTACACGCAGTTGCTGTGGCTGTTCGAGGGCTTCACGAGCTACTACGACGACCTGCTGCTGCGCCGGGCCGGCTGCATCGACGACGCCACCTACCTGCGGCTCGTCAACAAGACCATCAACCAGGTGCTGCAGACGCCGGGCCGGCTGGTGCAGTCGGTGGCCGAGGCCAGCTTCGACGCCTGGATCAAGTACTACCGGCAGGACGAGCAGACGCCCAACACCACGGTGAGCTACTACACCAAGGGCGCGCTGGTCGCGATGTGCTTCGACCTCACGCTGCGCAGCGAGGGCAAGGGCTCGCTCGACGACGTGATGCGCCTGCTGTGGAAGCAGAGCGACGGCGGTCCGATCGCCGAAGCCGATGTCGCCGCCGCGCTCGAGGCGGTCGGCGGGCGATCGTTCGCCAGGGAAATGGCGAGCTGGGTCCATTCGACCGACGAACTGCCGTTGTCCGACCTCCTGCGCCTGCACGGCGTGGCGGCGCTCGACGATCCGGCGCAGCGCGCACAGGAACTCGGCCTGCGCGTCGCCGAGACCGGCGGCAGCGTGCAGGTCAAGGTGGTGCTGCGCGGCGGTGCCGCCGAACAGGCGGGCTTCTCGGCCAACGACGAATGGATCGGCATCGAGCTGCCGGCCGCCAAGGGCCGGCCGGCCCAGGCCTGGCGYCTGGCGCGGCTCGACGATCTCGCGCTCTACCTCGGCCCGCTGCGAAAGGCGACCGCCCTGGTGGCCCGCGATCGCCGCCTGCTGCGCCTGCCGCTGAGCCTGCCCGCCAACGTCACGACCTGGCGCCTGTTCGCCCAGGATCCGGCGAAGATGGCGGCCTGGCTGCATCCGCGATAGCCGGCACACGCCCCCACCCATTGTTCGTTTCAAGGAGACACGCATGAGCTACGAAAACATCGAAGTGCGCATCGAGGCCGAGAAAGTCGGCATCGTCACGCTGAACCGCCCGAAGGCGCTGAACGCCCTCAACGATGCGCTGATGACCGAACTGGGCCAGGCGCTCAAGGCCTTCGACGCCGACCCGGCGATCGGCTGCATCATCCTGACCGGCAGCGAGCGGGCCTTCGCGGCCGGTGCCGACATCGCGGCGATGGCCAAGTACAGCTTCCTCGATGTGTACAAGGGCGACTACATCACCCGCAACTGGGAAACCATCCGCCAGATCCGCAAGCCGGTGATCGCCGCCGTGAGCGGCTTCGCGCTGGGCGGCGGCTGCGAACTCGCGATGATGTGCGACTTCATCATCGCGGCCGACAACGCCAGGTTCGGCCAGCCCGAGATCAAGATCGGCGTCATCCCGGGCGCCGGCGGCACCCAGCGCCTGCCGCGCGCGGTGGGCAAGTCGAAGGCCATGGACATGGCCCTGACCGCCCGCATGATGGACGCGGTCGAGGCCGAGCGCGCCGGGCTGGTGAGCCGCATCGTGCCTTACGAGAAGCTCGCCGAGGAGGCGCTCGGCGCCGCGCTGGTGATCGCGAACTTCTCGCAGGTCGCGGTGATGGCGGCCAAGGAATCGGTCAACCGGGCATTCGAGAGCGGGCTCTCCGATGGCGTGATGTTCGAGCGCCGGCTGTTCCACGCGCTGTTCGCCACCGCCGACCAGAAGGAAGGCATGGACGCCTTCCTGGCCAAGCGCACGCCCGACTTCAAACACGAGTAGATAGACAAGGTCCCCTCGCACCTGGGGCCGCAAGCCGCGTCGGCCTGGAGGCCCTCTGGTGACCCGCTTCAGGGATTGCGCGGCGACGCGCGTGCTTCTGCGGGCCGTTCGGAGATCCCTGCAGGCGCCGCGTCCGGCGGCCGCACCGCGCGCTGCAGCGCCTCGCGCAAGGCCGCCAGCGCCGGCGCCGACGGCACGCCCGTGGCGGCCGGCGTGCGCCCCTCGCGCCAGCGCACCTGAGCCCCGGCGATCTCGAACACCGCCAGCACCTCGCCGCTGCGCTCCAGCGTGACTCGCCACTCGGGTGCGCCGGCCAGCGGTCGAGGCCCGACCGCCGACAAGGCGGCCGATCCCAGCAAGGCATTCAGTTCGCGCGCTTCGGCCCGCGGCAGGCTCCGGCTCTCGCCGCCGCGCCGGCTGATCGTGATGCGGTTCCACGTCGACAGCGCCACGAAGGTGGGCGGATCGGTCTCGTCGGTGCGGACCGCTGGTGGCGCCTTCCGGGCCGCGTCTGGCGCGGCGGCGGGTGCAACGGGTGCGGCTGGTGCGGCTGGTGCGACCCTGGGCGCCACCGGGGTGGTCGGCGCACGATCGATACCGATGGGCGCCTGCGCGGTCGCCTCGGACTCCTTGCGCGGCCGGACTGGCGGCAGGTCCGTCGGCGCCAGGAGCGCGGCACTGCCGGCCGCGGGAGGCAGCTCCGGGAGCGCAGGTGCAACGGGTGCCGGCGGCGGCGGTGGCGCAGTGACGGACTCGGCCAAAGAAGCGACCGAACCGGTGCCGCCCTGGGCCGGCCCAGCGCTCGGCGCGGGCACCGGTGGCGACGGTGGTTTCGCCGGCGCTTCGGCGTTGAGCCCCGGCCCGGGTACCGGTTCGCGCTGCCACAGCACGCCCACCAGCACCGCCAGCAGCACGGTCGCGACGGCCGCGCTCCAGAACCTGCGCATGCGCCTGGCATCCTTGCCACCGCGTTCCCCGGCACGGCGCCACCACGGGCGGGCCGCTCGTTCCAGTTCGGCCGCGTCGGTGTCCGGGTCGGTCGCGCCGATGGCGTCGTGCGCCCTCCTCAGGATGGCCTTGCGCAGCCGCCAGTCGGGCGCGACGTTGTGGTCGGGCGCATGCGCAAGCGCGCGCCGCAGGTGCGCGTCGCGCAGATCGTCCGTGTCCTCAGGCATCGAGTTCATTCGACAACCTCCGCTGCCCCAGCACGGACAGGTAGCGTTCCATGCAGCCGCGCAGCTTCTTCAGCCCGTAGCGCAGGCGGCTGCGGACCGTTTCGAAGCTGATGTCCAGGGCGGCGGCCATCGCCTCCACCGTGAAGCCGTCTTCGTGGTGCAGCAGGAAGGCTGCGCGCTGGTCGTCCGGCAATTCGTCGAGGCAGGCGAGCAGGCGCCTCCCGGCGGCGCGCCAGAACGCCAGCTCCTCGGCCGACGGGTGCACGGCATCGCCGATCGAGGCGCCGTCGCGCAGCAAGCCGCGGCTGAAGAGCTGCGCCGCCTCGAGGCCGTCGCCGTCCTCGTCGTGGGCATAGAACGCGACCTCGCGGCCGCTCGCGCGCAGCCGGTCCATCGCCAGGTTGTGCGCGATCGTGAAAGCCCAGATGCGCCAGGCGGCCCCACGCGGCGAAAAGCTGTCGCGCGCCGCGACGATCCGCATCCAGGTCTCCTGGAACACCTCGTCGGCTTCGGCCGCGAGCCGCATGCCCAGCAGCCGCCGGACAAAGCGCAGCAGCGCGCTTTCGTGGCGCGCGTAGAGCGCGTCGAAGGCGCTGGTGTCGCCGCCGGCATAGGCCAGCATCAACTGGTCGTCCGGCATGGCATCGAAGACGTCGGGATTCGCGGCGGGCGAGAACATCGGCAGATTTTGACCTCGGCTTTTTACGGACGGGATGGTCGCCCGGAGTCGGCAGATCGCACACGGCAGCGGGCCCGGCCGCGACACGGCGCACGACGTGAGCAACCATTCGGTGGAGACGCTGGACCGGCTGAACGTGCGGGCTGGTGAGCGACGAACTCGAGAAACTTCCGCGCTGCGGCCGAGGTCGCTGCCAATAGGGTTATAATCTCGGGCTCGGCTCTTTAGCTCAGTCGGTTAGAGCGATGGAATCATAATCCACAGGTCCGCGGTTCGAGTCCGTGAAGAGCCACCAAATCAGAAAGCCTTGCAGGTCAGCGACTTGCAAGGCTTTTCTTTTTCAGCGCCCGGATGCCCGTTCCTTCGGACGCCAGCCGCTGAGGAACTCCTCGGGCTTGTTCCGGGGCTGCCAGGTGACCACGACCGGCGCCGGCGCCGCCGCAAAGGTCGTCGAATCGCCGCCCGAGGCCGCGGTCCGGGTACCGCCCTCGCAGCCGGTCAACGACGCCACCAGAATCAGGATGCCCGGGAGTACACGCCCGCTCGTCTTTTTCACAGTCTTCTCCTCGGTTGCTCCAAGCCGAGTGTAACTGCTTGTACTTATAAAGTTCTACTTTCAAGCCCCGCCGAGGCTGACTCGGGGGCGGGGCGCTCCGCCCGGACAAGGATGTCCTGCAGGATGACCGGCAACTCGAACATCGCCCGGTTCTGGATCCTGCGCGTCGCCGCCCGGTAGCGCCCCAGTTGCCCGGTCAGCTCGTCGACCGCTGGCCCTACCTTGGCGAAGCTGCCGCACACCAGCCCCACGCCCTGCTCGCGCACCCACTGGGCGTTGTAGCGCTCCTGCGGCAGCGTCCAGCGATTGCGCACCACGATCACCGGCAACTGCATCTGCACCGCCTCGCTCAGGCTGCCGGGGCCGGGCTTGCCGATGAAGAAGTCGGCCAGGCGCATGTAGTGCGCGATGTCGGGCGTGAATTCCAGCACCTGCCGCGGCGCCCGCGCCGGCAACGCGCGCAGGGCCCGCGCGAGCGCGGCGTTGTGGCCGCAAGCGAGGATGAGCGGGGTCTCGGGCAAGCGCTTCGCGATCCCGAGCATCGCCTTCGAGCCCTGGCCGCCGAACAGCACGATGCCGGTCGGCCGATCCGCATCGAGCCCCAGCCGGCGGCGCTCGGCGGCGCGGTCGATCGGCGGCCGCTCATGGAAGGCCGAGCGCATCAGCATGCCCGAGCTGGCATGGATTCGTTCGTCCGCATAGCCGGCCGAGCGCGCCTGCTGGACGGCCTTCGGCGAGCCGCACACCAGGTGCTGGTCCAGCCCCTTCTCGATCCAGAAATGCGGCGGGTGATCGGCCAGGTCGGTCAGCACGGTCACGTAGGGAACGCCCGGCAGCGTCGAGGCCAGCGACTCGCACAGCGCGCGGTTGAAGTTCGGGATCAGCGACACGACCATGTCCGGCTCGGTTGCCAGCCAGTGCTGCTGCAACGCCCGCACCAGCGTCGCGTGGCTCCAGCGGATCATGCCCTGGAGCAGCTTGAGTTCCTGCGCCAGGCCCAGCGTCCAGCCGCGCGCGAGCCGCTTGTTGTAGACGTCTTCGGGGTCCATGCCGGTCAGCTTGCGGAAGCTGTCCTTGGGGTCCAGCACCTCGCGCAGGTTGACCCGCCGCACGGTCCACGGCAGGCCGGCGCGCTGGATCGCGGCCTCCAGCGCCAGCGCCGAGGCGCGATGGCCGCCGCCGGCATTGAAGTAGACGAGGTCGACGGTTCGCGCGCCGGACACCGCCGTCATGCGGACACCGCCGCGCGCCGCGAAGCCCCCGCCCCGAGGCTCGAACGGGCCGGCAGCTGCCCGGCCCAGTACAGGATCTCGAGCGAGCCGTCGGCATGCTCGGCCAGCGCCGTCAGGCTCTCGACCCAGTCGCCGTCATTGGCATAGAGGATGCCGTCGATGTCCCGAAGCTCCGCGTGGTGGATATGGCCGCAGACCACGCCCTGCACGCCGCGCCGGCGGGCCTCGCGCGCCACCGCGCTCTCGAAGTCGCCGACGTAGCTGACCGCCCGCTTGACCTTCTGCTTCAGGTACTTGGACAGTGACCAGTAGGGCAGCCCCATGCGCGCGCGCAGCGAGTTGAGGTGCCGGTTCAGCCGGAGGGTGAACTCGTACAGCGAATCCCCCACATGGGCCAGCCATTTCGCGCACTGGATCACGCCGTCGAACAGGTCGCCGTGCATCACCCACAGCTTGCGGCCGTCGGCGGTCTCGTGGATCCACTCCTCCGCGACGTCGATGCCGCCGAAGTTGTGGTGCAGGTACTTGCGCGCGAACTCGTCGTGGTTGCCCGGGATGAAGATCACCCGCGTGCCCTTGCGCGCCTTGCGCAGCAGCTTCTGGATCACGTCGTTGTGCGCCTGCGGCCAGTACCAGTGGCGGCGCAGCTGCCAGCCGTCGATGATGTCGCCGACCAGGAACAGGGTCTCGCACTCGGTGTGCCTGAGGAAATCGAGCAGCGCCCGCGCCTGGCAGCCGGGCGTGCCCAGGTGCAGATCGGAAATCCACAGGGTGCGGTAGCGCTGTGGCGGCCGGGTGGCTTCGTCATCGGCCGCGGCGCCCGCCGGACCGGTCGTGTCGCGCCATGCGCGAAGAAAGGCGTCGTCGCGTTGCATGGAAGGGCACGATCGCAGTCGCGCGTGACGCGGCGGTGGCGCCGCGGTGACGGGTCCGTGACAGGGGAAGCATGGGGACGTTTCTTCCCTCGTGACGCCGAGAATCCCTGTCATGCGACCTGGCCAGATCATCGTTCTCGCGACCCCCGTCTTCTTCCTGCTGATCGGGATCGAGTTCCTGGTCGGCCGGCTGCGCGCACGGCGCGGCACCGGCCAGGACACCTACCGCCTGCCCGACACGCTCAACAGCATCGGCCTGGGCATGCTGAGCCAGATCAGCGCGGTCCTCACCGGACTGCTGCGCATCGGCATCTACACCGCCTGCTGGTCGGCCTTCGCGCTGTTTCCCGACGAGGATTTCTGGATGCGCTGGTACGGCTGGCTGGCGGCGCTGGTCTTCTACGACTTCTGCTACTACTGGCTGCACCGCTTCGGCCACGAGAGCGCGGTGCTGTGGGCGGCGCACGTGGTGCATCACCAGAGCCAGCACTACAACCTCTCGACCGCTCTGCGCCAGACCTCCAGCGGCGCGCTGTTCGGCTGGATCTTCTATCTGCCGATGGCCATTGCCGGCGTGCCGCCGCTGGTCTTCGGCGTGGTCGCGCTGATCGACCTGCTCTACCAGTTCTGGGTCCACACCGAGCAGGTCGGCAGGCTGGGCTGGTTCGACCGCTGGTTCTGCTCGCCCTCCAACCACCGGGTGCACCACGCGGTCAACGACCGCTACGTCGACCGCAACTACGGCGGCGTGCTGATCGTCTGGGACCGCCTGTTCGGCACCTTCAAGGAAGAGGACGAGCCCTGCGTCTACGGCACCCGGAGCCCGCTGCGGAGCTGGGATCCGGTATGGGCCAATGCCGAGGTCTACTGGTCGCTGGCGCGCGACAGCTGGCGCACCCGGCGCTGGAGCGACAAGCTGCGCCTGTGGTTCAAGCCGCCGGGCTGGCGGCCGGCCGACCTGGCGGCCAGCGACCCGAAGCCGCCCTTCGACGTCCGCCAGGTGCAGCGCTACGAGCCGCCGGCCTCGCACGGCGTGCAGGCCTTCGCGGCGCTGCAGTTCGCCCTGCTGCTGGTCGGCGCCACCGCCTTCCTGTGGTTCTCGGACACGCTCGCGTTCACCACCTCGCTGGTGTGGCTCGGGGCGCTGACCGCCGGGCTCTGGGCCACGGGCGCGGTGCTGCAGGGCCGGCTGCCGGTGATCGGCGTGCTGTTCGTCGATGCCGCCGCGCTGGCGACCGCGAGCGGCGCCCTCGGGCTCTCCGGCCTCCACGTCGTCTTCAAGCCGCTGGCGCTCGCGATCCTGATCGCTTTCGCCGTGAGCCGCGCACGCACCAGCGCCATGCCGGCGCGCTTCGCCGTGCTGCTGGCAGCGGGCCTGGCGGCATCGCTGGCCGGCGACGTGCTGCTGATGTGGCCAAGCCTGTTCGTCCCGGGCCTGGTGGCCTTCCTGCTCGCGCACCTTGCGTACATCGCGCTTTTCGCCGATGGCGTGGGGCTCCTTCCGCGCCGCCGCGCGCTGGCCGCCACGCTCGCGATCGGTGTCCTGATGTACGCCTTCCTGTGGTGGGGCGGCCTGCCCGCCGGCCTGCGAATTCCGGTCGGGGTCTATGTGCTGGTGATCGCCTGCATGGCGGCCCAGGCCCTCGGCCGCGCGGCCGTCCTGGGCGATGCAGGCGCGCGGCAGGTGGCGCTGGGCGCCTGCCTCTTCATGGTGAGCGACGCGCTGCTGGCGACCAACCGCTTCGTGCAGCCGCTGCCGGTGGCCTCGCTGTGGGTGCTGGCGAGCTACTACGCGGCGCAGTGGCTGATCGCGTCGAACGCACGGCCGTCGCCCGCGGCCGCTCAGTCTTCGGCGCGCAGACCGATGGCGGGCAACAGTTCGCCGTAGAGCCGGTTGTCGCTCTGGATCGCGCGGCGAAGCTCTTCGGGCGACCGCCAGTCGGGCAGCGTGCTGATGCGGCGCAGCTTGGCCTGGGTGTCGGGCTCGGCCAGCAGGGCCTGCAGCGCCTGCGAATAGCGCTGGTTGATCGACGCCGGCGTGCCCTTGGGCGCGAACAGGCCCCAGCCGGGCCCGGCCGGCTGCTTCACCTGGATGCCGGTCTCGGGGAGGCTCGGCACTTCGGGCAGCTCGGGATGGCGCACAGCGCCGAAGGCAGCCAGCGGCAGCACGCGCCCATCCCTGGCCAGCGGGACGGTCGCGCCGTCGATCAGCATGTCGATCTGCCCCGCCGCCAGCGCATTGACGGCATCGGCCGAGCCCTTGAACGGCACATGCAGCATGTCGATGCCGGTCTCGCGCTTGAGGATCTCGCCGGCGATGTGGCCGAAGGAAGCCTGGCCGGCCGAACCGTAGCTCAGTTTCCCGGGTCGCGCCTTGGCCATCTTCACCAGCTCGGGCAGGCTGGCCACGCCGAGATCCTTGCGCACCGACAACACCGACAGGTACTGCGCGACGCCACCCAGCGGCTCGAAACCGTTGATCGGGTCGTAGGGCAGCTTGTTGCGCAGGTGCGGCAGCACGGTGAAGGCCGTCACGGCGCCAAGCAGCACCGTGTAGCCGTCCGGGGCGGCGCGCGAGGCCAGTTCGGTGCCGATCTGCGTGGTGCCGCCCGGCCTGTTGTCGACGATCACCGTCGCGTGAAGGTTCGCGCCGAGGCGCTGCGCCACCAGCCGCCCGAGGTTGTCGCTGGTGCCGCCCGGCGGATACGGCACGATCAGCCGGATCGGCCGATCGGGCCACTGGCCCTGAGCCATCGAAGCCGGCGCCAGGCAGCAAGCCGCCACGGCGATCAGCGCCCTCGCAAGCAGTCCAGGCATCACGCGGTGCTCCCTATTCGACGTGGATGTCGGCGCGCACGATCAGGTCCTTGAAAAAGGTACTGTCGTCCTTGATCTGCGCGGCAAAGGCGGCCGGGCCGACGTATTCCGGGTACTGGCTCATGCGCAGCAACAGCTGCCGCGCCTCTTCGGTCGCAAGGATCTTCTCGACCTCGGCGGCCGTCCGGTCGACCACCGCCTTGGGCGTGCCCTTGGGCGCGAACAGGCCGAACCAGCTGCGCGTATCCAGGTCGTAGCCCTGCTCCCGGATCGTGGGCACGTCCGGCAGTTCGGGATGGCGCGTCTTGCTCAGCACCGCGATCGCCTTGACCTTGCCGGCCTTGACCTGGGTCAGGCTCACCGGGTCGTAGATCATGTCGATGCGCCCGCCCATCAGGTCCGAGAGCGCTTCGGCCGAGCCCTTGTAAGGCACGTGCAGCATGCTGATGCCCGCCTTGTAGTTGACCATCTCGCCCGCCAGGTGGGTCGCGGTCGCCGGGCCGGCCGAGCCGAAGGTGTACTTGCCCGGCGCCTTGCGCGCGGCGGCCACGAGTTCCTTGACGTCGTTGAAGGGCGCGTCCTTGCGCGCGGTCGCGATCGAGTAGCTGCCGGTCAGCTGGGCGATCGGCACGAAATCCGCGAACGGGCTGTAGGGCACCTTGCGCAGATGCGGCGTGATCGCGAACACCGCCGTCGGCGCCACCATGAAGGTGTAGCCGTCGCCGGGCGCGCGCGCCGCGAGGTCGGCACCGATCGTGGCGCCCGCGCCGCCGCGGTTGTCGACCACCATCGATTGCCCCAGCGCCGCGCCGAGCTTGTCGGCGATGAAGCGGCCGATGGCGTCGGAGTTGCCGCCGGCCGGATACGGCACGATCACGCGGATCGGCTTGTTCGGCCAGCCCGCCGGTGCGGCCTGGGCGTGGACGGAGGACGCGCTCAGCGCGATCAGGGCTGCGCCGAGCGGCAACAGCAGGTGTCGAAGCGGTGAGGACATGGCGATGGTGGGTTTCTGTGGTTGTCTTCGAACGGCGGGCGCACTCAGCGGCCCGTGTAGACCGGGGAGCGCTTCTCCCGGAAGGCCGCCATCCCCTCCTGGATGTCCGCGCTGTCGCGCACCACGTTGAGTTGGCGCAGGGTCTCGGCCATGGCCTCCGACGGGCTCTTCGGCAACACGTGCTGGTTGACGAAGCGCTTGATGGTGGCGAGCACCAGGGGCGCCGACTTGGCCAGCGTCTCGGCCTGCTGCATCGCCACCTCGACCTGCTTGCCGACCGGCACCACGTCGGTGGCCAGTCCGACGTCGTAGGCCCGCTGCGCCTCCACGCTGCGGCCGAGCAGCATGATGTCCATCGCGACCTTGTGCGGGATGCGCGCCGCCAGGCCGGCGATCATGCCGCCGGTGAAACCGAGGCGCGCCTCGGGATAGGAGAACTTCGTGTTTTCGGCCGCCACCAGAAGGTCGCACATCATGGTCAGCACCATCGCGCCGCCGACCACCCAGCCCGCAGTCGCGGCGATGATGGGCTTGTCGGTCGTGAAACCCGAACCCGGAATGCAGCGCCAGAGTTCGGGCAGGTTGCTGACGTCGGCGCCGGACGAGAACGCGTCGTTGCCGCTGCCGGTGATCACCGCCACGCGCTGCTCCGAGGCGTCGAACTCGGCGAAGCCGGCCTGCAGCTCGAGTGCCGTGTCCTTGCAGATCGCGTTCTTGCGCGACGGGCGGTCGATGGTGAACAGCGTGACCTTGCCGTGCTGTTCGATCTTGATTTGTGCCATGTGATGTGTCTCCAATGAATCGATGAAGGATCAGTGATTGCCGATGCGCGCGCGGGCGTCGACGGCCACCGCGCCCTGGCCTTTCAGYCGGACCTTGAGCGGATTGACTTCGATCTCGAAATCGTCGTCCGGCGACGCGCTCGCCAGGTCGTGGGCCAGCCAGCCCAGCCGCACGATGGCGTCCACCACCGCATCGACGTCGAGCGCGCCGCGCCCACGGTAGGCGGCCAGCAGCGGCGCCACCTTCAGGCCTTCGACGGCACGCCGCGCGCTCGCCGCGTCGACCGGCGCCGGCAGCACCGCGATGTCCTTGAGCAGCTCCACCAGCACGCCGCCGGCACCGACGACCACCTGGGCGCCGAACTGCGCATCGCGGCGCGCGCCGATGATCAACTCCAGCTCGCCGGACTCCTGCGCCTGCAGCGAATAGCCGTCCACGCGGGCCCGTGGCGCGGCTTCGGCGATGCGGGCCTGCATCCGCGCCAGGCGCTCTCGCAGGTCGGCGGCGTCGACGATGTTCAAGGCGACGCCGCCCACGTCCGACTTGTGGGCGATGTCGGGCGACACCACCTTGAGCACCAGCGGGAAGCCCAGTTGCGCGGCGGCCGCCAGCGCCTCGTCGGCGTTGCGCACCAGCCGCTCGCGGTTGACCGGCAGCCCCGCGCTGCCCACCAGCGCCTTCGAGGCCGCCTCGCCGAGCGCACCGGCCGCGGGCCGCTCGAAACGGTAGTTGTCGGTCGGCCGCGCGGCGGGCGCCGGCTCGCGGTAGTCGGACCACGACTTCCAGCCGCGCAGCACACTCATCGCCTCGGCCAGCGTGTCGACGTAAGGCAGCCCGCGTTCGACCAGGATGGCGCGTGCCGGCACGGCGACGCGGCCCGGCAGCATCACATAGAGCGTCGGCTTGCCGCCGGCGCGGGGCTTGTCGGCGCCGTCGGCCAGCTGCCGCGTCAGGCCCGGCACGTCCGGCGCGGTGGTCAACACCATCAGGCCGAGGTCGGTGTTCGGATCGGACAGCGCCAGCTCGGCCGTGACCACGCCGAGCTCGTCGGTGCCGTCGTGCTTGCGGCCGCCGACGTCGATCGGATTGGCGGCCTGGCCTTCGGAATAGTGCTCCGCGAGACCCTCGACCGTCGCCGGCTCGAAGCGGGCCAGCGGGATGCCGGCATGCGAGAGCTGGTCGGCCGTGATCGCGCCGCCACCGCCCGAGGTGGTGATCACGGCCACGTTGCGCACCACGCGCTTCGGGTAGCGGACCATCGCCCGCGCCAGGCTCAGCATGTCGAGCGGGTCGTCCAGCATGACCACGTTCTCACGCTCGCAGACCGCCTTCAGGGCCGCGAAGTCGCCGGCCAGGCTGGCCGTGTGCGAGTAGGCCGCACGGCTGCCGTCCGCGGTGGCGCCGGCCTTGACCATCAGCCAGGGCTTGCCCGCGGCCCGCGCGCGGCGCGCCAGCTCGACGAAGCGCTGCGGCGACTTGATGCCCTCCACGTAGCTGCAGATCACCTGGGTGCGCTCGTCCTCGATCAGGAACTCGATGAAGTCCGTGAGCTCGAGGTCGGCCTGGTTGCCGACCGAGACGCAATGCGAAAAGCCGATTCCCATGCCGTGCGAGCGATCGAACAAGGTGCCCATCAGCGCGCCGCTCTGGCTGATGAAGCCGATCGGCGCCTCGATCAGGTGCTCGACATTGAGCGCCGGCGACGAGCACAGCACCAGCTTGTTGACCGGACTGATCAGCCCGAGGCAATTGGGACCGATCAGCCGCATGCCGTGCGCGGCGGCCGCGGCCACCACTTCGCGTTCCAGCGCCAGGCCCTCGGGGCCGGCGTCGGAAAACTTCGAGGTGATGATGATCCCGGCCTTGGCGCCGCGAGCGGCACAGGCCGCGATCTCGTCCTTCACCTTGTTGCGCGGCAGCGCCATGATGACCATGTCGGGCGCCGTCGGCGTGGCGTCGACGCTGGCATAGGTCTTGAGGCCGAACAGCGAGTCGCGGCCCGGGTTGATCGGATAGACCGCGCCGTCGTAGCGGTGCTGCAGCAAGGTCTTGTATAGCCGGCCGCCGAATTTGGTCTGGTCTTCCGAGGCGCCGATGACCGCCACCGAGCGGGGATTGAGCAGTGTCGAAAGTGGGCGGGAAGACGGAACTGGAGTCACTGTTGAAATCCTTCGGGAGAAATGAACGACTGCGCCTCTCAGGCCTTTGTCTGGGCGGCGCGGTAGGCTGCGATGCGGTCGCGCAGGCCGGGCCGCGCGGCCGAGTGGGCGAGGCGCAGCAGGTCCTGCGCGTCGCCCGCGTCACCGCGAGGCCGGCGACCGCAATCGATGGCCGCGTGAACGGCGCGCCGGGTCGGGGCATCGAGGCGCCGAGTGCGCGCGGTGAGCCGTGCCAGCTCTTCATCGAGCGCTTCGGGCAGCAGCTGCCGCGTGGCCAGTCCGCTGGCCAGGGCGGCCGGCCCGTCGATCAGGCGACCGCCCTCGATCCAGTCACGCGCCTGCGTCGGGCCGATGGTGTCGGCCAGCCGCGCGGTGCCGAGCACCAGGCCGAAGGCGGCACCCGGGAAGGCGAACGATGCATCGCCGACGATCCAGCGCTCGGCGCAGGCGCAGAACAGGTCGGCGCCCGCGCCCATGGTGCGGCCGTGGGCCAGCGCCAGCGTCGTGAACGGTGCCGCGTGCAGCGCCTGCAGCAGCAGCTCGACGCGGACGAAGCGCGCCAGCAGGCTTTCGTCGGTCTCCTGGTCGAGCCCGGACAGGTCGAAACCGGTGCAGAAGTGGCGGCCTTCGCCCGAGAGCACCAGCAGGCTCACCTGCTCGGCGGCGGCGGCCTCGACGGCCCGCGTCAGCTCGGACACCAGCGCGGCCGACAGCGCGTTGCCCTTGTCGGGGCGCTGCAGGCTCAGGTGCATCACGTCGGCGCTGCGCGTGATCCGCAGTTCGGAAGGGGTGCTCGTCATGCCGCGCCCCGGGCCCACAGGTTCGGCACCAGCGCGTTCGAGTAGCCCGACACGAAGGCCTTGCTTTCGCCGGTTTCGGGCACGTAGACGTGGCGCGCGATGCGCCCGATGTTGCCGCCGTACAGGTGGATGCTGATCGAGGTCCGGTCGGCGAAGGCATTGCGCACCACGTGGATGTCGCCGATGCGCGGCGACACCTGGTCGATGTCGCCGGGCTCGAGCCGCAGCTCGTCGCCGTCGGCCCGCAGCCGGCCGTCCGCCGCGCGCAGGTAGCGCTGCGCGCACTCGGCGCCGCGCAGCATGCCGATGATTCCCCACACCGTGTGGTCGTGGACCGGCGTCTTCTGGCCCGGGCCCCAGACGAAGCTCACGAGCGAGAAGCGGTCCAGCGGATCGCCGTACAGCAGATGTTGCTGGTAGTACTGCGGATGGCTCGCCGCCATCGCATCGGGCAGCCAGTCGTCCCGCGCGACCAGGTGGCGCATCAATGGCGCCGCCTGGGCGAGCATCGTGGCCTCGTCGGCCGGCACGCCCTGCGGCAGGTCGACCAGTCGCGTCATCGCCGCGACGAATTCGAGCAATCGATCGGACATCAGGCACTCCCTTCGGCGAATTGGCGGCGGATTTCCTCGGTGTGCTCGCCGAGCGCCGGCGGCGCGCGGCGGATCGGAAAGCCCTGGCCGTTGAGCCGGATCGGCGACGCGAAGGTGCGCGTCTGCCGGCCGTTGGGCAGCTGCAGCGGCTGGACCCAGTCCATGTGCAGCGTCTGCGGGTCGGCCAGCGCAGCGGCGTAGTCGTTGATGCGCGCATGTGGCACGCCCGCGGCGTGGAAGGCCTCGATCCAGTGCGCCACGGGCTGCCGCATGAACACCTCTTCGAGGATCTGCTTGAGCGCCTCCTGGTGCGCCGCCCTGTCGGTGGTGCTGAGAAAGCGCGCGTCCGATGCGAGCTCGGGCATCTCGACCACGCGGCAGACATCGAGCCACAGCTTGTGGTTGCCGGCGGCAATGGCGAAGTAGCCATCGCCGGCCTGGAAGGCCTGGTAGGGCGCGTTGCGCGGATGGGCCGAACCGAGCTTCACCGGGCTGCGGCCGTTGCCGAAGTACTCGCTGGTCTGCAGCGCCGCGATGCCCAGCGTGCAGCCGAACATCGGCACGTCGATGTGCGCGCCGGGCCCGCCCGCGCGCACCTGCGCCAGCGCCGCCGCAATCGAGAAGGCGGCATACAGGCCGGAGGCGAAGTCCGACAGCGGCACGCCGCACTTGACCGGCGCGCCGCCCGGCTCGCCGGTGATGCTCATGACCCCGGCCGCCGCCTGGACCGTGAGGTCGAAGCCGCCCTCGCCCGAGCGCGGACCGCTCTGTCCATAGGCCGAGATCGAGCAGTAGAGCAACTGCGGCCGGCTTCCGGCGAAGCTCGCGTAACCCAGGCCGAGCCGGTCCATCACGCCGGGCCGGTTGTTCTCGACCACGATGTCGGCATCGAGGATCAGTCGGCGGGCCAGCGCCACGTCGACCGGCGCCTTCAGGTCCAGCGCCACCGAGCGCTTGTTGCGATTGAGCGCCGCGAAGTTCTCGCTGTAGCCCTCGTTGAGCGGCGGCCACTGGCGCAGGCCGTCGCCGCTGGGCGGCTCGACCTTGATCACATCGGCGCCCATGTCCGAGAGCAGCATGGTCGAGAACGGGCCGGAGGCCGTCGAACAGAATTCGACGACGCGAACGCCCGACAAGGGCAAGGTGGCTGGCACGGAAGATTTCATGGCGTGGGGGACGGATACGGGTACGAGAAAGAGAGGGGCAAGGCGTTCTTCCGCAGTGGATCGATCCTAAATAGTTCCAATATGAAAAACAAATGTTCTGATATATGGAACTTCAGAAAACAACCCACGGAGGCTTTCAGCGCGCACCCGCGGCCGCCATGAGCTGGCGCGCCTCGTCGGAGCGTACGCGGCCAGCGACCAGGTCGGCGCGCGTCAGCACCTCGACGAAGCGGCCGCCGACCATGAAGGCGATGTGATCGCACATGTGGGCGACGACGTGCAGGTCGTGACTGACCATCACGAAGGCCTGCTGCAGTTCGCGCCGCAGCCGCGACAACAGGTTCAGCACCTCGGCCTGGACCGAGACGTCGAGCGCCGAGGTCGGCTCGTCGAGCAGCAGCAGCCGCGGCTCCACCAGCAGCGCCCGTGCGATGCACACGCGCTGGCGCTGCCCGCCCGAGAGCTGGCCCGGAAAGCGGAAGCGCACCGTCGGCGGCAGCGCCACCGTGCGCAGCGCGTCGGCGATGCGCCGGTCGTGCGCGTTCATGCCGTGCACGATCAGCGGCTCGCGCAGGGCCTCGTCGATCGTGTGGGTCGGATTGAGTGCGGCCAGCGGGTCCTGGAACACCATCTGCAGCACCCGCCGGTCGGCCAGGCTGCGGCGCCGGCCGATCGGCTGCCCCATCACCGCGACCCGCCCCTGCCAGTCGGGATCGATGCCGGCGACGGCGCGCAGGATGGTGCTCTTGCCGCAGCCCGATTCGCCCACGATGCCGAGGCTGCCGCCGTGCGGCACCGAGAAGGACACGCCCGAGACGACCGTCGAGCTGCCACGCCGGATCACGAGGTCGGAGACCGTCAGGGCTGCTGGTGCATGCATTTCAGTTCTCCACTGCGAAGGCCATTGCCACGGCCGGCGCGGCCAGATCCGTTGGTGGAACACCGCGGAGCCGGCTTCGCCGGGCCGCTGGTGTTGCCCCCGGCCGGGGGTGGGCGGCTACACGCAGTGAGCCAACCTGGGGGCGAGTTCAATTCAGCCATGCGGGGTCCCTGTTCAGTACCGGAAGATCCGCGCCGGGGTGCTCCAGCGAAGGGCGGCAGGCCATGAGGCCGCGCGTGTACGGATGGCTCGCCGCCAGCGCCATGCCGCCGGCCGGAAGCTCCTCCATCACGCGCCCGGCGTACATCACGATGACGCGGTCCGCGTAGCCGGCCACCAGATCGAGGTCGTGGCTGATCAGGATCAGCCCCATGCCGCGCAGGCGCACCTGCTCGTCGATCAGCGCCAGCATGTGGTGGCGCACCACGGCGTCGAGCGCCGAAGTGGCCTCGTCGGCGATCAGCAGGTCGGGCTCGGCCGACAGCATCATGGCCAGCATCGCGCGCTGCGCCATGCCACCCGAAACCTGGTGCGGATAGAGATCCGCCACGCGGCCGGGCTCGCGGATGTGGACCTCGGCCAGCAGCTCGCGCACGCGCCGCTGCACGCCCAGCCGCGGCGCCTTGCCGTGCAGCCGGAGCATTTCGGCGAGTTGCCGGCCGATGGTCATCAGCGGGTCCAGGCCCTGCCGCGGGTCCTGCACCACCATGCCGATGCGCCGCCCGCGCACCTGGCGCAGCCCGCGCGCGTCCAGTCCCAGCAGGTTGCGGCCGTCGAGCGCCATGCGCTGCGCGCTGACCGTCGCGCTGGCGGGCAGCAGGCCCAGCAGCGAGCGAAAGGTGATGGATTTTCCGGAGCCCGATTCACCGACCACGGCGAGCCGTTCTCGACCCATGCGCAGGCTCACGCCGCGCACGGCCTCGCTGCGCCCCTGCGGCGTGGCGAAGGCGATGCGCAGGTTGTCGATCTCGAGCAGTGGAACGCCGCCCGTGTCGCGATGCGTCGTCGATGTCATGTGGTGTTCACTTCACGCCGGGGTCGACGACGTCGCGCAGCGCGTCGCCGAGAAAGTTGAAGCCCAGGCTCAGCGCCAGGATCAGCAGGCCCGGCAGCGTCGACACCCACCAGGCCTCGAAGACGATGGCGCGCCCTTCGGCCACCATGGCACCCCACTCGGGCGCGGGCGGCGGCAGGCCGAGCCCCAGGAAGCCCAGGCCCGAGGTGATCAGCACGATGCCCGGCGCGTCCAGGGCCGCGCGGACCACGGCCGAGGGCAGGCACAGCGGCAGCGCATGGCGCAGCAGCAGCCGCAGGCGCGAGACGCCGAGCGCGCGGGCCGACTGGATGAATTCGGCCTGTCGCACCGCCGCGACTTCGGCCCGCGCGACGCGCGCGTAGGGCGGCCATCCGGTCAGCGCGATCGCGATCACGGCGGTCCACAGCCCGGTGCTCAGCGTGGCCGCGACAGCAATGGCCAGGATCAAGCGCGGGAAGGCCATGAAGACGTCGGCGATGCGCATCAGAACGGCATCGACCCAACCGCCCCACAAGCCCGCGGCGGCGCCGATCAGGAGCCCCGCGGGCACGCTGGCCAGCAGCACCAGCGCGACGATGGCCAGCGTCGGCCGGGCGCCGAACACCAGCCGCGAGAGGATGTCGCGGCCCAGCGTGTCGGTTCCGAGCCAGTGGCCCGCCGACGGTGCGAGCAGGCGCTCGCCGAGCGACTGCGCGGACGGGTCGGCCAGCGGCAGCACCGATGCGCAAAGCGCGATCGCGGTGATCAGGCCGACGATCGCGAGGCCAGCGAGCCCGATCGGGTGGGCGGCGAGGCGACGCAGCCATCGGTAGGCCGCGCCGAGGCGCGCCTGGGTGCGGGTCGTCGGCGTGTCCGACGCCAGCCAGCGAACGGATGCGCTGAGATGGTTCATGAATGACGCGTCCTCGGATCGAGCGCCGACTGGATCAGCTCGGCCGTGATGTTGATCAGCATGAAGATCAGCCCGACCAGCAAGGTGGCGGTGAGCACCGCGGGAATGTCGGCGGCGAACAGCGAGTCGGTGATGTACATGCCGAGCCCCGGCCAGGCGAAGACCGTTTCGGTGAGCACCGCCCCTTCGAGCAGGTAGGCGTAGGTCAGCGCGATCACCGAGAGAATCGGCCCGGCCGCGTTGCGCAGCGAATGCCGCCACAGGATCGCGGCTTCGCTGAGTCCCTTGAGGCGCAGCACCGTCGTGTAGTCCTGGCGCAGTTGCCACAACAGGAAGCTGCGCGTCATGCGCGTCACGTAGCCCAGCGCCACCAGGCCCAGCAGGCCGGCCGGCAGCACGATGTGCGAGAACGCGTTGCCGAAGGCCTCCCACTCGCCGGCCAGGGCGGTGTCGACCAGCATCAGGTGCGTCACGGCCGGTACCGAGTAGCGGTAGGCGACGTCGAGGCGGCCGGGCCCGGCGACCCAGCCGAGGTTGGCATAGAACACCAGCAGTCCGACGATGCCGAGCCAGAAGATCGGCACCGAGTGGCCAGCGAGCGATGCGATGCGCGCGATGTGATCCGGCAGCCGGCCCGCGTAGCGGGCGCACAGCACGCCCAGCGGAATCCCCAGCAGCACGCCGATCGCGATGGCCAGCGTCGCCAGTTCGAAGGTGGCCGGGAAATAGCGCAGGATGTCTTCCGCGATCGGATTGCCGGTGACCAGCGACCGGCCGAAATTGCCGCGCAGCATGTCGCCGACGAACAGCGTGAACTGCTCGGTCACCGGGCGATGCAGCCCCATCTCTCGAAACACCCGGTCGTACAGCTCCTGCGGTGCGCGGTCGCCGACGATGCGCAGCACCGGGTCGGTCGGCAGCACCCGGCCGAGCACGAAGGTCACCAGCAGCAGGCCGGCCAGCGTGATGGCCACCGTCAGCAGCGTCGACACGAGCCAGCGCGCCCGGCGGCGCCATGCGAGCGCCGCGGGCCGTGCCGCGGCCTTCGGTGCCGCAATGGCATCGTCGAGGTCGTCGACCAAAGGCGCCGTCGTCTCGGCCCGGCTCATCGTTTTTCGATGACCTGGTAGGCGGTGGAGTCGAAGGTCACGGCGCCGCCATAGCGCTGGACGTTGCTGCGCATCGCGACCGGCTCGACCTTCTGCACCATGAAGACGAACGGGGAATCATCGCGCACCACGCGCTGCAGTTCGCCGTAGCGCTGCATGCGTGCCTCCGCGTTCACCTCGTGCGAGGCTTCCTCGGTCTTGGCGGTCAGTTGCGGGATCAGCCAGCGGCTGCGCCAGGCCGCATTCTTGTTCGCGACGCCGTCGGCGTTGTCGGCATTGCGCGTGAAGAACTCGATGGTCGAACTGGGGTCGGAATAGTCCGGCGCCCAGACGAAGACGATCATGTCGTGGCGGCGTTCGCGGTAGCGAGTCAGCACCTGCGACGGCTCCGCCACCCGCAGGTCGAGCTTGATGCCGGCCTGGCCGAAGGTCGATTGCAGCGACTGCGCGATCTCCCGGTACGGACTGGCGGCCATCGCATCGACCGAGATGCTGAAGCCGTCCGCGAGGCCGGCCTTGGCGAGCAGCGCCTTGGCCTTCGCGACGTCGAGCTTGTAGGGTTTCTCGGGCAAGGCGCCGGAGACGCCCGCGGCGACGGGCGACTGGTTGACCTTGTACTGGCCGCGGAACAGCTGGTTGGCGATGCCTTCGTAGTCGACCAGCCAGCGTACCGCCTGCCACACCTCGGGCTTGGCCAGGTTCGGGTTGGCCTGGTTCAGGGCCAGGTAGTACACGGTCCCGCGCGGCACCTGCAGCACCTTCAGCTCCGGCTTGGAGGCCAGGGCCTGGATCTGGTCCGGGTTCAGGTCGGCCGCCACGTCGACATCGCCCTTCTCGAGCAGCAGCCGCTGGGCGGCCGGCTCGGACACATGGCGCACGATCACCCGCTTGATCTTCGGCGCGGTACCGCCCGCATAGCCCGGGAAGGCCTCGAGCACCACCGCGTCCTTGGCCTTCCACTCCACCAGCTTGTACGGGCCCGCACCGGCCGACCGGGTCCTGAGCCAGGCGTTGCCGAGGTCGCCGTTCTGCTCGTTGGCCAGGACCAGCTTCTTGTCGACCACCGAGGCGATCGCGGCGCTCAGCGCACTCAGCATCAGGTCGGTCGCATAGGGCTGGCTGAAGGTCAGCACCAGCTTGTCGCCTTCGCCCCGCACATGCTGTTCGACGTTGTCCTTCGTCCAGCCGAACTGGCGCAGGATGATCGACGGCGGCTTGCCCATCTGCACGCCACGGCGCAGAGAGAAGGCGGCGTCCTCGGCCGTCACCGCGTTGCCCGACTGGAACTTGAGGCCCGGCCTGATCTTGAACACGATCTGCTTGCCGTCGGGGGCGACCTCCCAGCTTTCGGCCACGCCCGGCACGATCTTCGCGAAGTCGAGCGGGTCATGCTGCACCAGCCGCAGGTACAGGTTGTTCAGCGTGTCGCCCGAGGCGATCTCGAAGGCCTCCTGCGGGTCCAGCGACAGAAAGGCGCTGATGTCGCGCGCGATCACCAGCGTGTCCGCGGGCGTGGCGGCCTGTGCGCCGCCCAGTGTCATCAGCGCCGAGAAGACGGCGGTCCCGAGGGCGTTCTTCATGGAGAAGTTCATGGGTTTCCTTGTGGAGGGAGAGGCGAAAAGCATGGACGGTCAGTCCATCTGCGTGACGAACTTGGTGACCAGGTAGCCGTCGAAGGTCTCGGTGCCGCCCTCGCTGCCCATGCCGCTGTCCTTGATGCCGCCGAAGGGCATCTCGGGCAGGCCCTGGCCGAAATGGTTGATGTTGACCATCCCGGCCTCGATGCCGTTCTGGATCCGCAACGCGCTCTTGCTGGAGGTGGTGAACGCATAGGACGAGAGCCCATAGGGCAGGCTGTTGGCGCGCCGGATGGCTTCGTCGAGCTCCTTGAACGGCACGCAGGCCGCGACCGGCCCGAAGGGCTCCGACTGCATGATCCGCGCATCGTCGGGCGGCGCGACGATGACGGTCGGGGCGAAGAAGTTGCCGATCTCGCCGATGCGTTCGCCGCCGACCTCGATGCGGGCGCCGCGCTCGGCCGCGTCCTGCACGAAATCGGTCATCGCAGCGACCCGCCGGGCGTGCGCCAGCGGGCCCATGGTGGTGCCGGCCTCGATCCCGGCGCCGACCTTGATGCCGCGGCTGGCTTCGGTGAAGCGCGCCATGAACCGGTCCCAGGCCTTCTCCTGGATGTAGAAGCGGGTCGGCGAGACGCAGACCTGGCCCGCGTTGGTGAACTTGAAGGCGGCCAGCATCGTGGCCGCGCGTTCGACCTCGGCGTCGTCGCAGACGATCACAGGCGAATGGCCGCCGAGCTCCATCGTGATGCGCTTCATGTGGCTGCCGGCAAGCGCCGCCAGCTGCTTGCCCACCGGCACCGAGCCGGTGAACGACACCTTGCGCACGATGGGCGACGCGATCAAGTACTCGGAGACCTCGTGCGGCACGCCCCAGACGATGTTGAGCACGCCGGGCGGCAGGCCGGCTTCGTGGAACAGGCGCGCGATCGCCACCACCGCGCTCGGCGAATCCTCCGGCCCCTTGAGGATGATGGTGCAGCCGGCCGCGATCGCCGCCGCGATCTTGCGGATGGCCTGGTTGTACGGAAAGTTCCACGGCGTGAAGGCGGCGCAGACCCCGATCGGCTCGCGCAGCACGAACTGCCGCACATTGGGCAGGCGCGGCGGGATCACGCGGCCGTAGATGCGGCGGCACTCCTCGGCATGCCAGTCGCAATGGTCGGCGCAGCGCATCACTTCGCCGACCGCCTCCGCCAGCGGCTTGCCCTGGTCGAGCGTGATGTTGCGGCCGATCTCCTTCGCCCGCGCCCGGCTCAGCTCGCCGACCTTGCGCAGGATCGCGCCCTTCTCCATCGGCGACACCGAGCGCCAGCTCTCGAAGGCGCGCTGCGCGGCCGCCAGCGCGCGATCGAGATCGGCCCGCGTGGCATGCGGCAGCCGGCCGATCTCCTGGCCCGTGGCCGGATCGAGCACCGGCTGTTCAGGGCGCCCGTCGCCGCCGCGGATGAATTCGCCATCGATGTAAAGGGAAAGCTCTTCGTACATGGGATCTCCTTGGGTGATGCCGCGATGGCGGCGTGTGTCAGGCCACGGCGCGTTCGGCGCTGTCGATGCGCTGCTCCCAGGCCTGCCCCGGCATGGCCTCGAACAGGCTTCGCGTGTAGGGATGCGCGGGCGCGCGCGAGACGGCCTCGACCGTGCCGGTTTCGACGATGCGGCCCTTGTGCATCACGGCGATGCGGTCGCAGATCTGGCTGGCCACGCGCAGGTCGTGCGTGATGAACAGCATCGACAACCCGAGCTTTGCGCGCACCTCGCGCAGCAGCTCCAGAACCTGCTGCTGCACCGAGACGTCGAGCGCCGAGACGGCCTCGTCGGCGACGATCAGGCGCGGCCGCATCACCAGCGCACGCGCGATCCCGATGCGCTGCCGCTGGCCGCCGCTGAACTCGTGCGGATAGCGCTCGGCCGCCGACCGGTCGAGCCCCACCAGGCGCAGCACCTCGTCCATCCGGCGCTCCGCCTCGGCCGGGGCGACGCCGCTCAGGATCACGTTCTCGGTGATGATGCGGCGCACGCGGTGGCGCGGGTTGAGCGACGCGAACGGGTCCTGGAAGATCATCTGGATCTGCGGCCGCAGCGGCGCCAGCGCGCGCCCGCGCAAGCCTTCGATGGCCTGGCCGTCGAAGCGCAGGCTGCCGCGCTCGATGTCGAGCAGCCGCATCACGCAATGTCCCAGCGTGGTCTTGCCCGAGCCCGACTCGCCGATCAGGCCGACCGTCTCGCCCTGGCCGATCGTCAGGCTCACCCGGTCGAGCGCCAGCGTGCGCCCGCGCGATCCGAACAGGCCGAGGCCGCGCGCCCGGTAGCTCTTGCAGACGGCATCGATCTCGAGCAACGGTGCCGGCGCCGCGGCGGCAGGCTGCGCACCGGTGCGCAGCCTCGGCACGGCATCGATCAGCCGCCGCGTGTAGACGTGGCGCGGGTGCCGCAACACCTGCTCGGCGCTCCCGCTCTCGACCACGCGCCCCTGCTGCATCACCACCACCTGGTCGGCGATATCGGCCACCACGCCGAAATCGTGCGTGATGAACAGGACGCCCAGGCCGCGGCGCTCCTGAAGGCGCCGGATCAATGCCAGGATCTGCGCCTGCGTCGTGACGTCGAGCGCGGTGGTCGGCTCGTCGGCGATCAGCAGCTGCGGCTCGAGCGCCATGGCCATCGCGATCAGGATGCGCTGGCGCTGCCCGCCCGAGAGCTGGAACGGATAGCGGTGGCGCAGCGCCTCGGGCTCGGGCAGATTCATCTCGGCCATCAGCTCGACGACCCGCCGGCTGCGCTCGGCCGCGTCGCCGCGGCCATGCACCAGCAGCGCCTCGTCGATCTGGTCGCCGACGGTCATGACCGGGTTGAGCGCCGTCATCGGCTCCTGGAAGATCATCGCGATGCGCGAGCCGCGCAGCGCGCGCATCGCATCGGCGTCGAGCGCCAGCAGGTCCTGGCCCTCCAGTGCGATCCCGCCGGCGGCCACGCGCAGCACGTTGCGCGGCAGTAGGCGCATGACCGCATTGGCCATCACCGACTTGCCCGACCCCGACTCGCCGACCACGCAGACGGTCTGGCCGCGCTGCACGTCGAGCGACACGTCCTGCACCGCGTAGGCACGCTCGCTGCCCGCGGGCAATGCCACGCTGAGCCCGCGGATCTCGAGCAGCGCGCTCATAGGGCAACCTCCGTGCTGCGCACTGCGGTGCGAGCTTGCTTGGAGCGGTCCGGCGCGGCGCTCATGCGTGTCCTCCTGCAGGCCGGCGCCGCGGACTCAGCGCCTGGTTCAGCGCATCGCCCAGGAAGTTGAGCCCGAGCACCGTGACGAAGATCGCGGCCCCGGGCAGGGCCGACAGCCACCAGCTCTGCAGCAGCGTGGTGCGGCCGGCGCCGATCATGAAGCCCCAGGTGATCATGCGGCGATCGCCCAGGCCCAGGAAGCTGATCGCCGACTCCAGCAGGATCGCGGTCGCCATCATCAGCGAGGCCGCGACCACGATCGGCGACAGCGTGTTCGGCAGGATCTGGCGGAACACGATGCGCAGGCCCGACTGCCCGCCGAGCACCGCGGCCTTGACGAAATCGCGCGTGCGCATCGACAGGAACTCGGCCCGCACCAGCCGCGCCACCGAAGGCCACGAGATGATGCCGATCGCGAACACGATCGAGTACAGCGACGGCCCGAAGATCGCCACCATCAGCAGCGCCAGCAGGAAGCCCGGGATGGTCTGGAAGATCTCGGTGAAGCGCATCGCCAGGTCGTCGACCACGCCACCGTAGTAGCCGGCCACGGCGCCGATCAGCGTGCCCACACCGACCGCGATCACGGTCGCGATGACGCCGATCAGGAGCGACACGCGGGCGCCGTGCGCGACGCCCGCGGCCACGTCGCGCCCGAGCATGTCGGTGCCGAACAGGTAGCCCGGGCTCAGCGGCGGCAGGCTGGGATCGGCCACCATGGCCCAGGGATCGCCCGGGTACAGCCAGTCGGCGCCGAAGGCCAGCGCCAGGATGGCGCCGAGCATCAGGCAGCCCGCGAGGCCCGCAGGCTGCTTGAGGAAGCGCAGGAGGAGGTCTTTCATTTCTGCAGTTCGATGCGAGGGTCGGCCAGGCTGTAGAGCAGGTCCGCGACCAGGTTGAAGACGACCACCATCACCGAGCTCACGAAGAACACCGCCAGCAGCAGGTTGTAGTCGCGCTGGAACAGGGCGTCGAAGGCCAGCCGGCCGATGCCGGGCCAGGCGAACACGGTCTCGACCAGCACCGAGCCGCCCAGGATGTGGCCGGCCTGCAGCGAGACGAAGGTGATCACCGGAAGGATCGCGTTGCGCAGGATGTGGCGCCGCCAGATGCGCCCCTCGGGCACGCCCTTGGCGCGAGCGGTCTTGACGAAGTCCTGGTCCATGACCTCGATCGCCGCAGCGCGCGTGACGCGGGTGTAGACCGCGACGTAGAACAGCCCCAGCGTGACCGCCGGCATCAGCAGGTGCCGGCCGGTATCCAGCCAGGCGCGCCAGCCCGCCAGATCGGCGCCCACGGTGCTCATGCCGTAGGGCGGCAGCCAGCCCAGCTTGACCGAGAACAGCACGATCGCCAGCAGCCCGAACCAGAACAGCGGCATCGCAAAGAACACCAGCGAGCCCGCGGTGATCAGCGCATCGAGCGCCGAGCCCGCGCGCCGTGCGGCCGCGATGCCCAGGCCGATGCCGACCGCGATCGAGAAGACGAAGGCGCTCAATGTCAGCAGCAGCGTGGCCGGCAGCTTCTCGAGAATGATCTCCTTCACGGGCCGGTTCTCGCGGTAGGAGTTGCCGAAGTCGAAGCTCAGCAGCTGCTTCATGTAGGTCAGCAGCTGCACCGGCAGCGGCCGGTCGAGCCCGTAGTCCTTGCGCACGCGCTCGACGAAGCCCGCATCGACCGCACCGGCCTCGCCCGCCAGGATGGTGGCCGGGTCGCCGGGGGCCGCGCGGATCAGCGCGAAGTTGATCGCGATGACGAACAGGATCACGAGCGCGGCCTTGACGCAGCGCCGCGCGAAGAAGATGAAGCGTTCCATCTAGGACCTGCCGCAGCCGCAATGCGCGAGCATCATTTGTCGATCCAGACGTCGGCGAAGCCTTCGTTCATGCCCAGGCCGGTGGAGATCAGGTTCTTCACCTTGGCCCGGTACACGGTCGGCATCACCATCTGGTGCGTCCACAGGATCGGCAGGTCTTCCGACAGCGTCTTCTGCACCTGCGAGTACAGCTTGGCGCGCTCGCCGCGCCGCTGCTCGTTCTCGGCCTTGACGAGCAGCGCGTCGACTTGCGGGTTGACGTAGCCGTCCACATTGGCCGCCGTGCCACGGTTGAGCTGGTTGGTCGACAGGTAGGTCTGGTTCACGCCGATGGCGGGATCGCCGAGCAGGTAGACGAAGTTGTAGGCCAGGTCGAAGTCGCCCGAGGACAGGCGCGAGAACCAGCCGGGCACGTCGGTCGCCACGATGCTGACCTTGATGCCGACCGCGCCGAGCCGCTCGCGCGTGTACTCGGCCAGCCGCTGCCAGGTCTCGCCGTAGGGCAGTGGCAGCAGGCGCAGCGCGACGCGCGTGCCGTCGGCGCCGGGCTTCAGGCCCATCTCGTCGAGCAGGGCCTTCGCCTTGGCGGGATCGTAGGCATGGCGGGTCTCGACCGACGCGTCCTTGAAGCCGTAGCTGCTGGTGAACGGCCCGTTCATCGGCTCGCCGAAGGTCGAGAAGATGTTCTTGACAATGAACTGGCGGTCGAGCGCATGGGCGATGGCCTGCCGGAATCGCTTGTCGTCGATCGGCTTGTTGCGCAGGTTCATGTTCAGGAAGGCCATCGGCTCGAGGAACTCCCAGCCGGCCTTGGACAGCGCCACCCCGGGCGCCGCGGCCAGCCGCGCGATCTCGAAGTTCTCGACGTCGCCGGCCCGGATCGCGTCGACCTTGCCGCTCTCGAAGGCGATCGATCGGCCGACCGCATCGGGCACCACGTGGAAGTACAGGTTGTCCAGGTGCGGCTTGCCCTTGTCCCAGTAGTCGGGGTTCTTCACCAGCCGGATGTAGGCGCCGCGGCGCCACTCGCCGAGCTTGAACGGACCGGTGCCGACGATCGTGTTGTTGACCGGGGTGGTGCGGTAGTCGGTCACGCCTTCGTATAGATGGCGCGGCATGATGGTCCCGCCGGTGGCCTCGAAGATGTACATGAAGGCCGGGTACGGCTGCTTGAGCCTGAACACCACCGTGCCGGGGTCTGGCGCGGTGATCGCTTCGACCTGCTCCATGATCAGCTTGGTCCGCGCGAAGGTCGCGGGCAGGTACTTCGTGAAGCTGAACACCACGTCGTCCGAGGTGAAGGGCTTGCCGTCGTGCCACTTCACGTTGGGCCGCAGCTTGAAGGTGTAGGTCTTGCCGTCCGGCGAGATCGTCCACGACTCGGCCAGGCGGGGGATCGGCTCCAGCTTGGGCGACAGCGAGATCAGGCCTTCGTAGATCTTGCTGCCCACGAACGAACTCGGGCCCAGCTTGGCGTTGCCGAGGTTGATGCCCGGGGGTTCGGGCTGCACGATCAGGTTGAGCGTGCCGCCCGGCTTCGGCGTCTGGGCTTGCACGCCGGCCATGGCCAGGGCGCAGCCGAACACGAGCGCGATTTGTCGGATGCGTTTCATGGTGCGTTCTCCAGGGTGGCTGTCAGACGAGCTTGTTCTCGCGCGCATGCCGGTGCGCGTCGTCGAGTGCGCGCGCGAAACCGTCGACCAGTTCGTCGATGTGCGCGCGCTCGGCGATCAGCGGCGGACACAGCGCGACGCAGTTGGCGATGGCGCGCACGATCACGCCGTATTCCATGGCCCGGGCCTGGATCCACGCGCCCATGGCGGCGGCGGGCTCGAAGGGCTTCTTGCCCGCCTTGTCGGCCACGATCTCGACCGCCGCCAGCAGCCCGGCGCCGCGCACCTGGCCGACGAGCGGATGGTCCGCGAGCGCGTTCAGCCGCTCGAACAGGTGCGGCGACACTTCGCGCACGTGGCCGACGATGTCGCGGTCGCGATAGATGTTGAGCGTTTCGAGCGCCACCGCGGCGGCGACCGGATGGGCCGCGTAGGTCAGGCCGTGGGCGAAGGCGCCGTGCTTGCGGCTGCCGGCCTTCATCGCGTCGTGGATCGCATCGGTCAGCAAGAGGCCCGAGATCGGCTGGTAGGCACCCGACAGGCCCTTGGCCACCGTCATCATGTCCGGCCGCAGGTCGTAGGTCTCGGCGCCGAACATCCGGCCGGTGCGGCCGAAGCCGGTGATGACTTCGTCGACGATGAACAGCACGTCGTACTTCTTCAGGATCGCCTGCACGCGCTCGAAGTAGCCGGCCGGCGGCACGATCACGCCGCCCGAGCCGTTGATCGGCTCGGCGATGAACGCGGCCACGGTCTCCGGGCCTTCGCGCAGGATCATCTGCTCCAGGTTGTCCGTGATGCGCTGCGTGAATTCGGCCTCGGTTTCGCCAGGCAGGCCGAAGTGGTAGTGGCTCGGGCAATCGGTGTGCAGGATGCCGGGCAGCGGCAGGTCGAAGTCGCGATGCACGTGGACCAGCCCCGTGAGGCTGCCCGAGGCCACCGTCACGCCGTGGTAGCCGTAGAGCCGCGAGATGATCTTTTTCTTCTTCGGCCGCCCCAGCAGGTTGTTGTAGTACCAGACCAGCTTGACGGCGGCGTCGTTGGCTTCGGAGCCCGAGTTGGCGAACAGCACGTGGTTCAGCCCCGCGGGCGCGATGGCCGTCAGCGCCTCGGCCAGCGCGATGCCGGGCGGGTGCGAGCGGTGGTTGAACAGGTGGTAGTACGGCAGCGCATGAAGCTGGTCGGTCGCCGCCTGCACCAGTCGCTTCTCGGAGAAGCCGAGCGAGGCGCACCACAGGCCCGACATGCCTTCGAGGTAGCGCTTGCCGTGCTCGTCGTAGACATAGCAGCCTTCGCCGCGCGTGATGACCGTGGGCCCGCGCGACGCATGCGCGTCCAGGTTCGAATAGGGATGCACCACGTGGGCGATGTCCTTGTGCCAGTCGGCGCTCTCGGTTTTGCTCATGGTTCCTTGTCTCGCGAAGTTGGGTTTGATGGAGGGTGTGCGGCTCAGTGCGCTGCGGCGTTGCGCACGCGCATGAAGCCGTCCAGGAAGGCATCGAGGTTCTCGCCGAGCTTGTCGACCAGGTAGCCGCCCTCCTGCACCAGCACCACCGGCCCGCGGTAGGCGCCGATGCGCTCGCCGGCGGCACGAAAGCCCTCGGTGCTGACGGCCAGGTCGGACGACGGGTCGCCCTTGAACGGATCGAATCCCAGCGACACGAGCATCGCGGCGGGCGCGTAGTTCAGCACCGATCGCATGCCCTGGTCGATCGCCGCCAGCCAGGCCGGATCTTCCGACTTGAGCGGCAGCGGCAGGTTCAGGTTGTGGCCTTCGCCCTCGCCTTCGCCGCGCTCGTGCGCGTATCCCGCATAGAACGGGAACAGCACGTTCGGGTCGCCGTGCACCGACACGAAATGCACGTCGGCGCGCCGATAGAAGATCGACTGCGTCCCGTTGCCGTGGTGCGTGTCGATGTCGATGATGGCGACCCGGCCGAGCTGGCGTGCGAGATGGTTGGCGGCGATCGCCACGTTGTTGAGATAGCAGAAGCCGCCGCCGAAATCGGCGTAGGCGTGGTGTCCCGGCGGGCGGCACAGCGCATAGGCCTCGCGTTCCCCTTCGAGCACCAGCCGGCTGGCTTCGAGCGCCGCATGGGCCGAGCCCAGCGCCGCGCGCCAGGTGCCGTCGGCGATCGGGCTCGAGCCGCCCGCGAGGTAGAAGCCGACCTGGCCCTGGATGCTGCTCGGTCGCACCCTCGCGCTGTGGTGCGCAAAGGCATGCGCATGGATCAGCCTGGAGGCGTTGGGCAGCGCCTGCCAGCGCGCGTAGGCGGTCTCGAGAAAGTCGAGATAGCCCAGGTCGTGCACCGCGGAGATCCACGACCGCTCCCATTCGCCGGGCGCCACCTGCCGGTGGCCCTTCGCGAGCAGGCCCGCGAGCAAGGCATCGGCACGCGCAGGCGATTCGAGATTTCGGACCACCGTGCCGCGCACGATGATTTCATCGGGCGCATGCAACTGGTGCGACGGCGAGAACGTGAACTTCACAAGTGACTCCTTGAGGCCAGCAGGCAGAGTAGCCACGGGACCCGGAGAAAACTTGACCGGACACGACAATCGGCGCCGCCGCGCCGCGCGCTCTTCTCACACCGGCGCGAGCGCCGCCTGGCGGAACGCGCGCGGGCTCTGCCGCGCATAGCTGCGGAAGGCCCGCGTGAACGCGCTGGGCTCGCTGAAGCCGAGTTGCTCGGCGATGCGGGTCACCGGCAGCCGGCTGTCGACCAGCATGCGGCGCGCCGTCTCCATGCGGACCTGCGCGCGCAGGTCCAGGAAGCTGATGTTCAGGTCCTTGAGCCGCCGCTGCAGCGTGCGCGGCGTGATGCCGAAATCCGCCGCCGCGTGCTCCAGCGTGGCGTCCCATTTGCGCGCCGCATGCTTCATCCAGGCGCGCAGCGCGTCCTCCAGCAGGCCAGGGTCTTCGCTGGCGGGCAACGACCGGGCCATGCGCTCGCAGAAACGCGCATAGCGCGCGGCGTCGGCGGTCCGGATCGGCATTGCCAGCAGCGACTCGGGGAAGCACAGGGCCGTGGCCTGGGCATCGAAGACCACGGGTGCGCGGAAGAAAAGCGTGTAGGCCTGCAGCGAGCGCGGCGCCTTCATGCCCATCGTGACGCGCTCGAGGAACCAGGCGTCACCCGTCGCGCGGCGCAGCGACCGGCAGACCTTGCCGAGTGTGTATGCCGCGTCCTGCAAGCGGTCGGCGATGCTGGGGTCCTGAATGCCGTAGACGAAGCGTGCCATGCCGTGTTCGCGCACCAGCCGGACCGAGGTGCCCGTCTGGATGACCGGGAAGAAGCGCACCAGGTCTTCGAGCGCCTGGCCGACCGTCGATGCATAGACGAACAGGTCGCTCACGATGCCGGTCTCGTGCGGCGAGTCGGCCTGGGCCATGTCCAGGCCCAGGTGGCTGCGCCCGCTCTCGACGGCCGCGATCTCGAGCAGGCTGGTGAAGTTCAGCAGCGATGTCTTGCGCCGCGCCGGCAGCCGCGCATCCTCGCCGCCCGGATCGGGCGGCGCCAGTTCGCGCACCACTTCGCCGCAGCGGCTGCCGTGCAGCAACGCGCCGAGCCGATCGGCGGCCAACCGAGTTGCTTCGGGGCTGATCGCCCCCACGACGAGACTGGCAGTCATAGATAGTTGATTCCTCGGGAAGTTCGGCGCACTCGGCTCAACCCGAATGTTTTCACAGTTTCCATGAAATGGAACTACGGTTTTATAATTTGCAAATTACGAAACTCCAATTGGGACAAGTCCCAAGGGCCCAGGACAATGAACAACACACTCGTCAAAGGTTTGTCCATCATCGAGCTGCTGGCCCACAGCGAGAAGGCGCTGGGCCTGACCGAGATCGCCGCGGCACTCGACCTGGCCAAGAGCAACGTGCACCGGCTGCTGCAGGCCCTGACCGACACGCACTACATCGTGCGCGACGAACGCAGCGGCAGGTACATGGCCGCCATCAAGCTCTGGGAGCTGGGCTCCGCGGTCCTGTCGAAGCTCGATCTGCGCCTGCATGCGGAGCAGGTCATGGACCAGTTGCTCGCGCAGACCCGGGAGACGGTCCACCTGTCGGTCCTCGATGGCGAGGAAGTGGTCTACGTGCACAAGCTCGACAGCCCGAACCCGGTCCGGGCCTACACCCAGATCGGCGGCCGGGCCAAGGCGCACTGCGTCGCCACCGGCAAGGCCATGCTGGCCTTTCGCCCGCCGGCCACCCTCGAGCGTCTGGCGCAGTCGCTCGAACCGAGCACCGCCACCACCGTCGTCGATCCGGCCAGGTTCCTGCAGGAGATGGCGCGCATCCGCATCCAGGGTTTCGCGGTGAACAAGGGCGAGTGGAACGAGAACGTGTACGGCATCGCCTCGCCGGTCACGGACGTCAGCGGCAACGTGGTGGCGGCACTGGGACTGTCTGGCCCCAAGGAGCGCTTCAAGCCGGCGCAGCTCAAGGTGTTCTCGCCGCTGATCGTCGAGGCCGCGGCGCAGATCTCGAAGCGGCTGGGCGCTCGCGCCGCATTGCCGGCCTGGCGTTGAATTTCCATATATCAGAACATTGAGTCCGAATCGCAGAACTCTCTAGGATCGGAGTCCGAACGACATGTTTTGGAGTCCGCAACCCGATGAGACAAAAGCGTGAATTGACCTCGGCGCATTGGGGCGTCTACGAAGTGCAGCGATGCGAAGGCCAGCCCAGCGGACTCAGGGCGCTGGCCGAAGATCCGGATCCCTCGCCGATCGGCCTCGCGATGTGGGATGCCTACCGCTCGCCGCTGCGCGTTCAGCGGCCCGCGGTGCGCCGCAGCTGGCTGCGCGAGGGCCCCGGTGCGCGCCCCGAGCTGCGCGGCCGCGAGGCCTTCGTCGAGATCGAATGGGAACACGCGCTGGATCTGGTCGCCGGCGAACTGCGGCGCGTGCGCGAACGGTACGGCAACGAGGCGATATTCGGCGGCTCCTACGGCTGGTCGAGCGCGGGCCGCTTCCACCATGCGCAGAGCCAGGTGCACCGGCTGCTCAACACGATCGGCGGCTATGTGCGCAGCGTCGACAGCTACAGCCTGGGCGCGGCGCGCGTGCTGATGCCGCACATCGTCGCGTCGATGGAGGAGCTGATGGGTCACCACCACGGCTGGGACGTGATGCAGCAGCACACCCGGCTCCTGGTTTCGTTCGGCGGCATCCCGGCAAAGAACGCGCAGGTCAGTGCCGGCGGCCCCGCCGAGCACCGGCTGCGCCCGGGGCTCGCTGGCTTGGCCGCGGCCGGTTGCCGGATGGTCAACTTCAGCCCGGTACGAGACAACTTCGACGCGCCCGAGGGCAGCGTCGAATGGGTGCCGATCCGTCCCAACACCGACACCGCGGCGCTGCTCGCGCTGGCCTGCGAGCTGGTGCGCGCGGGCCGCCACGACGCGTCGTTCCTGGGCCGCCACTGCGTCGGATTCGAGCACTGGGCCGACGATCTGCTGGGCCGCCGCGACGGCATCGCGAAGGACGCCGACTGGGCCGCGCCGATCACCGGCGTGCCCGCCGAGTACCTGCGCCGTCTGGCCGGCGAACTGGCCGATACGCGCTCCTTCATCAACGTGGCGTGGTCGCTGCAGCGTGCCGAGCATGGCGAGCAGCCATTCTGGGCCGCGGTCGGCCTGGCCTCGGTGCTGGGCCAGATCGGCCTGCCCGGCGGCGGCTTCGGCGTCGCCTACGGTCCGGCCAACACGATGGGCAGCCCGCACACCAAGTACCCGGGCCCGACCCTGCCGCAAGGCAGCAACGCGGTGCGCGCCTTCATCCCGGTGGCGCGCATCGCCGACATGCTGCTGCACCCGGGCCAGGGCTTCGACTACAACGGCCAGCGCCATGTCTACCCGGACATCGAACTGATCTACTGGGCCGGGGGCAATCCCTTCCATCACCACCAGGACCTGAACCGTCTGGCCCGCGCCTGGCGCAAGCCCGCCACCATCGTGGCGCACGAACAGGTCTGGAACGCCCACGCCAAGATGGCCGACATCGTGCTGCCCGCGACCTCCACGCTCGAGCGCGACGACATCGGCTTCGCGACCCGCGAGCCGCTGCTGGTGGCAATGAAGGCCGTGCTGCCGCCGCCCGGCCAGGCACGGGACGACTACGCGATCTTCAGCGCACTCGCGCAGCGGCTCGGCGCCGAACGCGAGTTCACCGAAGGGCGCAACGCGGGCGAATGGCTGCGCCATCTGTACGACGAGTCGGCCACGCGCGCGAGGAAGGTGGGCGTCGAGTTGCCGCCGTTCGACGACTTCTGGCGTGCCGGCGAGTTTCGCGTCGCCTCGGCGTCCAGGCCGCTGGTCATGCTGGAGGACTTCCGGGCCGACCCGCAGGCCCATCCGCTGTCGACGCCGAGCGGGCGCATCGAGCTCCAGTCACGGCGCATCGCCGGCTTCGACTACGACGATTGCCCCGGCCATCCGGTCTGGCGCGAACCGCGCGAATGGCTGGGTGCCAAGACCGCCAGCCCCTGGCAACTGCACCTGATCTCCGATCAACCGCACACCAAGCTGCACAGCCAGCTCGACTTCTCGTCGTACAGCCGATCGAACAAGGTGGCGGGACGCGAGCCGGTGGTGATCCATCCGGACGATGCGGCCCGGCGCGGCATCGCCGATGGCGCCCTGGTGAGGTTGTTCAATGCGCGCGGCGCCTGCCTGGCCGGCGCCAGGGTCAGCGACGCGGTCATGCCCGGCGTGGTGCGCATGGCCACCGGCGCCTGGTGGGACCCCGTGACGCCGGGCGACCCCGACACGCTGGACAAGCATGGCAACCCGAACGTGCTGACCCAGGACATCGGCGCATCGCGCCTGTCGCAGGGCTGCGCCGCGCAGTCGTGCCTGGTCGAGATCGAGGCCTTCACCGGGCCGGCGCCGGGGGTCACGGCGTTCGAACTTCCGCGCTTCGAAGCCTGGGAAGCTGCGAACGGCGACTGAAGAAAGCTCAGCTGCCGAACATGTCCCCGTCCCGCTGCGGCGGCGCCACCCCCAGGTGCCGGTACGCCGCCAGCGTGGCGATGCGCCCGCGCGGCGTGCGCTGCAGATAGCCCTGCTGGATCAGGTAGGGCTCGATCACGTCCTCGATGGTGCCGGACTCCTCGCCAATGCTGGCGGCGATGTTGTCGAGCCCGACCGGGCCACCGTCGAAGCGATGGATCACGGCCTCGAGCAGCTTGCGGTCCATCAGGTCGAAGCCCTGCGGATCGACGTCGAGCATCGCCAGCGCCTTGTGCGCGACATCGATCGTGATGCGGCCGTCGCTCTTCACCTGGGCATAGTCGCGCACCCTGCGCAGCAGCCGGTTGGCGATGCGCGGCGTGCCGCGCGAACGGCGCGCGATCTCGAGGCCGCCTTCGTCGTCCGTCGGCACGCCCAGCAGGCCGGCGCTGCGCCGCACGATGCGCGCCAGTTCCTCGGCGGTGTAGAACTCGAGCCGCGCGACGATGCCGAAGCGGTCGCGCAGCGGATTGGTCAGCATGCCGGCGCGCGTGGTGGCGCCGACCAGCGTGAAGGGCTGCAGGTCGAGCTTGATGCTGCGCGCGGCCGGGCCTTCGCCGATCATGATGTCGATCTGGTAGTCCTCCAGCGCCGGGTAGAGGATTTCCTCGACCACCGGCGACAGGCGATGGATCTCGTCGATGAAGAGCACGTCGTTGCGCTCGAGGTTGGTCAGGAGCGCCGCCAGGTCCTTGGGCTTCTCGAGCACCGGGCCCGAGGTCTGGCGCAGGTTGACGCCGAGCTCGGCCGCGATGATGTGCGACAGCGTGGTCTTGCCGAGCCCGGGCGGGCCGAACAGCAGCACGTGGTCGAGCGCCTCGGCGCGGTGGCGCGCCGCGCCGATGAAGATCTCGAGCTGCTCGCGCACCTTGGCCTGGCCGACGTATTCGTCGAGCAGCTTGGGCCGGAGCGCCCGTTCGATGGCCTCTTCATTGGGCGAGGCGGGCGCGGCGGAGACCACGCGTTGCGGGGCCGGGGCGAAGTCGTCGGTCTGGATGGTCATGGGGCGATAGGCTGAAGGAACAGTTTAGTCGGCCGAACGGCCGCACGAGGGTCCGCCACGGTGCGGCAAGCCGCCTCGCTCATGCAGAATGCGCGACCAGGAGGGATCCCCCAGCGTGTCGATCTATGAATTGAAGCCGAGGTTTCAGGCATTGCTGCGGCCGCTGGTCGGGCGCCTGCACGCCGCCGGCGCGACCGCCAACCAGGTCACGGTCGCGGCCTGCGCGGTGTCGGTGGCGCTGGGGCTCTGGCTCTTCTTCGCCGCCCCGCCCGCTGCGGCCTTCGCGCTGGTTCCGCTGTGGATGCTGCTGCGCATGGCCTTCAACGCGGTCGACGGCATGCTGGCGCGCGAGCACGGCCAGCAAAGCGCCCTCGGCGCCTTCCTCAACGAGCTGACCGACGTGATCTCCGACGCAGCCCTCTATCTTCCCTTCGCCCTGGTCGCGCCGTTCAGCCCGTTCTGGGTCGGCACCGTGATCGTGCTGGCCGGCATGAGCGAGTTCGCCGGTGCCCTGGGCCCGACCGTCGGCGCCTCGCGCCGCTACGACGGCCCGCTGGGCAAGAGCGACCGGGCCTTCGTCTTCGGTGCGCTGGGGCTCTATGTGGCGCTGGGCCTGCCGCTGCCGGCCTGGGCTTCGTGGCTCATGCCGCTGCTCGCCGCGGGGGTGGCATGGACCATCGGCAACCGCATCCGCCGCGCCCTCGCGGAAGCCGGCGCCAAACCCAGTCACTGATCCAGGAATCCGAATGACCGACCCGCGCGTGCCCCGAGAAGAACAATTCAGCACCCACGACGGCGTCCCGCTGTTCTACCGCCACTGGCCGGCCACCGGCGCCGCGCGGCGCGGCGCGATCGTGCTGTTCCACCGCGGCCACGAGCACGGCGCCCGGATGGCGCACCTGGTCGACGAACTCGCGCTGCCCGACTTCGACTTCTTCGCCTGGGACGCGCGCGGCCACGGCAAGTCGCCCGGCCCGCGCGGCTACAGCCCGAGCTTCGCCACCTCGGTGCGCGACGTGCAGACCTTCATCGAGCACATCGGCCGCGCGCACGGCGTCGCGCCGGCGGACATCCATGTGATCGCGCAGAGCGTGGGCGCCGTGCTGGTCGCCACCTGGGCGCACGACTACGCCCCCCAGGTGCGGGGGCTCACGCTGGCCTCGCCGGCCTTCAAGGTCAAGCTCTACGTGCCCTTCGCGCGCGCGGGCCTCGGGCTGATGCACAAGCTGCGCGGCCTGTTCTTCGTCAACAGCTACGTGAAGGCCAAGTTCCTCACGCACGACCCGCAACGCATCGCGAGCTACGAGAGCGACCCGCTGATCTCGCGGCCGATCGCGGTGAACATCCTGCTCGGCCTCTACGAAGCGGCCGACCGCGTGGTGGCGGACGCCAACGCCATCACGCTGCCGGTGCAGCTGCTGATCTCGGGCGCCGACTGGGTGGTGCACCACGAGCCGCAGCACCGCTTCTTCGAGCGCCTCGGCAGTGCCGTGAAGACGAAGATGGTCCTGCCCGGCTTCTTCCACGACACGCTGGGCGAAAAGGAGCGCGCGCCCGCGGTGCGCGCCATCCGCGATTTCGTGCTGCAGCTGTTCGATGCCCCGGCGCCGCCCGTGGACCTGCGCGCGGCGCACCTGCAAGGCCACACGGCGGACGAATCGCGGGCGCTGGCCCGGCCGCTGTCGCCGCTGTCGCCGCGAGGCGCCTACTGGGCCCTGACGCGCGCCGGCCTGCGCTTCGGCGGACTGCTGTCGCGCGGCGTCAAGCTGGGACACGACACCGGCTTCGACTCGGGCAGCACGCTCGACTACGTCTATCGCAACGAGGCCGCGGGTGCCGGGCCGCTCGGCCGCTCGATCGACCGGACCTACCTCGATTCGATCGGCTGGCGCGGCATCCGGCAGCGCAAGCTTCATGTCGAGGAACTGCTGCGCGAAGCGATGGCGCTGCTGGCGCGACAGCAGCGCGAGGTGCGCCTGATGGACATCGCGGCCGGCCATGGCCGCTACGTGCTCGACGCGGTGTCGGCCAGTCCGGTCGAGGCCGCGTCGATCCTGCTGCGCGACTACAGCGACATCAACGTGCGCGACGGCCGCGCGCTGATCGCCGAGAAGGGGCTGGAAGGCGTCGCGCAGTTCGTGCAGGCCGACGCCTTCGACCGCGCCAGCCTCGCCGGCGTGCGGCCGAGGCCCACGCTGGCGGTGGTGTCGGGGCTCTACGAGCTGTTCCCCGACAACGCGCTGGTGACCCGCTCGCTGGCCGGCGTCGGCGACGCGGTCGAGGAAGGCGGCTACCTGGTCTACACCGGGCAGCCCTGGCATCCGCAGCTCGAGATGATCGCCCGGGCGCTCACCAGCCACCGGCAGGGCGAGGCCTGGGTGATGCGCCGCCGCACGCAGGCCGAAATGGACCAGCTGGTCGCGCAGGCGGGCTTCCGCAAGATCGCCCAGCGGGTCGACGAATGGGGCATCTTCACGGTGTCGCTGGCCGTGCGCACGACGCCATGAAAGCGGGCACGCGGCCACGCCTGTGGAAACGCGCCGCCGCGTGGCTGGCCCTGCTCGGCCCGCTCTTCTACATCAGCTACGGCTTCGCCAACTGGTGGGCCGCGACGCGCGCGCACGTCCCCGCGCTGGTCTTCGAATGGGAGCGGGGCACGCCCTTCTGGCCGTGGACCATCTTCCCCTACTGGACCATCAACGCCTTCTACGCGCTCTCGCTCTTTCTCGCGAAAGACCGCCACACGCTGGACCGGCACGCGGCGCGGCTGCTCACCGCGCAGGCGGTCGCGGTCAGCTGCTTCGTGCTCTGGCCGCTGCACTTCAGCTTCGGACAGCCCACGGTCGAAGGCGCCCCCGCCCTGCTGTTCAACGCGCTGCGCGGTTTCGACCAGCCCTTCAACCAGGCCCCCTCGCTGCACATCGCGCTGGCCGTGATCCTGTGGGACTGGTACCGCCGCCTGATCCATTCGCGCTGGGCGCGCGCCGTGCTCCACCTGTGGGCCTTCGCGATCTGCGCCTCGGTGCTGACCACCTGGCAGCATCATTTCATCGACATCCCGACCGGTGCCCTGCTGGGCCTGCTGTGCGTCTGGCTGTGGCCGCTCGAGCGCGTCGTCGCACTGCCGCGCGCGTGGCGGCTGGCGCGCGATCCGCAGCGCTGGAAGCTCGCGGGCTTCTACGCCGCGGGCGCCCTGCTCTGCCTGGCCGTCGCGCTGGGCGTGCACGGCAGCGCCCTGTGGCTGAGCTGGGCAGCACTGTCGCTGGCCCTGGTGGCGCTCAACTACGCGGGCCTGGGCGCGCGCGGCTTCCGGATGGACCGGCAGGGCCGCATGCACTGGGCGGCACGCTGGCTGTTCGCGCCCTACCGGCTCGGCGCCGCCCTCAACGCCCGGCTCTGGACGCGACGGCTGCCGGCATCGGTCGAGGTCGCGCCCGGCTTGCGGCTGGGCCGCCGGCCGACCGTCGCCGAGTGGCGCGCCGCCGGCGAACCCCGGCTCGTGAGCCTGTGCGCCGAACTGCAGCTGCCGCAGGTGCCGCATGCGCGCTGCGTGCCGATGCTGGACCTGGTGGTGCCGTCGGCGCTGCGCCTGCGCCGGGCGGTCGCGGTGATCGAGGGACAACGCCGCGCCGGCCGGGCGGTGTGGGTCTGCTGCGCGCTCGGGTTCTCGCGCAGTGCGGCCTCGGTGGTCGGCTGGCTCGGGCTCCACGGCGCCGAGGGCACGCTCGCCGGCGCGCACGAGGCGGTGCGCCGCGCGCGGCCACAGATCGTGCTGCGCGCGGGCTGGATCGCCGTGCTCGAACAACTGTCCGCCGGAGGCCGTGCACGCCATGAATGACAGCGACCGCGCCCTGTGCGTTGCCACCGCCGGCCTGCTGCGCGCCAGCGCCGCGATCGCGTCGTGGGGCCTCGCGCTCTCGGTGATTTCCGGCGTGGTGCTGGCCCTGACCGGGCGTTCGCTGCCGGCCGTGGCCTGGGCCGCCTTCGCCCTGGTCGGCCTCTTCGGGCTGGCCGAACGCTACCTGGCCTTGCGCCTGCATCTCGATGCCACGCTGTTCGAGGGGCTGGCGCACGGCGCCATCGCCACCCTGCCGGCGCTCGACGGCGCGCTCGAAAAGCTGGGCCTGCGACGCGCCGCCGACGCCACGCGGCCGCTCCCGGACCGCGTCCTCGGCACCCGGCAGCTGATGCAGCGCCACGGCATCGTGGTGGCCACGCAGACGGTCGTCTTCATCTTGGCGCTCGTGCTGCAGGACTGAGCACGAGCGCCGCCGATCCCCAAGGAGTGTCCATGAGTTCTTCCCCCTCCGGGGGCCCGCGCAAGCTCGCCGCCATCGCCTCGGCCCGGCTGATCGTGGTCTTCGCGCGGCTCCTGACCGGCGTGCGCGCCATCTGGGCCGGCAGCACGCCCAAGGCCGAGCAGACGCTCTACTTCGCCAACCACACCAGCCACGGTGATTTCGTGCTGCTGTGGGCCACGCTGCCGCCGGACCTCCGGGCCCTCACGCGGCCGGTGGCCGGACAGGACTATTGGGAGGCATCGGCGCTGCGCCGCTTCATCGGCCAGGACGTCTTCAACGCCCTGATGATCCGCAGGGATGGCGGCGCGGCGGGCGGCGGCACGCCCAACCCGGTCGAGCAGATGACCGAGGCGCTGCGTTCGGGCGACTCGCTGATCATGTTCCCCGAAGGCACCCGCAACACCGGCGACGAGACGCTGCTGCCGCTCAAGAGCGGGCTCTTCCACCTCGCGCGCGCCTTCCCGCAGGTGCGGCTGGTGCCGGTGTGGATCGAGAACCTCAAGCGCGTGCTGCCCAAGGGCACGCTGGTGCCGATCCCGCTGGCCTGCACGGTGCGCTACGGCACGCCGCTGCGCCTGGCGGACGGCGAGGACAAGGCCGCCTTCATCGCCAGGGCGCGCGCCGCGATGCTCGACCTGCGCCCCGAATACGACAAAGCGGAAGACCCGGCGCCATGAACTTATCCCCTTCCTCCCAGACCACGCTGACGCTGTTCGGCGGCGTCGCGGGCGTGCTGCTGCTGGCGTCGGCCATCGGCGCGCTGCTCAAGTGGCGGGTCGCGCACGGCCAGCCGCATTCGGTGATCGACAACCTGAACTCGCGCGTGAACGCCTGGTGGGTGATGGTGGCCGTGATCGGCATCGCCTTCGCCTTCGGCAAGGGCGGCGTGATCGTGCTGTTCTACCTGATCTCCTTCTATGCGCTGCGCGAATTCATGAGCCTGGCCTACACCCGGCGCGGCGACCACCATGCGATCGCGGCGGCCTTCTTCATCGTGCTGCCGGTGCAGTACCTGCTGATCTGGATCGACTGGTACGGGCTCTACGCGATCTTCATCCCGGTCTACGCCTTTCTCGTGCTGCCTATCCTCGCGGCCATCGGCGGCGACACCAAGCGCTTCCTGGAACGCACGTCCAAGGTGCAATGGGGCTTGATGGTCTGCGTGTTCTGCATCAGCCATGTGCCGGCGCTGCTCACGCTGCAGATTCCCGGCTTCGAGGGCCGCAACCTGCTGCTGATCGCCTTCCTCGTGATCGTGGTGCAGGGCAGCGACGTGCTGCAGTACGTCTGGGGCAAGCTCTTCGGCCGGCGCAAGGTGGCGCCGGAGCTCTCGCCGTCGAAGACCTGGGAGGGCCTGGTCGGCGGCGTGCTGAGTGCCACCGCGCTGGGCGCGGCGCTGTACTGGGCGACGCCCTTCAACCCCTGGCAGGCCGCGCTGATGGCGCTCACCGTCTGCGTCATGGGCTTCTTCGGCGGCCTCGTGATGTCCGCGATCAAGCGCGACCGCGGCGTGAAGGACTGGGGCACCATGATCGAAGGCCACGGCGGCATGCTGGACCGGCTCGACTCGGTGGTTTTCGCCGCGCCCGTGTACTTCCACGCGCTGCGCTACTGGTGGGTGCCGTGAAGGCGCCGGCCGCGCAGCGCTACTTCGCCAGTGCCCTGAGCGCCAGCTTGATCCCCTCGCCCACCGCCACGTCCTTCGGCAGCGCCTTGAGCGAGGCCGCGGCTTCCTTGTCGCTGTAGCCGAGCGCGACCAGCGCCTGCAGGATGTCGGCTTGCGCGTCGGTGGCGGCATGCGCGGGCACCGCGATGTCCGCGCCCAGCTTGCCCTTGAGCTCGAGCAGCAGCCGCTCGGCGGTCTTCTTGCCGATGCCCGGGATCTTCACCAGCCGGCCGGCCTCCTGCAGCGTGATCGCCTGCGCCAGCTCGCCCACGCTCAGCCCGCTCAGCACGCCCAGCGCCATGCGCGGCCCCACGCCCGAGATCTTGATCAGGAGCCGGAAGGCGGCGCGCTCCTGCGCCGTGCCGAAGCCGTAGAGAATCTGCGCATCCTCGCGCACCACGAAATGAGTCAGCAGCGACACCCGCTCGCCTGCACCCGGCAGGTTGTAGAAGGTGCTCATCGGCACATCGACCTCGTAGCCGACGCCGTTGCAGTCCACCACCACCTGCGGCGGGTTGCGTTCGGCCAGGATGCCGGTGAGTTTGCCTATCATGAGTGCCCTTCTCGCTTTTGAAATGAAATCCGCGTGATTCTGCGACACACCTTCGCCCCGCCCAACAACACGCGCCTCGGCCACCTCTGCGGCCCGCTCGACGCGCACCTGCGGCGCATCGAGGAAGCCCTCAACGTCAAGATCGCGCACCGCCACGAACAGTTCAAGATCGACGGCCCCAAGGTCAACGCCCAGCGCGCCCTGGAGGTGCTGCAGGCGCTCTATGAAATCGCGCAGCGCACCATCGATCCGGCGGTGGTCCAGCTCACCCTGGCCAGCGATGGCGCGATGGCCGAGGCCGAGGACGGCGCCGTCCTGCTGGCCACGCGGCGCACCGACCTGCGCGCGCGCACGCCGAACCAGAGCGTCTACCTGGACAACATCGCCAACCACGACATCACGCTGGGCATCGGCCCGGCCGGCACCGGCAAGACCTACCTCGCCGTGGCCTGCGCGGTCGACGCACTGGAGCGCAGCGCGGTGCAGCGCATCGTGCTGACCCGGCCCGCGGTCGAGGCCGGCGAGCGGCTCGGCTTCCTGCCCGGCGACCTGACGCAGAAGGTCGACCCCTACCTGCGGCCGCTGTACGACGCGCTCTACGACCTGATGGGCTTCGACCGCGTGCAGAAGGCCTTCGAGCGCAACGCGCTGGAGATCGCGCCGCTGGCCTTCATGCGCGGGCGCACGCTCAACAACGCCTTCGTGATCCTCGACGAGGCACAGAACACCACGATCGAGCAGATGAAGATGTTCCTGACCCGCATCGGCTTCGGCGCCAAGGCGGTGGTGACCGGCGACGTCAGCCAGATCGACCTGCCGAAGACCCAGCCCAGCGGGCTGATCGACGCCGAGCGGGTGCTCAAGCGCGTCAACGGCATCGCAATCACGCGATTCACGAGCGCCGATGTGGTGCGGCACCCGCTGGTGGCACGGATCGTCGACGCCTACGACAACTCGCGCAAACGCACGGCCCACTGACATGGCGCTCGCGAATCTTTCCCTGTCGCTGCAGTTCGCCCGCTTCAAGGGCGTCGAACGCCATCGCACCGCGCTGCCACGCCACAGCGTCACCCGCTGGATCCGCCACGCACTCGACGCCGACGGCGAGATCACGGTGCGCATCGTCGACGCCGACGAGGGCCAGCAACTCAACCGCGAGTTCCGGGGCAAGGACTACGCGACCAACGTGCTGACCTTCGACTACGCGCAGTCCCCGGTCGTGATGGCCGACCTGGTGCTCTGCGCGCCGGTGGTGGCGCGCGAGGCGAAGGAGCAGCGCAAGACGCTGGCCGCGCACTACGCCCACCTGCTGGTGCACGGCACGCTGCATGCGCAGGGCTGGGACCACGAGACCGGCGAGGCGGACGCCGAGGCCATGGAAGCCCACGAGATCGAGATCCTCGCGCGCCTTGGGATCAGGAACCCCTACTGAATCTGCAGCGGGATGGTGACCGGACCATCATTTACCAGGTGCACCTGCATGTCGGCGCCGAACTCCCCGGTCGCCACCACCGGATGCGCATCGCGCGCCCGGGCCACGAAGTACTCGTAGAGCCGCCGCCCTTCGTCGGGCGGTGCGGCCTGCGTGAAGCTCGGGCGGTTGCCGCCGCTCGCGTCGGCAGCCAGCGTGAACTGGCTGACCACCAGCAGGCCACCGCCGACGTCCTGCAGGCTGCGGTTCATCTTGCCGGCATCGTCCGCGAAGATCCGCAGCTTCAGGATCTTCGCCAGCAAGCGGTCGGCCAGCGCGTCGCCATCGCCGCGTTCGGCGCACAGCAGCACCAGCAGCCCGGCGTCGATGGCCCCAACCGTACGGCCCGCGATCTCGACCCGGGCGCCCGCCACGCGCTGCAGCAGCGCCTTCACGGCGTCGCTTCCTTCCGCGTGGCGCGCGCTTCCATGCCCAGCGGCAGCAGCTGGATCGTCACGCGCAGACCGGGCACAGCGTCCATCAAGGCCTTCTCGAGCCCGTCGCGCAGGCCCGCGGCGCGCTGCAGCGACCAGGCGCCCGGCACATGCATGTGCAGGTCGGCAAAGCGCCGCTGGCCCGCACGCCGCGTGACGATGTCGTCGAAGCGCAGCTGCGCGCCTTCGGGAACGCCGGCCGCGAAGCGCTCGAGCGTCGCATGCAGCAAGGCCAGCGATTCGGGATCAAGCGCCTCGTCCATCAGCCCCTGGGAAGACCGCCACACCAGCTTGACGCCCTCGCGCGCGATGTTCAGCGCCACGCCGATCGCGAGCACCGGGTCGAGCCAGAGCCAGCCGGTCAGGCCGACCGCGACGATGCCGACCACCACCCCGGCCGAGGTCCAGACATCGGTGACCAGGTGCCGGGCATCGGATTCGAGCGCGATCGAGCGGTGCGTGCGCGCCGCCCGGAACATCACGAAGGCCAGCGCGCCATTGAAGGCGGAGCTCAGGATCGACAGCCCGAGCCCCCAGCCGAGCTGCTCCAGCGGCTGCGGCGACAGCAGGCGCAGCACCGCCACCCAGATGATGGCGATGGCCGCGCCGATGATCAGGATGCCCTCGAAGCCCGACGAGAAATACTCCGCCTTGTGATGGCCGTAGGGATGGTCCTCGTCGGCCGGCCGCGCGGCGACCGTGACCATCGCCAGCGCGAAGGTCGCGCTGGCAAGGTTGACGAACGACTCCATGGCGTCCGAGATCAGCCCCATGGAGTTGGTGACGTAGCCTGCCGCGCCCTTGAGAAGGATCGTGACCACGGCGACCCCGATCGACGCCCGGAGCAGTTGGGCAGGACTCAGCGCGGCGAATTTCAAGGGATGAAAGGTAACGGGAAAGCAAAATGCGAACAATGGCGCAGACGCGGCGCTGCGGGATTATCGCGGTCCGGCGCCCTCGCGTACCATCGGCCGCAACGTCACCAATCGTTGCGGAAGTGTGTTCGTGAATAAAAAGTCAACCATGGTCCTGTACGGCCTCGCCCTTGCCGTCTCCGGCGCGGCGGCCCAGACAAGTGCAGGCAGCCCCCCTTCGGCCGAAGCGCCCAAGCCCACGCCAAGCGAGGAACGCGCCGGCATCGTGAAATCGGTGCGCGGTGACGTCCAGCTGCTCAGTGGCGATGGCAAGCAGCGGGCCGTGAGCGCCGGCGACGCCGTGGCGCCCATCGACCGCCTCCAGACCGGAGCCGACTCGGGCGCCAGCGTGGTGCTGCGCGACGGCACGACACTGGTGGTCGGCCCGTCGTCGCGGCTCGACCTCAAGCAGTTCCATTTCGACTCGACCACTCAGGACGGCGGCATGCTGGTCTCGCTGCTGCGCGGGACCCTGCGGATGGTCACCGGGCTCATCGGCAGGAACCACCCCGATGCCGTGCGCGTCGAGACGCAAACCGCGGTGATCGGCATCCGCGGCACCGATTTCATCGTCGAGGCGGATCCGCTGCCGTGACAGTCCGCCGTCTTCTCCTTCTTCTCGCCGTTGCTTCTTCCGCCCTCCTTGCAGCCTGCTCCTCCCCCGGTACCCGCGTGGTGCTGCTGCCCCAGGCCGACGGCAAGCCGTCCGCCGTGCTGGTGCGCACCGAGGACGGTGAAGAGACGCTGTCTCAGCCCTACGAACGCGCGACGACCAAGCGGGGCGCCCACGGTGCGCCGACGGTCGACAAGGTCGACCCCGACCGCCTGCAACGCGACAACAAGCTGCTCTTCGAGCTGATGCCGCCGCCGGCGCAGCGCTACACCGTGTATTTCGAAGCCGGCGGCATCGTGCTCACCGCGGCGTCGCAGGTCGCCATGAACGAGGCACTGGCCGCCGCCCTGGCGCGCAGCGGCGGCGAGATCGTGGTCACGGGCCATACCGACACGGTCGGCACGCTGGCGCGCAACGACAACCTGTCGCTCACGCGCGCCTTGCAAGTGCGGCAGCTCTTCCTGGCGCGCGACTTCCCGCCGAATCGCATCGAGGCCGTGGGCCGCGGCGAACGCGAGTTGGCGGTGCGCACGGCCGACGAAGTCGACGAGCCGCGCAACCGCCGGGTCACCATCGAAGTAAGGTAGCTGTTGCTCGCCCCCAGGTTGGGGCTCACTTCGTGTAGCCCCGCCCACCCCCTTCCGGGGGCAACACCAGCGGCCCGGCGGAGCCGGTTCCGCGGTGTTTCACCAACGGGGGCCGGGCTGCGCCGGCCCCTGTCCGGTCGGTCAGCTCTCAGGTCAGGGTGACTTTGGCGAACTTGCGCTTGCCGACCTGGACGACGTAGGTGCCCTGCGGCAGCTTGAGCGCCTTGTCGCTGATCACGGTGGAGTCGACGCGGACGCCGCCGCCGTCGATCAGGCGGTTGCCCTCGGAGGTCGACGGGGCGAGGCCGGCCTGCTTGAGCAACTGGGCGATGCCCAGGGGGGCGCCGGCCAGCGCGACCTCGGGGATCTCGTCGGGGACGCCGCCCTTGCTGCGGTTGATGAAATCCTGCTCGGCCGCCTCGGCCGCCGCGGCGCTGTGGAAGCGGGCGGTGATCTCCTTGGCCAACGCCACCTTGGCATCCTTCGGATTGCGCCCAGCATCGATCTCGGCCTTGAGGGCGGCGATCTCCGCCAGCGACTTGAAGCTCAGCAGCGTGTACCAGCGCCACATCAGGGTGTCGGAGATCGACAGCACCTTCGCGAACATGGTATTCGGCTCCTCGCTGATGCCGATGTAGTTGTTCTTGCTCTTCGACATCTTCTCGACGCCGTCGAGCCCTTCCAGCAGCGGCATAGTGAGTATGCACTGCGGCTCCTGGCCGTATTCCTGCTGAAGGTGGCGGCCGACCAGCAGGTTGAACTTCTGGTCGGTGCCGCCGAGTTCGAGGTCGGACTTGAGCGCCACCGAGTCATAGCCCTGCATCAGCGGATAGAGGAACTCGTGCACCGAGATCGACTGGCCGGCCTTGAAGCGCTTGTTGAAGTCGTCGCGCTCCATCATCCGCGCCACGGTGTACTTGGCCGCCAGCTGGATCATTCCGCGCGCGCCCAGCGGGTCGCTCCACTCGGAGTTGTAACGGATCTCGGTCTTCGAGGGGTCGAGTACGAGGCTGGCCTGTTTGTAGTAGGTCTGGGCGTTGGCCTCGATCTGCTCGCGGGTCAGCGGCGGCCGGGTGCTGTTGCGGCCGGACGGGTCGCCGATGGTGGTGGTGAAGTCGCCGATCAGGAAGATCACGGTATGGCCGAGATCCTGCAGCTGGCGCATCTTGTTGAGCACCACCGTGTGGCCGATGTGGATGTCCGGCGCGGTCGGGTCCAGGCCCAGCTTGATGCGCAGCGGCGCGCCGGTCGCTTCGGACCGCTGGAGCTTGCGCACCCACTCGTCCTGGGGAAGCAGCTCGTCAGTTCCACGGAGTGAAATTTCGAGAGCCTGTCCTACGCCGTCAGACAGACTTGTGGTTGTAACAAAAGCGGGGTTCATTGGGCTTATTGCCTGATTTATCTATGGCCGAAGCTATACTCAGCCCGACTTTTCCAAGCGCCGGATTCTAAGCGGCGCTGTGAACGCACCGTCCTGCCGCCCGTCCGACACGGCCCTCGCAGTACGGATTTGCAGAACCTGAGCTGGAATTCGAAGTTTGATCAACGGCATTCTTGCCGCCGAGGAGCTGATTGCTTCGCGCGTGGCTCACACATTCCGGACCTACCCCAAGCAGATCACGGCTGCGATCGCCGCGTTGCTGCTGTCCGCCGGCGGCGGTGCCTTCGCCGTCGCCTCCCTCGGCCCCGATGCGGCCGAGCTCCCCGTCAAGCAGGTCTTCGAGGCCGTGGCGCCTGCCACCTCCTTTGCCGACCAGCTCGAGGCGCTGGACGCCCACACCTTCACCCTGTTCCGGACCGAAATCACCCGTTCGAGCGACACCGCCGAGGCGCTGCTGCAGCGCCTGGGTCTGGCCGACCCGGACGCGGCCGCCTTCGTGCGCGGCAATGCCGAGGCACGCGCCGCGCTGCTGAGCCGGCCCGGCCGCACCGTGACCGCCGAGGCAACCCAGGAAAACGCGCTGAAGAAGCTCAGCGCCCGCTGGATTCCCGACGGCGACGGCGGCTTCAAGCGGATGGTGGTCGAAAAGACCCCCACCGGCTTCCGGGCTCGCACCGAAGCCGACGTCCTGGCGCAGGGCTCCCGGCTCGCCAGCGGCATCGTGCGCACCTCCCTGTTCGCAGCCACGGACGACGCCCGCATCCCCGATGCGGTCGCCGGCCAGCTGGCCGACATCTTTTCCGGCGACGTCGACTTCCGCTCGCTGCGCAAGGGCGACCGCTTCGCGGTGGTCTACGAGACCCTCGAGGCCGATGGCCAGACGCTGCGCACCGGGCGCGTGCTGTCGGCCGAGTTCGAGAGCAACGGCAAGCTCTATCAGGCGCTGTGGTTCCAGGAGCCCGGCCAGAAGGGCGGCTACTACCGCCCCAACGGCGACAGCCTGCGCCGCGCCTATCTGAGCTCGCCGGTCGAGTTCTCGCGCGTGACCAGCGGCTTCGCGATGCGCATGCACCCGATCCTGAACAGCTGGCGGCAGCACCACGGCATCGACTTCGCGGCCCCCACCGGCACCCCGGTGCGCGCGGTCGGCGACGGCACGGTCGAGTTCGCCGGCACGCAGAGCGGCTACGGCAACATCGTGATCCTGAAGCACCGCAACAACCAGGAAACCGCCTACGCGCACCTGAGCCGCATCGACGTCAAGGTCGGCCAGAGCGTCAGCCAGAGCCAGGCCGTCGGTGCCGTGGGTTCGACCGGCTGGGCCACCGGCCCGCACCTGCACTTCGAGTTCCGGGTGAACGGCGAGTACCACGACCCGGCCAAGATCGCTCAGCAGGACGGCGGCGTTCCGATCACCGCGGCCTCGCGTCCCGCCTTCGAGCGGCTCGCGATCGCCACCCGCACCGAGCTGTCGGCCGCTTTCTCGGTGGTCCAGGCCAGCGCCGACTGACGGCGCGGCGGCAAGGCCCAAGCTTCCTTCCGACCCGCACCATGGCTGAACTGTTCATCGGCCTGATGTCGGGCACCTCGCTGGACGGCGTCGACGGCGTGCTGGCGGATTTCTCGAACGGCGGCATCGCCGTGCAGGGCTACGCGGCCGCACCTTTCCCGATGGGCTTGCGCGCCGAACTCATGGCGCTCAATACGCCCGGCAGCAACGAACTGCACCGCGCCGCCCTGGCCGGCAACGGGCTGGCCCGGGTCTATGCCCGCGTGGTGCATCAGTTGCTGGAGGATGCCGGGCTGCCGGCGAGCGCCGTCTCCGCCATCGGCGCCCACGGCCAGACGGTCCGGCACCGGCCCGGCGAGTTCGACGAGGTCGGCTACACCCTTCAGATCAACAACGCCTCGCTGATCGCCGAGCTCAGCGGCATCCCGGTGGTGGCCGATTTCCGCAGCCGCGACCTGGCGGCCGGCGGCCAGGGCGCTCCGCTGGTGCCGGGCTTTCACCGGGCCCTGTTCGCCCGCGACGACCAGGCGGTGGCGGTGCTGAACCTCGGCGGCATCGCCAACCTGAGCCTGCTGCCGGCCGGCAGCGGCACCGTGCTGGGTTTCGATTGCGGGCCCGGCAACGCCCTGCTCGACCACTGGTGCCAGACCCACATCGGCCAGCCCTTCGACGCCGGTGGCCAGTGGGCGGCGAGCGGCCGGGTGCTGCCCGACCTGCTGGCACGGCTGCTGTCGGAGCCCTATTTCGCCAAGGCGCCGCCCAAGAGCACCGGCCGCGACCTGTTCCATCCCGACTGGCTGGCCTCGCACCTGAGCACCGCCCAGGCCAGCCCCGCCGACGTCCAGGCGACGCTGGCCGAACTCACGGCCGGCACCTGCGCCTCGCACCTGCAGCGCCACGGCGCCGACAGCCAGACGCTGGTCGTCTGCGGCGGCGGCGCGCTCAACCTGCACCTGCTGGCGCGCCTGCGCGCCCTGTTGCCGGCGGTCGAAGTGGTGTCGTCCGCCGAACGCGGCCTGCCGCCGCAGGAGGTCGAGGCGGCCGCCTTCGCCTGGCTGGCGCGTGCCACGCTGAACGGCGAGGCCGGCAACCTGGCCAGCGTGACCGGCGCGCGCGGACCCCGCGTGCTCGGCGCCATCTACCCCGCCTGATCAGCCCTGCCCCGAGACCTCGGGCTGCGCCGGCTGCACCGCTCGTGCTTCCGGCGGCAGATGCCAGAAGATCAGCGCCGAAGCGAGCGTGATCAGGCCCATGCTCGCAAAAGTAGCCTCGAATGCGTGCAGGGTGTCCAGCGGGGTCGCGTGACCGAACACCTCGGTGTAGCCGCCGAGCACCGCGCTGGCCGCCGCCACGCCCATGCTCATCGCGAGCATCTGCACCATCGACAGCAGCGTGTTGCCGCTGCTGGCCATGCTGCCGTCGAGGTCCTTCAAGGTGATCGTGTTCATGGCGGTGAACTGCAGCGAATTGACCGCGCCGAAGACCAGCAACTGGAGGATCTGCAGCGCCACCGGCTGGCCCGGCGTGGCCAGCCCGAAGCTGGCCATCGTCAGGCCCACCAGCGCCGTGTTGACCACCAGCACGCGGCGGTAGCCATGGCGCAGGATCAGCGGCGTCGCAAAGCGCTTCATCGCCATCCCTGCCAGCGCGATCGGCAGCATCATGAGCCCCGCCTTCAGCGGCGAGTAGTTCATCGACACCTGCAGCAGCAGCGGCACCAGGAAGGGCATGCAGCCGCTGCCCAGGCGCGAGAACAGGTTCCCGAGCAACCCGATGCTCAAGGTCGGAATGCCGAACAGCGCAGGCTCGAACAGCGGGTCGGGCCGCCGCACCGCATGCAGCCAGTAGCCCGTGATGCTGGCAAAACCGAAGATCAGCAGAACGATCACGCCGACGCCGCGCAGGCCGAGGCCGGACACGCCGTCGATCGCCAGCGAGACCGCCACCATCCCGAAGGCGAGCATCGCGTAGCCCACGCCGTCGAAGCGCCTCTGCAGCGCGCCGCGCAGGTCGGGCATGAAATACAGCGTGGCGATGCAGCCGGCCACGCCCACCGGCACATTGATCAGGAAGATCCAGTGCCAGGACGCGTACTGCACCAGCCAGCCCCCGAGCGTAGGCCCCATCAGCGGGCCGATCAGCCCCGGTATGGCGACGAAGCTCATCGCCGCCAGGAACTCGGCCCGCGGCACGGAACGCAGCAGCGCCAGCCGCCCGACCGGCAGCAGCAGCGCCCCGCCCATGCCCTGCACGACACGGGCCGCGACCAGTTGACCGATGCCGCGCGACAGCGCGCACAGCACCGAGCCGATCACGAACAGCACGATGGCCGAGAAGAAGACCCGCCGGGTCCCGAAGCGGTCGGCGATCCAGCCCGAAGCCGGAATCAGCATCGCCATCGTGAGCGCATAGGCGACCACCACCGACTGCATCCGCAGCGGGCTCTCGCCGAGGCTGGCCGCCATCGCCGGCAGCGCGGTGTTGATGATGGTGGCATCCAGCGTCTGCATGAAGAAGCCGACGGCCACCAGCCACAGGAGGCTCTTGCGCGGGGATTCGGAAGGATTCATGCGGGGCGTGGAGCGGGCAGCAAAAAGCCGCCCGGAGGCGGCTTCGGGGCCGGGGCGCGGACGGCAGGAGCCGGCACGCGCCGGGCGATCAGGCCGAGAAGCTCGATCCGCAGCCGCAGGTGCTGGTGGCGTTCGGGTTCTTGATCACGAACTGGGCGCCCTGCAGGTCTTCCTTGTAGTCGATCTCGGCGCCGAGCAGGTACTGGTAGCTCATGGCGTCGATCAGGAGCGACACACCGTTCTTGGTCATGGTGGTGTCGTCTTCGTTGGTGATCTCGTCGAAGGTGAATCCGTACTGGAAACCCGAGCAGCCGCCGCCCTGCACGAACACGCGCAGCTTGAGGTCGGGATTGCCTTCTTCGGCGATCAGGTCGGCGACCTTGGCGGCCGCGCTGTCGGTGAAGACGATCGGCTCGGGCATCATGGCCGGGGTCTGGATGGTTTCTGCAACGGCGCTCATTGTGAGAGGACTCCTGTGGGGCCGAATAGTGCGGCCGATCGACGAATGCTACTTCAACCAACAAAAAACCGCCCGAAGGCGGTTTCTTGACATTGCAAGAGGTAAGCCCAAAACGCCTTAGCGCTTCGAGAACTGCTTGCGGCGGCGTGCGGAATGCAGACCGACCTTCTTACGCTCGACTTCACGCGCATCGCGCGTCACGAAGCCGGCCTGGCTCAGCACCGGCTTGAGCGTCGCGTCGTAGTCGATCAGCGCGCGGGTGATGCCGTGGCGCGCCGCGCCGGCCTGACCCGATTCACCGCCGCCAGCGACGTTGATCATGATGTCGAAAGCTTCGACATTGTTCGTCAGAAACAGCGGCTGCTTGGCGATCATGATGGAGGTTTCCCGGCCGAAATAAGCCTGGATGTCCTTGCCATTGACCGTGATCTTGCCGGTGCCCTTCTTGATGAACACGCGGGCGACGCTGGATTTGCGACGGCCGGTGCCATTGTTCCATTCACCAATCATTCTCAAGGCTCCTTACAGTTCCAGCACTTTGGGCTGTTGGGCGGTGTGCGGGTGCTCTGCACCGCCGTACACCTTGAGTTTCTTGATCATCGCGTAGCCGAGCGGGCCCTTGGGCAGCATGCCCTTGACGGCCTTTTCCAGGGCGCGCCCCGGGTGCTTGGCTTGCATGTCGCGGAAGTTGGTGGCCGTGATGCCGCCCGGGTAGCCCGAGTGACGGTAGTACACCTTGTCGATCGGCTTGGCGCCGGTGACGCGCAGCTGGGCTGCGTTGATGATGACGATGAAGTCACCGGTATCGACGTGAGGCGTGTAAATGGCCTTGTGTTTGCCGCGCAAACGGAGAGCAACTTCGCTGGCTACTCGTCCGAGGACCTTGTCGGTCGCGTCAATCACAAACCACTCGTGCGTCACGTCAGCGGGCTTGGCGCTGAACGTTTTGGTCATGAGTTTCTCTTTGAAAGAGGGTTTGGCGGGCCCTTTTCCACGGTCGGCGTTCCTCTGGCGGGAATCTCTTAGGTGGTGTTTTTCCTTCGCCGCGGGGCCACAAAAGCGCTGCGAAGCCCTCGATTATACGAAGAATCACCCCTCAGACGCAATCGGGCCCCATATCGGGCGGCCAGACCGTTACCATCCAGGGATGTTTAGCTACCGCCACGCCTTCCACGCCGGCAACCACGCCGACGTGCTCAAGCACACGGTGCTGATTGCCACCCTCGACCATCTGCTCGAAAAAGAGGCAGCGCTCACCGTGGTCGACACGCACGCCGGCGCCGGCCTCTACCGCCTCGACGGGGACTACGCCGGCACCAGCGGCGAAGCGGCCGAGGGCATCCTGCGGCTGCTGGCGCCCGCCAAGGCCGCACCGGCACCCGTGCCGGGCGCGTCACCCGCCAGGAAAACGCCGAAAAAGCCCGCCGCCGAAACGCAGGCCCCGCTCGCGGACGCCCTGGCGCGCTACCTCGAGGTGGTCCGCGACTTCAATCCCAACGGCGGCGCGCGCGTCTACCCGGGCTCGCCCTTCATCGTGCATCACCTGCTGCGCGAGCACGACAAGCTCAAGCTGTTCGAACTGCACCCGACCGACGCCCGCACGCTCGACGCCAACATCGCCCAGCTCGAGGCCGGGCGCCAGATCTCGGTACTGCGCGACGACGGCTTCGGCAGCGCCACCAAGTTCCTGCCGCCGCCTTCGCGCCGCGCACTGGTGCTGTGCGACCCGAGCTACGAGATCAAGAGCGACTACGCCCGGGTGCTCGACTTCGTGGCCGAGGCGCTCAAGCGTTTCGCCACCGGCACCTACGCCGTCTGGTACCCGATCATCCCGAGGCCGGAAGCGCACGACCTGCCGCGCCGGCTCAAGACCATGGCCACCAAGGCCGGCAAGTCGTGGCTGCACGCCACGCTGACGGTCAAGTCGAGCAAGATCACGACCGATGCGGCGGGCGCCACGCACCGGCCGGGCCTGCCCGCCAGCGGCATGTTCCTGATCAATCCGCCCTACACGCTGAAGCCGCTGCTGGCGGCCGCCCTGCCCCAGATGGCCGAGCGGCTGGCGCAGGACCGGAACGCCGCTTTTTCGCTCGACAGCGGCGGGTAGCTGGGGCTCGCCCCCAGGTTGCCCGCACTTCGTGTCGGGCGCCCACCCCCTGCCGGGGGCAACACCAGCGGCCCGGCGAAGCCGGTTCCGCGGTGTTTCACGAACGGGCCTGGCTGCGCCGGCCGATGCAATTTAGCGGCGTTTGCGGGGCGGGACTTTTCGCGTCGGCTTGCTGGGCGCCGGATCCTGGGCAGCCTGGAGAGGCACCTCCGCCGGCCCGACCTCGGTGCCGCCGCAGCGGTCGGTCTCCTGGTCCGCGATCGACAGCGCCACCGTCTTGATGCCCATCCCGAGCATGCCGATGGCCTCGGCCGCGGCGCGGCTCAGGTCGATGATGCGGCCCGAGGCGTAGGGCCCGCGATCATTGACGCGCACCAGCACCTCGCGCCCGTTGACCAGGCTGCGCACGCAGACACGCGTGTTGAACGGCAGCGTCTTGTGCGCCGCGGTGAGCGCAGTCATGTCGAAGCGCTCGCCGCTCGCGGTCTTCCGCTGGTGGAACTGGATGCCGTACCAGGAAGCGCCGCCGCGCTCGAAGATCTCGCGCCCGCCCTCGTCGCCCGGAATGCCGTCGTCGGGCCCCAGTTCGCCGCGACCCGACACTGCGAGTTCGTAGCGCACCGACGGCACCGCGGAGCGCGGCGGCGCGCCCGGCGGCAGGGCCGGCTGCTTCGCCAGCGGTCGCAACCGACCCTGGGGCGCGCCGCCTGCCGCATCGCCCTGCGACGCCGGCTGCACCGCGCAGGCCGCGAGCAGCATGGCCGCGAGCAGCGCCGCCAGGCCGCTGCGCAATGTCATGCAGCCCAGCCCAGCCGTTGCAGCACACCGAGCGTGGCCACCGACTGGTTCATCGTGTAGAAATGCAGCGCGGGCACGCCGCCTGCGCACAGGCGTTCGCACAAGGCCGCGACGACGTCGAGGCCGAAGGCCTTGATCGATGCCGTGTCGTCGCCGAAGCTCTGCAGCCGCAAGCGGATCCAGCGCGGAATCTCGGCGCCGCAGGCGTCCGAGAAGCGCATCAGCTGCGTCGAGCTCGTGATCGGCATGATGCCGGGCACGATCGGCGTCGAAAGCCCCAGCGCACGCGCCTCGTCGACGAAGCGCCAATAGGCCTCGGCGCTGAAGAAATACTGGGTGATCGCCGAGTCGGCGCCCGCGCGCACCTTGGCCGCGAAGGCCTGCAGGTCGGCCTCGGGCGAGCGCGCCTGCGGGTGCACTTCGGGATAGCAGGCCACCTCGATGTGGAAATCGCGGCCGGTCTCTTCGCGGATGAAGGCCACGAGATCGCTCGCGTAGTGGAATTCGCCACCCAGGCCGTAGCCGCTGGGCAGGTCGCCGCGCAACGCGACCAGGCGCTTGACACCCATCGCCTTGAGCTCGGCCAGCTGCTCGCGCACGGTCGCCTTGGTGGCCCCGATGCAGGAGAAATGGCAGGCTGCATCCACGCCCTCGGACAGGATCTCGCGCACCGCGCCGAAGGTGCCTTCGTGCGTGGAGCCGCCGGCGCCGTAGGTCACGGAACAGAACTCGGGCTCCTGCGCGTAGAGCTGCTGGCGCACGGCACGCAGCTTGACCGCGCCCTCGGGCGTCTTGGTCGGAAAGAATTCAAAGCTCAGCGGAAGGCGCACGGCCGGCTCCTGGTTGGCCGTCCGCATGAACAGCATGGATGAAGAACTCGTGGTTGCCGTCGCCGCCCTCGATCGGGCTGTCGAGCCAACGCACGACGCGCAGGCCGAGGGCCGCGCAGGTATCGCGCAAGCGCTGCTCGACCACGGCGTACAGCGCGGGCTCGCGCACGATGCCGCCCTTGCCGACCTGGCCCGGCTGCAGTTCGAACTGCGGCTTGACGAGCATCAGCATGTCGCCATCGGGCGCCAGCAGCGGCACCAGCGCGGGCAGCACCAGCGTGAGTGAAATGAACGAGAGGTCGCCGACGATCAGGCCGAAATCCTGATCGACGACTTCATCGTCGGCGGACTCGGAGGCCCAGGCATCCGCCGTCAGCGTACGGGCGTTGACGCCCTCGACCGCGGTCACGCGCGCATCGTCGCGCACGCGCGCATGCAGCTGGCCGTGTCCGACGTCGACGCCCACCACATGCTCGGCGCCTTGCTGCAACAGACAGTCGGTGAAGCCGCCGGTCGACTGGCCCACATCGAGGCAACGCCGGCCGCGCGGGTCGATGCCGGTGGCGGCCAGCGCGCCTTCCAGCTTGAGGCCGCCGCGCGAGACGTAGCGGGCCTCGGCGGCGTCGAGCAGTTCGAGCTCGGCCGCTTCGGGGATTTCGTCGCGGTTCTTTCCGACGACGCGCCAGTCGGCGCCGTCACGCCAGCGCAAGCCGCCGGCGATCAGGCGGACGGCCTGCGAGCGCGAAGCGGCGAGGCCGCGTTCGACGAGCAACTGATCGGCACGCAAGGCCTGGGACTCAGTAGCGGTAGGTGTCGGGCTTGTACGGGCCGTTCTTGTCGACGCCGATGTACGCCGCCTGGGCATCCGTGAGCTCGGTCAGCATGGCGCCGACCTTCTTCAGGTGCAGGCGAGCGACCTTCTCGTCGAGGTGCTTGGGCAGCACGTAGACCTTGCCGGCCTGGTAGGCGTCGGGCTTGGTGAACAGCTCGATCTGGGCGATGGTCTGGTTCGCGAACGACGACGACATCACGAAGCTGGGGTGGCCCGTGCCGCAGCCCAGGTTCACCAGGCGGCCCTTGGCCAGCAGGATGATCTTCTTGCCGTCCGGGAAGGTGATGTGGTCGACCTGCGGCTTGATCTCTTCCCACTCGTACTTCTCGATCGAGGCGACGTCGATCTCGTTGTCAAAATGGCCGATGTTGCAGACGATGGCCTGGTCCTTCATCTTCGCCATCGTGTCGTGCGTGATGACGTCCTTGTTGCCGGTGGTCGTCACGAAGATGTCGGCCTTGTCGGCGGCGTACTCCATCGTCACGACCTTGTAGCCTTCCATCGCGGCCTGCAGGGCGTTGATCGGGTCGATCTCGGTCACCCACACCTGGGCGCTCAGGGCGCGCAGGGCCTGGGCCGAGCCCTTGCCGACGTCGCCGTAGCCGGCCACGCAGGCCACCTTGCCGGCGATCATCACGTCGGTGGCGCGCTTGATGCCGTCGACCAGCGATTCGCGGCAGCCGTAGAGGTTGTCGAACTTGCTCTTGGTCACCGAGTCGTTGACGTTGATGGCGCGGAACAGCAGCGTGCCCTTGGCCGACATCTCGTTCAGGCGGTGCACGCCGGTGGTGGTCTCCTCGGTCACGCCGATGATCTCGGCCGACTTGCGGGTGTACCAGGTCGCATCGACCGCCAGCTTGGCCTTGATCGCCGCGTACAGGATGCGCTCTTCCTCGCTGGTCGGGTTGGCCAGCACGCTCTGGTCCTTCTCGGCACGCTGGCCGAGGTGCATCAGCAGCGTGGCATCGCCGCCGTCGTCGAGGATCATGTTCGGGCCTTCGCCGGCCGAGCCCTTGGGGCCGAATTCGAAGATGCGGTGGGTGTAGTCCCAGTAGTCTTCCAGCGACTCGCCCTTGATCGCGAACACCGGCGTGCCGGCGGCGGCAATGGCGGCGGCGGCGTGGTCCTGGGTCGAGAAGATGTTGCACGAGGCCCAGCGCACGGTCGCGCCGAGGGCCTGCAGCGTCTCGATCAGCACGGCGGTCTGGATCGTCATGTGCAGCGAGCCGGTGATGCGCGCGCCCTTGAGCGCCTGGCCCTTGGCGAACTCTTCGCGGATCGCCATCAGGCCGGGCATCTCGGTTTCGGCGATGCGGATTTCCTTGCGGCCCCAGGCGGCAAGGGAGAGATCGGCGATCGCCTGGTCGACGGTGGAAACGGGGGACGGTTTGAGAACTGCGCTCATGTTGGCTCCAAAGCAAGCTTGAAAGATGCCACTGCGTTCGGGGAATGGACTCACCGCGAGAACAGCGGGTGAGCGTGGTTGCGATGATGGTCCGAGCCTCACGCCTGTCGGCGCTGCAACGCTCCTCGGAACGGCGTATTTTAGCGTGTGACGCAGGCAAGCCCGCAAGCAGCGCCTTTCGGTTCGGCCTAGACTGCCAATCCCACCCCCAAAACGCCCCGTCCGGCCGCTCCTCATGTCCAAAGCAAAGATCCTTGCCACTTCGTTCGCGATGGCCGCGTCGACCACGCTGTCTTTGCCCGCCCCGGCGCAGGCCCCGGCGGCGGAGCCTACGGTGCGCGTGCGCGGCGCCATCGCGCACGTCGACGCGAACTCGCTCACGATCAAGGACCGCAGCGGCGAGATCGTCACCCTGGTGCGACCCGCCGACATGCGCGTGCTCGAAGTGCTCCCGCTCGACATGGCCGCCATCAAGCCCAACAGCTTCGTCGGCGCGGGTTCGCTGCCGCAGCCCGACGGCACCCAGCGGGCGGTCGAGGTGCTCGTGTTTCCGGAAGCCATGCGCGGCACCGGCGAAGGCTTCCGCCCCTGGGACTACATGCCCAACGGAACGATGACCAACGCGACCGTCTCCGCGCTCGCGGCGGCGCCGGCGACGGTTCCAGGCGGCAAGAAGCTGGTGCTCAGGTACAAGGACGGCGAAAAGACCGTCATCGTCCCGCGCGGCACCCCGATCGTCACCTTCAAGCCAGCCCAGGACGACCAGGCGGCGCTGGTGGTCCAAGGCGCGAAGGTCACGGTGACCGCCCAGGTGAAGGACGGCAGGCCGACCGCATCGAGCATGCTGGTGGGCCGCAAAGGCTTCACACCCCCGATGTGAATGCCTGAACGGTAAAATCGTGGGTTTTGCCTTCAGCAGCCCGCGCCCGTGAGCGCGCACCGCGTTCACCCCCATGACCTTCGCCTCCGAAACCAAGCGCCGCCGCACCTTCGCGATCATCTCCCACCCCGACGCCGGCAAGACCACGCTGACCGAGAAGCTGCTGCTGTTCTCGGGCGCGATCCAGATCGCCGGCTCGGTGAAGGCGCGCAAGGCCTCGCGCCACGCGACCTCCGACTGGATGGAGATCGAGAAGCAGCGCGGCATTTCGGTCGCCTCGTCGGTGATGCAGATGAGCTACCGCGACCACGTCATCAACCTGCTCGACACGCCGGGCCACAAGGACTTCTCCGAGGACACCTACCGCGTGCTGACCGCGGTCGACTCGGCCCTGATGGTGATCGATGCCGCCAACGGCGTGGAAGCGCAGACCCGGCGCCTGATCGAGGTCTGCCGCCAGCGCGACACGCCGATCATCACCTTCGTCAACAAGATGGACCGCGAGGTGCGCGAGCCGCTCGAACTGCTCGACGAGATCGAGCGCGAACTCGGCATGCCCTGCGTGCCGATGACCTGGCCGGTGGGCCAGGGCAAGAGCTTCGGCGGCATCATCAACCTGCGCACCCAGGCGATGACGGTGTTCGAGTCGGGCCAGGAAAAGCTGCCGCAGGATTTCGAAACGATCCCGCTGACCGACCGCGAGGCGCTGCACAAGCGCTTCGGCCGCGAGTTCGACCACGCGACGGAAAGCATGGAGCTGGCCACCGGTGCCTCGCCCAGCTGGGACCGCGAGGCCTTCCTGGCCGGCAAGCAGACGCCGGTGTTTTTCGGCTCCGGGGTCAACAACTTCGGCGTGATGGAGGTGCTCGACGCGCTGGTCGACCTGGCGCCGCAGCCGCAGCCGCGCGTCAGCACCACGATGGTCAACCGGCAGCCGGTGGTCAAGGAGATCCGGCCCGAGCACAAGGACTTCGCCGGCGTGGTGTTCAAGGTGCAGGCCAACATGGACGCCAACCACCGCGACCGCATCGCCTTCGTCCGCATGGCCTCGGGGCGCTACACGCCGGGCATGAAGCTCAAGGTGCAGCGCACCGCGAAGGAGCTGCGTCCGACCAGCGTCGTGACCTTCATGAGCCAGCGGCGCGAGGCGGTCGAGGAAGCCTATGCGGGCGACATCGTCGGCTTCACGACGCACGGCGGCGTGCAGCTCGGCGACACCATCACCGACGGCGCCTCGCTGCAGTTCACCGGACTGCCCTTCTTCGCGCCCGAGCTGTTCATGACCGTGATCCTCAAGAACCCGCTGCGCACCAAGCAGCTGCAGCAGGGCCTGGCCCAGCTCGGCGAAGAGGGCGCGATCCAGGTGTTCCGCCCCGAGGTCGGCGGTCCGATGCTGCTGGGCGCGGTCGGGCAGCTGCAGTTCGAAGTGGTGCAGCACCGCCTGAAGACCGAATACGACGCCGACGTCCGGCTCGAGGGTTGCCAGTACACCGGCGCGCGCTGGATCACGGCCGATACGCCGGCCGAGCTGCGCGCCTTCGTCGATGCCTATCCGGCGCGGATGGCGCTCGACGCGGCCAACACGCTGGCCTACCTGTGCACCTCGCCCTACGACGTGCGGCTGGCGCAGGAACGCTTTCCGAAGATCCACTTCCATCCGCTGCGCGAGCACGCGGGGCTGGCGCTGCAAACCGCGTCCTGAAATGAAACACCCCCGAAGCGCCTGCGGCGCCTCCCCCTCAAGGGGGCGATACCGGCGGCCCGGCAAAGCCGGTTCCGCGGTATCCCTGGTATCGGGTTGCGCCGGTTTCATGTGTCGCGGGTCACGCGACAGCGTGGTGGGCCACTAGGATGACTCCTCTGAGCGAGTGGCCGCTGGCGGCGCGGCGTGCGCTGGTCGGCGTCTTCACCGACATCGACGACACGCTGACGACCGAAGGCGCGATCAGCCCCGACGCGCTGGCGGGGCTGGCCGACCTGCGGGCGGCCGGCCTGCACCGCGTCGCCATCACGGGCCGCCCCGTGGGCTGGAGCGAGCCCTTTGCCGGCGTCTGGCCAGTGGACGCCATCGTGGCCGAGAACGGCGCTGTCGCGCTGCTGCCCGCGCCCCATGGCGGCATCGAGAAGCGCTACCAGCAGGACGCGCCCACGCGCGCGCGCAACTTCGCACGCATGCAGGCCGTGCTGGCCCGCATCGAACGCGAGATCCCCGGCGCGCAGCGCGCCACCGACTCGCCGGGCCGCGAATGCGACATCGCGATCGACCACAGCGAGTTCACGCAGCTGGACGACGCGCAGATCGCCGCGGTGGTCGCACTGATGCGCAGCGAAGGCATGCACGCGACGGTCAGCAGCATCCACGTCAACGGCTGGTACGGCGCGCACAACAAGCTCGAAGGCGCCCGCTGGATCGTGCGCGAGCTCTGGGGCCGCCGGCTCGACGACGAGATGCAGCGCTGGGCCTACGTCGGCGATTCGACCAACGATGCGTTGATGTTCGAGCACTTCGCGCACAGCATCGGCGTGGCGAACGTCCGCCGGTTCGAGGCCGCCCTTTCGCATCTGCCGCGCTACGTCACCGAGGGCGAGCGTGGCGCCGGTTTCGCCGAGGTGGCGGCCGCGGTGCTCAGGGCACGGTGAAGGCGACCGGCCTGGCGCGTGCGACCACGTTCCCGGCCGCGGTGTTGCTCATGAGTTCGAGCCGGGCGCTGTAGCTGCCCTTGGGCGGGTTGAGCCACAACTCGGTCTGCCCGCCGTCGAGGTCGATGATCTCGGCCTTCTGGCCCGGGCGCTCCAGCACCAGCCGGAAGTGGCCGGTGTCCGGCACCTTGGGGGCCGCATTCGACACGTTCAGGCCGCTCGCATGGAACTGCACGCGCAGCGGCAGCTGCACCGTGCTGCGATCGGCGGGGCTCAGCAATTCGATGCGCGGCTCGCCGAGCAGGCTGGCCGGCGTGACGCCCTTGTTCTGCTTGCTGACCGTGAACCTGAGCGGCTTGCTGTAGACGAAATACGGAATGTGCCCCTGGTCCGCCAACACCAGCCGCATCGTGTAGGTGCCCGGCGGCAGGTCGACCACGGTCTCCATCTGGCCCTTGCCGAAGTGGATGTAGTGCTCGGTGAAAGGCAGCGGCTTGGTGAAGTCGAGCGGCAGCGGCTGATTGATCAGCAGGTGGTGGTGGCCAGCCGAGCCCGCGGTCTTGCCGGCCGGGACGATGCCGCGCATCGAAAGGCCGAAGCGCGCGACGAAGGGCGCCTCCACGGTGGCGCCATCCTTCAGGTTGGTGAAGTAGGCCTCGGGCGACCAGTTGGGCGGCGGCACCACCCAGGGGTGGACCACCAGATCGGCACTGTCGGCCGCCGATGGCGGCGCGGGAGCCTGAGGCGACTGAGCCCAAGCCGATCCCGCCAGCAGCAGCAGCCAGGCCGCCGCTGCCACCATTCCCGCCCGCGTACCGTGACGATTTCGACCGCTCATGCCTGCTCCTCCAGTGGTTGCCGAATTGTGTATCAGGAAGTTTTGAGTTGTGAGAGCTTCTTGCTGACATAGCGTGACAAAAGGCCGCCAGTGGGGAGGCGGCAGCATCCGCACGCGCCCTGGAAAGGTGTTGATTTTCGGTCTCGGAGGGTTCAGATTCAGCGTCAGGAGTCCTGCTCGATGCCTGCCGTACGCCGCGCCGTTGTCGACGGCCTGTTCTACCCCGCCGCGCCCGAGGCGCTGCGCGGGCAGGTCGCGGGCTACCTGGCCGGCGTCGGCGCCGACGACGATGCGGCACGCTTGCCAGCGAAGCTGCTGATCACCCCCCATGCCGGCTACGAGTACTGCGGCGCGGTGGCGGCGCATGCCTATGCCCTGCTCGAGCGGCAGCGCGAGCCGGCCATCCGCCGTGTGGTGCTGCTCGGCCCCGCGCATCACGTCTGGGTGCGCGGCCTGGCGGTCCCCGAGGCGGACGCCTTCGAGACGCCGCTGGGCGAGGTCACGCTCGATGTGGCCGCACTCGCCAGCCTCGGCGACCTGCCCCAGATGGTGCGCAGCGAACGGGCGCACGAGCGCGAGCATTCGCTCGAGGTCCAGCTGCCGTTCCTGCAGACGCTGCTCGGCAGTTTCACCCTGGTGCCGCTGGTCGTCAGCGACGCCGGCGCCGAGGCGGTGGCGCAGGTGCTCGAGCGGCTCTGGGGCGGCGCGGAGACGCTGATCGTGATCAGCTCCGACCTGTCGCACTACCTTCCGTACGCGCAGGCGCAAGCCGTCGACCATGCCACCGCGCAGCGCATCCTGGCGCTCGATGCCGGCCTCGCGCCGCACGAGGCCTGCGGGTCGGCGGCGATCAACGGTGCGCTGCTGGCCGCGCGCGGCCACGGCCTCGCACCCCGCCTGCTCGACCTGCGCAACTCCGGCGACACCGCGGGCGATCGCAACCGCGTCGTCGGCTACGGCGCATTCGCGTTCGAGGGGCTGACATGACGCCTGGACGCTGGTGGCACCGGCTCGACGACGGACGCATCCAGTGCGACCTGTGTCCGCGCGACTGCCGGCTGCACGAAGGCCAACGCGGCATGTGCTTCGTGCGCCAGCGCGTCGGCGATGCCATGGTGCTCGCGACCTACGGCCGCAGCTCGGGCTTCTGCATCGACCCGATCGAGAAGAAACCGCTCAACCACTTCTATCCCGGCAGCAGCGTGTTGAGCTTCGGCACCGCGGGCTGCAACCTCGCGTGCAAGTTCTGCCAGAACTGGGACATCTCGAAGAGCCGCGAGATGGACCGCCTGCAGGACGCGGCCTCACCCGGGCGAATCGCCGAGGCGGCCCGCGCGAGCGGTGCTGCGAGTGTGGCGTTCACCTACAACGACCCCGTGATCTTCGCCGAGTACGCGATGGACACCGCCGACGCCTGCCACGCGCTCGGCCTGCACAGCGTCGCGGTGACGGCGGGCTACATGCACGCCGCGCCCAGGCGCGAGTTCTACGCCAGGATGGACGCGGCCAACGTCGACCTCAAGGCCTTCACCGAGCAGTTCTACTTCCAGCAGACCGGCGCCCACCTGGCGCCGGTGCTCGACACGCTGCAGTACCTGAGGCACGAGACCGACTGCTGGTTCGAGATCACGACCCTGCTGATCCCGCAGCACAACGACAGCGACACCGAGATCGACGCCATGACACGCTGGATCGCCGACCGGCTCGGGCCCGATGTGCCGCTGCACTTCACGGCCTTCCATCCGGACTACAAGATGACCGACGTGGTGCCGACGCCGCCCGCCACGCTGACGCAGGCCCGCGCGATCGCGCTCGGCAACGGCCTGCACCACGTCTACACCGGCAACGTACACGACGTCGAAGGCGGCACGACCTTCTGTCCGGGTTGCCACCAGGCGCTGGTGCGGCGCGACTGGTATGCCGTGCTGGCCTGCGAGCTCGATGCGCACGGCACCTGCCCGCATTGCGGCACGCCGATCGCGGGTCGCTTCGGGTCGTTCGGCGGCGGCTTCGGCCGGCGACGGATTCCGGTGCGGCTGGCCGCCTAGCCCGTCAATAGTGAGGCGGCAGCTCGTCGCGCAGGCTGCGCGCGGCGCCGCTGCCCGGATCGGGGCTTTGCTGCCTCAGTTGCGTGACCTGCAGCACCAGGCTGTCGATCTGCTGCTGTTGGCGGTAGATCGTCAGGTTCAGCTGGTCCAGCAGGTCTTCGGTGTAGCTCGCCTTGATCTCGAGCTCGGTCAGGCGGCGGTCCGCATCGTGCGAGGTTTCCATGGTCGCTATTGGACAGGAAGTCGCACCGGGCGCACGCCCGTTCAAAATGTCGCGCATGGACCCGACGATTCGCACACTCGCCCGCGAAGAGATGCCGCTCGTGATCGACATGGCCGCGCGCGAAGGCTGGAACCCCGGCCTGCACGATGCGGTCTGCTTCCACGCCGCGGACCCCGGCGGATTCCTGGTCGCCGAGCATCGCGGCGAGGTGGTGGGTTGCATCAGCGCGGTCTCCTACGCCGGGTGCTTCGGCTTCATCGGCCTCTACATCGTGGCGCCGGCATGGCGCGGCAAGGGCTTCGGCATCCGCCTCTGGCGCGGAGGCATGGCTCGGCTGGCCGGCCAGGTGGTGGGGCTCGACGGCGTGCCGGCCCAGCAGGACAACTACCGGCGCAGCGGTTTTGCGCTGGCATGGAACAACGCCCGGTTCGAAGGTGTCGCCCGCAGCGGCGGCGAGACGCCACCGCCGCAGATCGTTCCCCTGGCCACCGTCGACTTCGCCGCACTGTGCGCCGACGACCGCCGCGTTTTCCCGGCGCCGCGCGAGGCCTTCCTGCGCGCCTGGATCGGCATGCCCGATGCGACCGGCCTGGCCTGGGTCGACCAGGGCCGGCTGGCGGGCTGGGGGCTGATCCGGCGCTGCCGCAACGGCCACAAGATTGCGCCGCTGGTGGCGGACGATCCGCAAGTGGCGCGCGCACTGCTGGCGGCACTGCGCGCCGCCGTGCCGGCCGGCGACGCGGTTTACCTCGACGTCCCGCTGCCGAATGCCGAGGCGGTCGCGATGGCGCGGGCAGAAGGCATGCGCAGCGTGTTCGAGACCGCGCGCATGTACGCCGGCACCGCGCCGGCCTGCGAACTGGAGCGCCTGTACGGGCTCACCAGCTTCGAACTCGGCTAGCCTGTCCCGTCACTGCGGCTTGGCCAGCCCCAGCTTCTCGATCAACGCCTTCTCCCGCGCGAAGGTCGTCTGCGCGAACTTCGCATAGTCGGCGGAACTCATGTAGATCGGCAGCATGTCGTAGCGCCCCAGGGCCGCCACATAGCTCGGCTCCTCCATCGCCTGCTTGAACGCGTCGTGCAGCTTCTTCACGACCTCCGGCGGCGTGCCCCTGGGCGCTCCGATGCCGAAGGGCGAGTTCTGCACGATGTCCATCCCGAGCTCCTTGAGCGTCGGCGCATCCGGGAACTTGGCGAGCCGCTTGTCGCCCCAGGTGTTGAGCACCCGCAGCTTGCCCGACTCCACCAGGGGCGCGAAGCCGGTCGAATCGGCGATCGCCATCAGGTGGTTGCCGAGCACCGCCTGCGCCAGATCGGCGCTGCCCTTGTACGGCACGTGCTGCAGCTGGATGCCGAGCTGCTGCGCCATCAGCTCGGTCGTCAGGTGCGGGCTGGTCAGGTTGCCGGTCGAGCCGTAGGTGAGCTTGCCCGGGTTGGCCTTGGCATAGGCGACGAAGTCGTTCCAGGTCTTGAAGGGGCTGTCGGCCGGCACCGCGATGCCGAAGGCGTAGCCGGTGACGTTGATCACGTAGCTGATGTCCTTGACCGGGTCCCAGTTGATCTTGGTGGTGTAGGGCAGGCGAAACACGCCGAGCGGAATCTGGCCGATGGTGTAGCCGTCGGGCTGCGCGGTCTGCAGCGCCTGCGCGGGCAGCGTGCCGCCGGCGCCCGGCTTGTTGTCCACCACGATCGGCTGGCCCAGGATCTTCGATGCGTTGTCGGCCAGTTGCCGCATCGTGATGTCCGTCGGGCCGCCGGCGGGGAAGGCAATGATCAGCTTGATCGGCCGGGTGGGGAAAGTCTGCGCATGCGCAGCCGTCACGGCCGCGCCGAGCAGGGCGGCGCACAACAAGGAACGACGAATCATGGGGCGGCCTCCGGGGCAGGATGAATGGCCGCATTGGGCCGCAGGGACATCGGCGGAACAAGCGGGTATCTCCCCGGTCGCAGTCGCCGCCGCGCCGGCGCCCCGGCTCAGCCCGCCCGCTGCATGAAGCCGTCGAGCACGTTGACCGCGTTCACGCCCACCTCCGCCACCGCGTAGCCGCCCTCGAAGACGAACACGGTCGGCAGGCCGGCGCGTGCGATGTCCTCGCCGACCTTCAGGTAGTCGGGCGTGGCAAGGGTGAAGCCGGCGATCGGGTCGCCCTCGAAGGTGTCGAGCCCGAGCGAGACCACCAGCGCGCCCGGCTTGAAGTCCGCGATACCGCGCAGCGCGGTCGCCAGCGCTTCTCGCCAGGCCGTGAAGCCGCTGCCGCGCGCCAGCGGCAGGTTGTGGTTGAAGCCCAGTCCCTCGCCCGCGCCGCGCTCGTCGGCGTAGCCCAGGTAGTAGGGGTACTCGGTGTGCGGATCGCCGTGCAGGCTGGTGAACCGGACGTCGGCGCGCTCGTAGAAGATGGCCTGCGTGCCGTTGCCGTGGTGGTAGTCGATGTCGAGCACCGCGACGCGGTCGACACCGGCGTCGCGCAGCGCCTGGGCCGCGATCGCAGCGTTGTTGAGGAAGCAATAGCCGCCGAAGAAGTCCGCGCCTGCGTGATGGCCCGGCGGCCGCGTGAGCGCGAAAGCCGCCCGCTCGCCCCGCAGCACGCGTGCCGCGGCGGTCAATGCACAGCAGGCACCCGCGCGTGCCGCCGTCCAGGTGCCCGCGGTCAGCGGCGTGCCTGCGTCGTACGAGAACAGGCCCATGCGCGCGGGAAAGCTCGCGGGCAGCACGTCGGAGCGAAACGTGCGGATCGGCCAGTACGAGGGCAGCGCGTCGCGGCCGGCATTGGCCGGATCCATCGCCACCCACTCGTCCCAGGCCTTCGACAGGAAGTCGAGGTAGCGCGGCGCATGGACGCGCGCAATCGCAGCATCGTCGAAAGCGTCGGGCCTTTCGATCGCACCGAGTTTGCGCCGTTCGAGCTCCTGCAGCACGAAGTCGGCGCGTGCCGGCACCTCGAAGCACGGCACCAGTTCGCCGCGGAACATCTCGACCTTGCCGTGGTGCAGCGGGTGGCGGTCGTTGTAGATCGTGAGCATGGCGCTAGGGTAATGCGGAAAGAGCGTGAGGGCGGCGGCGGGCGGCATGCCCCGGGCCGGCCGACGTCACCGGCCGCTTCGCGGCTGCCCTGCTGCTGCTCACGGTACGCGGGGTCTCGCTCAAACTCGCTCCGCTGCGCTCCACTCAAACAGTCGCGAGCCCTGATCCGCGTACCGCTGCGCTGCTCGGCGGTGCCTCAACGGCCGGCCCGGGGCATACCACCCACCACCGCTGACACGCCGGGGTTGAACTGTTCGCCTCCAACGCATCACCTGCGCGCAGGCTCTCGACGTTCGAGGCGCTCGCGCCCGTCGCGCACCCCGGAGCCCGGCATGCGGTGCGGCGCGGGCGATCCCCTCTGCGCCGCTGAGCAGCGCAGCCTTTCGCGGATCAGGGCTCGCGACTGTTTGAGCGAAGCGAGTTTGAGCGAGACCCCGCGAAAGGCGAGCAGCGCAAGGCAGCCCGAAGGGCCGGTGCAGTGGGGTCGCACGGGACGCACCGCGTGCCGGGCGGACCTCCAAACGATCAGGCCGGGGCCATCAGGCTTCGCGCCGCTTCGGCGTCGGCTCCGTCTCTCGCACCGGCAACATCACCACCTCATGCCGCTCCCGCGAGCGCGCCAGCACCGGCGCCAGCGCCACGCCGGTGTGGGTGCCCAGCTTCACGACCTCCTCGGGCGGCGCCGCCGCCACCACCCGGCCGCCGGCATTGCCGCCTTCGGGCCCGAGGTCGATCAGCCAGTCGGCTTCGGCGATGACGTCGAGATCGTGCTCGATCACGACCACGCTGTGGCCGCCGTTGACCAGCCGGTGCAGCACGTGGATCAGCTTCTCGACGTCGGCCATGTGCAGGCCGACCGTCGGCTCGTCGAGCACGTAGAGCGTGTGGGGCGCCTTGTTGCCGCGCCGCGTGACGTCGTCGCGCACCTTGCTGAGCTCGGTCACGAGCTTGATGCGCTGCGCCTCGCCGCCCGACAGCGTCGGCGACGGCTGGCCCAGCGTCAGGTAGCCGAGCCCGACATCCTTCAGCAGCTGCAGCGGATGGCTGATGTTCGGCATCGAGGCAAAGAAATCGACCGCCTCGTCGACCTCCATCTGCAGCACGTCGCCGATGCTCTTGCCGCGCCAGCTGACGGCCAGTGTCTCGGGGTTGAAGCGCGCGCCGTGGCACACCTCGCACGCCACCTTGACGTCGGGCAGGAAACTCATCTCGATGGTGCGCACGCCCGCGCCGTCGCAGCCCGGGCAGCGGCCCTCGCCGGTGTTGAAGCTGAAGCGTGCAGGCCCATAGCCGCGCGCCTTGGCTTCCAGCGTGTCGGCGAACAGCTTGCGGATCGTGTCCCAGAAACCGATGTAGGTCGCCGGGCAGCTGCGCGGCGTCTTGCCGATCGGGGTCTGGTCGACCTCGAGCACGCGGTCGATGGTCTCGTAGCCCTCGACCGCGCTGCAGCCCACCCATTTCGGACGCTTGCCCGCGGCATCGGCATCGCGGCCGGCCTTGGTCATGCGCTGCACCACCACCGCGTACACGTTGGCCAGCAGCACGTCGCGCGCCAGGGTCGACTTGCCCGAGCCGCTGACGCCGGTGACGGCCACCAGCCGATGCAGCGGCAACGAGACCGTGACGTCCTTCAGGTTGTGCAGGTCGGCGCCGCGCACGCTGAGCCAGTCGGGCGCGCCGGGTTCCGGGGATGGCACGATGCGTCGTGCCTGCAGCGGATGCTTGATCGCGTCGCGCAGGTAGCGGCCGGTCTGCGAGTCGCCCGCGCCCTCGATGTCTGCGACGCTGCCTTCGGCCACCAGCCGACCGCCGCGCTTGCCCGCGCTGGGACCGATGTCGATGATGTGGTCGGCACGCCGGATCGTGTCCTCGTCGTGCTCGACCACCACCAGCGTGTTGCCCTTGTCGCCGAGCTTGTGCAGCGCGTCGAGCAGGATCTGATTGTCGCGCGCATGCAGGCCGATGGTCGGCTCGTCGAGCACGTAGCAGACGCCCTGGAGATTGCTGCCCAGCTGCGCGGCGAGCCGGATGCGCTGCGCCTCGCCGCCGGAGAGCGTGGGCGCGCCGCGGTCGAGCGTGAGGTAGCCCAGGCCGACCTCCTCGAGGAATTCGAGCCGGCTCTTGATCTCGGGCACCAGGTCGCGTGCGATCTCGGCCTGTCGGCCGCTGAGCGCGATGTTCTCGAACCAGATGCGGATGTCGGTCACGCTCATGCGCGCCAGCTCGGTGATGCCGATGCCGCCACCTTCGCCGAACAGCACGGCGCGCGCGGTCGCATTCAGCCGCGTGCCCTCGCAGGTCGGGCAGGCCACGTCGCCCACGTCTTCGGCCTCGGGCTCGGCGAAGGTCTGCTCGCGCCCCTTCTGGTCGTCGGCCATCACCGAGTCGTCGTAGACCTTGCGCTGCTCCTTGGTCAGCTTGACGCCGGTGCCCACGCAATCGGGGCACCAGCCGTGCTTGCTGTTGTAGGAGAACAGGCGCGGGTCGAGTTCTGCATAGCTGGTGCTGCAGACCGGGCAGGCGCGCAGGGTCGAGAAGACCTGGGTGCGACCGATGCCCGCGGTCGGGGCGCCGGCCATCATCGCGCCGCGCAGGCCGGTGAGTTCGCTCAGCACGTGCAGCACGCCCTTGCCATGCTCCAGCGCCCGGGTCAGGGCCTGGCGCAGCTCGGTCTCCCGCGCCGGCAGCACATCGAGGCTGGCCACCGGCAGCTCGATGCTGTGCTCCTTGAAGCGGTCGATGCGCGGAAAGCCCGTGGTCGGCAGGAACTCGCCATCGACCCGCAGGTGCGTGTAGCCGCGCGGCCGCGCCCAGTCGGCCAGCTCGGTGTAGACGCCCTTGCGGTTGCTCACCAGCGGCGCCAGCAGGCCGATGTGCTGGCCCTTGAAGTTCTTCAGCAGTTGCGCCGCGATGCTGTCGGGCGTCTGCGGCTGCACCGCCGCACCGTCGTGGATGCAGTGCTGGATGCCGAGCTTGACGTACAGCAGGCGCAGGAAGTGCCAGACCTCGGTGGTGGTGCCGACGGTGCTCTTGCGGCCGCCGCGCGACAGCCGCTGCTCGATCGCGACCGTGGGCGGAATGCCGTAGACCGCATCCACCTCCGGCCGGCCCGCGGGCTGCACGATGCTGCGCGCATAGGCGTTGAGCGATTCGAGATAGCGCCGCTGCCCTTCGTTGAACAGGATGTCGAAGGCCAGCGTCGACTTGCCGGATCCGCTGACGCCGGTGACCACGCTGAACTTGCCGCGCGGAATGTCGACCGAGAGGTTCTTGAGGTTGTGCTCGCGCGCGTTGACGATCTGGATGGCGTCGCGCCCGGGGGCCGGCAGCGCGCGTGCCGCATACGAGCGCGCGGCGCGTTCCGCCACCTTGTAGGCGCCCGGTCCGACCGCGAGTTCGTAGTCGGCCAGCGCCGCGCCGGTCAGCGAGGCGGGGTTCTCGCGCACCTGTTCGGGCGTGCCGACCGCGACCACCTGGCCACCGCCCTCGCCGCCTTCGGGCCCGAGGTCGATGATCCAGTCGCTGGCGCGGATGACGTCGAGGTTGTGCTCGATCACGACCAGCGAATGGCCGGCGTCGAGCAGCTTGCGCAGCGCCCGCATCAGGCGCGCGATGTCGTCGAAGTGCAGCCCGGTGGTGGGCTCGTCGAACAGGAACAGCGTGCCCTTGCGCGCCAGCGGCTGCTTGCTGGCGCTGCCGCTCTTCGCCGCTTCGGCCAGGAAGCCCGCGAGCTTCAGGCGCTGCGCCTCGCCGCCGCTCAGCGTGGGCACGGGCTGGCCCAGCTTCACGTAGTCGAGGCCGACGTCGACGATCGGCTGCAGCACGCGCAGCACCTCGCGGTCGGCCCCGAAGGCGGCGGCCGCCTCGGCCACGGTGAGGTCGAGCACGTCGGCCACATTGAGATTGCGGTCCGCGCGCTCGATCGTCACCTCGAGGATCTCGGGCCGGTAGCGCTTGCCGTCGCAGTCCGGGCAGCGCAGGTAGACGTCCGACAGGAACTGCATCTCGACATGCTCGAAGCCCGAACCGCCGCAGGTCGGACAGCGGCCGTCGCCGCTGTTGAAGCTGAACTTGGACGCCGTGTAGCCGCGCTGCCGCGACAGCGCCGCCGTGGCGAAGATCTCGCGGATCGCATCCCAGGCGCCGACGTAGCTCGCGGGGTTGGAGCGCGCCGTCTTGCCGATCGGCGACTGATCGACGAAGACCACGTCGCTCAGGTGATCGGCGCCGAGCATGCGGTCGTGCGCCCCCGCCGTTTCGGTGGCCTTGCCGAAGTGGCGCATCAGCGCCGGCGCCAGCACGTCCTGCACCAGGGTCGACTTGCCCGAGCCGCTGACGCCGGTGATGCAGACCAGCCGCGAGAGCGGCAGTTCCACGGTGATGTCCTGCAGGTTGTGCTCGCGCACGCCTTCGAGGATCAGGCGCGGGGTGTTGTCGCTAACCATCCGCCGGAAGCCCATGCCGATCTGCTTGCGTCCGCCCAGGTACTGGCCGGTGAGCGTTTCGGCATCGCGCAGCGCGTCGGTGCTGCCGTCGAAGACGATCTGGCCGCCGCGCACGCCGGGGCCGGGGCCCATGTCGATCACGCGGTCGGCGGCCAGCATCACGGCCGGGTCGTGCTCCACCACCACCAGCGTGTTGCCGGCGTCGCGCAGCCGCAGCATCGCCTCGGTGATGCGGTTCATGTCACGCGGATGCAAGCCGATGCTGGGCTCGTCGAGCACGAACAGCGTGTTGACCAGCGAGGTGCCGAGCGCCGTCGTGAGGTTGATGCGCTGCACCTCGCCGCCGCTCAGCGTGCGGCTCTGGCGATCCAGCGTCAGGTAGCCGATGCCGACGTCGTGCAGGTAGCGCAGCCGGGTGGTGATCTCCTCGAACAGCAGCTTGAGCGCCTGCACGTCGCCTTCGCTCGCCGTGGCGCTGTTGCCGTGGCTTTCGATGCCGTCGAAAAGGCGGCGCAGCCGCTCGATCGGCAGCAGCATCAGGTCGTGCAGGCTGAGGCCCGGCAAGGCCTCGAGCTGCAGGCGTGTCCACTTCACGCCGACCGGCATGAAGCGCTTCGCAGGGGCGAGCACCGCATCGGCGTCTTCCTTGCTGCCGATACGCCACAGCAGGCTCTCGAGCTTGAGCCGCGCGCCTGCGCAGACCGGACACGGCGTGTAGCTGCGGTACTTCGACAGCAGCACGCGGATGTGCATCTTGTAGGCCTTGCTCTCGAGGTAGGCGAAGAAGCGACGCACGCCATACCACTGCTGGTTCCACTTGCCCTTCCAGTTGGGCGACCCTTCGATGACCCAGTTCTGCTGCTCGGGCGTGAGCTTGTTCCACGGCGTGTCGCGCGGGATGCCGGCCGCCTCGGCGTGGCGCATGAGGTCGTCCTGGGCCTCTTTCCAGGCCGGCGTCTGGATGGTCTTGATCGCGCCGGCGCGCAAGGTGAGCTTGTCGTTCGGGATCACGAGACCGAGGTCGACCCCGATCACGCGGCCGAAACCGCGGCAGGTCTCGCAGGCGCCGACCGCCGAGTTGAACGAGAACATCGAGGGGATCGGATCGGTGTAGCGGATGTCGCTCTCGGGGCAGTGAAGGCCGGTGGAGAACTTCCACACCTCGGGCTCGACGCCCTCCTCCGCCGCCACCGCATACACGGTCAGCCGCCCGCTGCCGCGCTTGAGCGCGACCTCGATCGCCTCGACCACGCGGGCCCGCTCGGCCCCGGCGATGCGAAAGCGGTCGGCCACCACGTCGAGCACCTTGCGCGGGCCGGTCGGCGTGGCCACCTCGCGCTCGGACTGCACGCGCGTGAATCCGCTGGCGGACAGCCACTGCGTCACCTCCTCGGCTGAAGTGCCGGCCGGCAGCTCGACCGGGAAGGTCAGCACCACCCGCGGATCGCCGGCCGCGGCGGCCCGCGCCACCAGTTCGGCGTAGATCGAATCGGGCGAATCGTGCCGCACCGGCAGGGCCGTCTCGCGGTCGAACAGCTGGGCGGCACGCGCGAACAGCAGCTTCAGGTGGTCGTTGAGCTCGGTCATCGTGCCGACGGTCGAGCGCGAGGAGCGCACCGGATTGGTCTGGTCGATCGCGATGGCGGGCGGCACGCCCTCCACCTTGTCGACCGCCGGCTTGTCCATGCGATCGAGGAACTGGCGCGCATAGGCCGAGAAGGTCTCGACGTAGCGGCGCTGGCCCTCGGCGTAGAGCGTGTCGAACACCAGGCTCGACTTGCCCGAGCCGCTCGGGCCGGTGACCACCGTCATCTCGCCGGTGCGGATGTCGAGGTCGAGGTTCTGGAGGTTGTGCTGGCGTGCACCGCGAATCCGGATGGAGCCCTGTGTCATGAATGCCTTGGGGGGTGGGGCAGACATTCTAGGAACACCGGCGGGGCCGGGGCGGCCGGACCCGGATGGTCCACGGCCGCGCAGGGACTTCAGGTGTCGAGAGTCCGCTTACATGCGGACACAGGCACTACTTCACGGGTTCGGCCGGCGCTGCCGGTGCCGGCGCGTGCGTCGCGTCGCCGCCGTGCTTCTCGCCCGACATGTCGACATTGCCGCCTGCCTTGGTAAGCACGTACAGCACGATGGCCGCGAAGATGACGAAGCCGACGATGATCTTCCACATGATGAGGTCTCCTGAAGTGTTCAAGAAAAAGGCCTCGCACCGATTCGGCGCGAAGCCCTTTTGTTGACCAGGCCTGGTGGGCCGGGAGTGGACGCCATCCCCTTCCGGGAATGCCGCGGAACCGGCTTCGCCGGGCCGCTGGCATTGCCCCCTGCAAGGGGGTGGCGGCTACACGAAGTGAGCCAACCCGGCGGGGTGCTCAATCATTGGCGTAGATGTCCACGTCCTTGGTTTCCCGGATGAAGATCGTGCCGATCACCAGCGTCATGGCGGCGATGATGATCGGATACCAGAGGCCGTTGTACATGTTGCCGGTGCTGGCCACGATCGCGAAGGCGGTGGTCGGCAGCAGGCCGCCGAACCAGCCGTTGCCGATGTGGTACGGCAGGCTCATCGAGGTGTAGCGGATGCGGGTCGGGAACAGTTCGACCAGCATGGCGGCGATCGGGCCGTAGACCATCGTCACCAGCAGCACCAGCCAGAACAGCAGCACCACGGTCATGACCTTGTTGATCTTGGCCGGGTCGGCCTTGGTGGGATAGCCCGCCGCCTTCAGTTGCTCGGCGACGTTCTTCTTGAAGGCCGCGATTTCCTTGGCCGAAGCCTCGTCGAACTTGTGGTTGACCACGTTGCCCTGGGGTGCCGTGATCGCCACCTCGCCGATCTTGACGACGGCGGGCGAACCGGCCGGGCCGTCGGCGCGCTCGTAGCTCACCGAGTTCTGCACCAGATAGCGCTTGGCGATGTCGCAGGAGCTGCTGAAGTCGATCTCGCGGGCCACCGGGTTGCCCTGGAACGAGCAGGAACGCGGATCGGCGGTCACGACGACGCCGGCCGTGGCCTGGGCCCGGGCCAGGTCCGGATTGGCGTTCTCGGTCAGCATCTTGAAGACCGGGAAGTAGGTCACCACGGCCAGCAGGCAGCCGGCCATGATGATCGGCTTGCGGCCGATCTTGTCGGACAGCGTGCCGAACACCACGAAGAAGGGCGTGCCGAGCAGCAGCGCGGCGGCGATCATCAGGTTGGCGGTGGTCGCATCGACCTTGAGCTGCTGCGTCAGGAAGAACAGCGCGTAGAACTGGCCCGAATACCAGACCACGGCCTGGCCGGCGGTGAGGCCGACCAGCGCCAGGATCACGATCTTCAGGTTCTTCCACTGGCCGAAGGATTCGGACAGCGGCGCCTTCGAGGTCTTGCCCTCGGCCTTCATCTTCTGGAAGGCGGGCGACTCCGACAGCGACAGCCGGATCCAGACCGAGATGCCGAGCAGCAGGATCGACACCAGGAAGGGAATGCGCCAGGCCCACTCGGCGAAGGCGGCCTCGCCCACGCCTTCACGCACGCCCAGGATCACCAGCAGACTCAGGAACAGGCCGAGCGTGGCGGTGGTCTGGATCCACGAGGTGTAGGCGCCGCGCTTGCCATGGGGCGAATGCTCGGCCACGTAGGTGGCGGCACCGCCGTACTCGCCGCCGAGCGCGAGGCCCTGCAGCATGCGCAGCGCGATCAGGATCACGGGCGCCGCGACGCCGATGGTCGCGTAGCTGGGCAACAGGCCGACGATGAAGGTCGACAGGCCCATGATCAGGATGGTGACCAGGAAGGTGTACTTGCGGCCGATCATGTCGCCGAGCCGGCCGAACACGATGGCGCCGAAGGGTCGCACCAGGAAGCCGGCGGCAAAGGCCAGCAGCGCGAAGATGAAGGCCGCGCCGGCATCGAGGCCGCTGAAGAACTGGCGCGCGATCACGGGCGCGAGCGAGCCGTACAGATAGAAGTCGTACCACTCGAACACGGTCCCCAGCGACGAGGCGAAGATGACCTTCTTCTCCTCCTTGCTCATGGGCCGGGGAGCGTTTGCCGCTCCCCGCGAATCTAGTGTGGCTGCCATGTCGTCTCCTGTAGAAATTTCCGCCCACGGCGTGGGACGTGTCTGATTCTTGGAGTGGCGACTGACCCGAGGCTGTCGCGAAACTGAACGGTCGCTGACGGTTTAAGGTCAAACCCGCGGCCGACGTTTCAGATCGCAGGAAATCTAGCTTTTGCTGCGCAGCAGCAAGGGTCGCTGGTCGGCGGCATCCCAGTCCGGGCCGTCGAACCAGGCCTCGCCTTGCAGGCAGGCGCGCAGCATCGCCAGACCGTCGAAGCCCCAGAACAGGCGGCCGTCGACCTCGAAGGCCGGCACCCCGAACACGCCGCGCGCGATGGCGTCGTCGGTGTTGGCCTTGAGTTGCGCCTTGACTTCGTCGCTGCCCGTTTCGCGCCGCAGCCGCAGCGATGCGGCGAGCGCAGCGAGGCGCGCGGCGTCGCCGGGCTCGCCGCCCGTGCGCCAGACGTCCCGGAAGACGGTCTCGGCCACATGGCGATTGATGTCTGCGCCGGTGCTGGTCGCCAGCGCCAGCCGCAGGTGCGGCAAGGGGTTGAAAGGGTGCGTGGCGGGCATCCGGATCGGAATGCCGTGCGCCTGGCCGAGCCACAGCACATGGCGGTAGGTCCAGCTTCGCTTCGCCGGGATCTCGGCCGGACCGAGCTGCCCGTGGTGCTTGAGCAGCGCGCCGAGCAGCACCGGCCGGTAGGCCACGCTGTAGCTCAGGCCCTCGAGCGCCTGCGGCAGATGCTCGAAGGCGAGATAGGCATAGGGCGAGATGAAATCGAGATGGAAGGTGATGTGCTTCATGGCGTGTCCCCGTCGGCCAGCCCGAACCCGGCCCCGGCGCGCAGCTCGATGGCGCGCCAGACGCCGCGCTTGTCCGCATCGTCCATGCGGCTCCAGCCGGCGATCTCGGGCAGCGTGCGCAGGCAACCTTCGCAGAAGCCGCTGGCCGGGTCCATGCGGCAGATCGAGATGCAGGGCGACGGCAGGTCGCGGGCCATGGCGCATGCGGCCGCCGCGCGCTCGGGCAGCGACGCCAGCGTGGCGGTGTTCATTCGAAAGCCTCCTTGCGACGCGCTGCGGCGCGAGCGGGCTCGGGGCGGCCCGGCGCTGCGCTCACACCACGTCCGCGACCGGCGCGCCGGTCAGGCCTTCGAGGTCCTGCGGACGCAGGCGCACCACCGCATGCGGATGGCCGGCCGCGGCCCAGACGTCCTCGAAGCGGAACAGCTCGCGGTCGATCAGCATGACCGGATCCGTGGCATGGGCGAAGGGCGAGACGCCGCCGATCGAGAAGCCGGTACGCGACTTGACGAAGTCGGCATCGGCGCGACCCAGCTTGCCGACCAGGGCCTCGACCTTCTTCTCGTCGACGCGCTTGTCGCCCGAGGTCACGACCAGCACCGCGCTGTCGTCGGACTTGCGGCGGAACACGATGCTCTTGGCGATCTGGCCGACCTCGATGCCCAGCGCATCGGCGGCCTGCTGCGCGGTGCGCGCGGCGTCGTCGAGCATCTGCGGCGCGTGGGGATGGCCCTTGTCCCGCAGCAGGCGGGCGACGCGCTGCACGCCCTCCGGCAGGGAAGTCAGTTCGGCACCGCACATCACTGGCCCCCACGCTTGCCACTGCGTGTGCTGCGCTGCCCCCCGAGGGGGCCTTCGCGTCTTGGGAGCGGCCCGGCGACGCTCATGCGGCCCTCTTGGTCCGGATGGCCTTGGAGGCACGCGAATTCGGCTCGCGTCCGAGCGCCTCGCTGATGTAGACGCCGGCGTCGATCAGCAGGTCGAGGTCGATGCCGGTCTCGATGCCCATGCCGTGCAGCATGTAGACCACGTCCTCGGTCGCGACGTTGCCGGTCGCGCCCTTGGCGTAGGGACAGCCGCCGAGCCCGGCCGAGGAGGTGTCGTACTGCCAGACGCCCATGTCCAGGCTGGCGAGCGTGTTGCCCAGCGCCTGGCCGTAGGTGTCGTGGTAGTGGCCCGAGATGTCGTCGACGCCGTAGTGCCTCAGCGTGGCCTCGATGGCGCGCTGCACCTTCAGCGGCGTGCCGACGCCGATGGTGTCGGCCACGCCCACGTGCTGCACGCCGATCTCCTTCATGAGGCCGGCCAGCATCTCGACGCGCGAGGGCGCGATCTCGCCCTCGTAGGGGCAGCCCACGGCGCACGACATCGCGCCGCGCACGTAGATGCCGTGCTCGCGGGCTGCCGCGACCACCGGCCGGAAGCGCTCGATGCTCTCGGCGATCGAGCAGTTGATGTTGCGCTGGCTGAAGGCCTCGCTGGCGGCGCCGAAGACCACGATCTCGTCGGGCCATTCGGCACGCGGCGCGGCGATCGCGGCCTCGAAGCCCTTCATGTTGGGCGTCAGCACCGAATAGCGCACGCCGGGCTTGCGGCGCAGGCCGTGCATGACCTCGGCGTTGTCGGCCATCTGCGGCACCCACTTGGGCGAGACGAAGCTGGTGACCTCGATCTCCCTGACGCCGGCCTCCTGCAGGCGGTGCACGAGGCCGATCTTGATCTCGGCCGACACGGGTTGCTTCTCGTTCTGCAGGCCGTCACGCGGGCCGACGTCGACGATCTTGACTCTGGAGGGAAGTTTCATGGGGCGCTCGCAGTCGATGTGGAAGGATCGGCCGTCATTTTCTCCGGGAAATGGGGCTCGCCCTGGCTGGCGCAGGGAAGCCCTTTCGGGGCACGCCGCGGAACCGGCTTTGTCGGGACTGCAGCCGCCATCTTCTGCATCCCTGTCTCCGGTACGTCTCAGGGCGTCGCCTTGAAATTGCTGTCTTTCACGAGCTTCGCCCAGCGCGCCGAGTCTTCGGCAATGGTGGCGGCGAATTGCTCGGGGCTGCCGCCGACCGGCTCGTAATCGATTCGCGCCAACTGTTCGCGGACCTCGGGCAGCGCCAGTATCCGGACCACTTCGGCGTGCAGGCGCTGGACGATCGCCGGCGGCGTGCCGGCCGGGGCCAGCAGGCCGGCCCACGAACTGAAATTCATGCCCGTGACGCCGGACTCCTGCATCGTCGGCACCTGCGGCAGCGTCGGCGAGCGCTGCGGCGACAGCACGGCCAGCGGGCGCAGCTTGCCGGCCCGGATCATCTGCACCGCATTGAAAGGGTCGATCGTCATGTCGACCTCGCCGGCCACCACGGCCTGCATCTGCGGCCCGGTGCCCTTGTACGGCACGTTGACCATGCTGGGGACGCCGATGCTGGTCTTGAACTGCTCGCCGATCAATCCGATCATGCTGCTGCCGGCCGAGAAGCTCATCGGCCGGGTGCCCGTGCGGGCCAGGGCGATGAACTCCTGCATCGTCGAGGCCGGCACCGAGGGATGCACCACCATCACGAGCCCGATGTTGCTGATCAGGCTGATCGGCGCGAAGCTGGCGAGGGGTTCATAGGGCGCCTTGTAGAGCACCGGGCTCAGCACCTGGGCGCCGGCCGTGTTCAGCAGCAGGGTGTAGCCGTCGGGCGCGGCGCGCGCGACCAGGTCGGTGCCGATGATGCCGTTGGCACCCGGCTTGTTGTCGATCACCACCGGCTGCTTCAGCCCCTCGGACAACTTCTGCGACAGCATGCGCGCCACGATGTCGGTGGCGCCGCCCGGCGCGAACGGCACCACCAGGCGGATCGATCGGCTCGGATAGGCCTCGCTGCCCCAGGCCGGAACGGTCATCGAGGCCAGCGCGGCCAACCCCAGCAGCAGCCGACGTCGAAAGGGACTCTTCTTCATCATGGACTCCTCCGTGAATCGACCGCGGCGGGCGGTCACCGTTTTCGTGGCGGCGGCGGCGGCGTGGCGGCGGCGCGGTGCGGGTCCTCGATGGAGCGGCAGGCGGCGCGCAGCATCGCGGCGATCTCCTCGATCCGCGGCTCGACGCGATAGCGTGGCCCGGCGATCGAGACGGCATAGGCCTGGCCGCCGATGTGCACGGGCCAGGCGATGCCGGCGAGGTCGGGAACGCTCTCGCCGAGGTTGCCGTACCAGCCGCGGCCGGCGGAGCGCTCGAGTTCCTCGGCCAGCGCAGCGGCGGTGGTCAGCGTCGAGTCGGTCAGGCGCACGAGCTTCGTGGCCTTGAGGCAGTCCCGCCGCGCCTCCGGCGTCAAGGTGGACAGCAGCGCGCGGCCCAGGGAATTGGCATAGGCCGGCCGCGTCTCGCCGACGCCGATGGTGTAGCGGATGCTCTGCGGTGCATCGACCACCTCGAGGTAGACCGCCTGCCCGCCATCGCGCAGCTTGCCGAACATCACGGTTTCGCGCACGCTGTCGCGCAGTTCGAGCAAGGCCGGCTTGACGCGGTCCAGCACCGGATCGTGCGCGGCGATCACCTGCGCCATCGCCAGCAGCCGGCTGGTCGGGTAGTAGCCCTGGCGGCGACCGGTCTCGTAGAGATAGCCGCGCTCCTCGAGCGTGCGCAGCAGGCCCAGGCAACTCGACATCGGCATCTCGAGCAGCCGCGCCATCTCCGACAGCGCGAGCGGCTGCTTCTCCTGCGCGAAGGCTTCGATGATCTCGAACACGCGCAATGCTGTTTTCACACCCATGAATTTATTTTCACGTAAGAGAAATATCAACGCAGCCGGGTTTTTCCGGAGCGGACCCGATTGCACCGGCAATGCGACCGACGGAGAACCGCAGAATTTTCTGCAGCAAGTGCGGGCGCCTTGCCCGCAGACAGCCTGATCGCACTTTCGTAGAGTGGCGCCTCGCCGCAGTGAGCGCGTTCTCGCGCTGCAGCTCGGAATACCGCTGCGGGCCGCCCCTGCTCGCAGCGGCGACCCGGCCTCGAATCGCTGCCGCCCTTGTCGAAAAAAATGAAAGTTCCATGATGAATCTGTCTTCGACGCTGCTTTCAGCCAATGGCCTGTTGGTACTGCTCATTGGCTTCCTATGCGGCGCTCCGTTGGGAAGCGCAATCAACAAGGGCGAGATGGAAGCGAAGGTTCGCGCATGGCGTGTCGCGCATTCGAGCCTGGTCGGCGGCGGCGTGATGTTGCTCGCGATTGCACCCAACCTTCCCAGCGTCGAGTTGCCGCAAACCTTGAAGTTGATTGCGTCGAGCTTGCTCTGCATCTCTGCCTGGTCATTCACGTTCGCTCTGACGTTCGGTGCATGGAAAGGCCACAGAGGCACGGCACCCGAAACGGGCATCGGTTCGACAGCCGCCTATTTCGCAAACATCCTGGGCGTCGTTCTGTCCATGGCCTCCGCTCTGATGTTCACCTGGGGCGCCGGCCTCCACTTGCTGCGCGCACTTTCCGCCACTTGAATGATTGAAATCCCGGCATCGCGGGTCGGGGCCAACGCGTCCGGCCGCCGCGCAATTCAAGCAAAAGCACTCATGTATTCATCCACCTTCATCTTCGCCAAGAAGCAATTCGACGATGAGTTCCATCGTCTCGATCAAGCGATCGCGGAAGCCGCCAAGTCGATCCCCGGATACCTCGGTGAAGAAACGTGGGAGAACCCCGCCACGGGGTTGATCTCGAACGTCTATTGCTGGGAATCGCTCGATGCTCTCCAGGTGCTGATGCAACACCCGCGACACCTCGAGGCCAAGGCGGCCCAAGCCAGGTGGCTCGACGGGTACAAGGTCGTGATCTCGGAGGTGCTTCGAACTTACGGCGACACCGGCCTGGGCCAGCCGTCCGCTGCATCACGGGCGGCGAGCGACTCGCATTGAAGGCCAGCGCCTTCGGCTAACATCCAAACCGAGCGGCCATCACCTTCCCGGCCTGCACGAGGATGTCGATTTGGCTACCGAGAACGCTTTCGCCGAACTGGGCTTGGCATCCGACGCTACCGGGAGCGAGGTCAAGGCGGCATGGCGCCGGCTGGTCTCGCAGTGGCATCCGGATCGCAACGACAACGCCGACGCGGTCGCGAAGATGCAGCGCATCAACCAGGCCTTCGAGGAAATCCGCCGCGCCGGGCTGCTTCGCGCAGCAAGCGGCGGAGTCGACGAAGACGAGACCCCGAAGCACGAACCCGCATCGGGCCGGCAGCGCCGCCCGATCAGCCGCAAGGTCAAGCTCACGCTCGAGGAAGCGGCGATGGGCTGCATCAAGGTGATGCGCGGCAAGGTCACCGAGCCTTGTTCCACCTGCGCGGGTGCCGGACACCGGGTGCTCGGCGGCAATTGCGCGCATTGCGGCGGCTCGGGCGCGATTCCCAAGCGCTCCTTCTTCGGTTGGCCCGCCGGCGTGACCGAATGCGAGGCCTGCCTGGGCGGCGGCATCGCGAGGCAGCTGTGCCCGGCGTGCGAAGGCGCCGGCAAGACGGCGGCGCGCAGCTACAAGGTCAACGTGCGCATTCCGAGCGGCGTGCGCCACGGCGATCTGCTGCATGTCGGCGGCGGACACTCGCACAAGAACCTGCCGCCCGCCGATCTGGAAATCCGCGTCGAAGTGGCGCCGCACGCGTTCTTCCAGCTCGATGACGACGGCACCATCCGCTGCGAGATCCCGGTCGATGGCTTCGCCTGGATCGCCAACCGGCCGATCCAGGTGCCGACCGTCGCGGGCCCGCAAGCGCTGCAGCTCCAGCGCGATCGACTGTCGTACCGCCTGGACGGCCAGGGCTTTCCGATCGAGCGCCGAGGATCGCGCGGCGACCAGTGGATCACTGTCCTGCCGATATTTCCCGACACGCTCAGCACCGACCAGGAGATCCTGCTCGACCAGTTGCTGGCCACCAGCGCTCAGGCCCCGGACGCCCGACTGCGCAACTGGAACCGGGGCATGAGAGCCTGGGAACGAGGCCTGTCGGGACGCAGCCGCTGACGTGCCGCGCCATGCGCGGCAGCTTCGAGGAGCCGCGGCGAAGCGCCCGAGGCCGGCTCAGTAGCCGCGCTCGACGTCCACCACACCCGCGATCGGCGCACCCTGCTCCATCGCCCGGATCTTGCCGGCGATCTGCGCGATCGAGGCTTCGCGCTCGGTGCGCGCCGACCCATGCGGCGTCACCGTGATCTTCGGATGGCTCCAGAACGGGTGCCCGGCCGGCAGCGGCTCGACGTCGAACACGTCGAGGGTCGCGCCGGCGAGCTGGCCACTGTCGAGCAGCGGGATCAGATCGTCGTCGACCAGGTGCGCGCCGCGCGCCACGTTGATCAGGTAGCCGCCGGGGCGGCCGCCGTTGAGCTTCAAAAGCGTCTCGCGGCTCAGGATGCCGCGCGTATCGGAGGTCAGCGGCAGCAGGTTCACCAGCACGCGGCTCGCGCCCAGAAAGTCATCGAACTGCGCCTCGCCGGCGAAGCAGCGCAGGCCGTCGATCGCCTTGGCCGAACGGCTCCAGCCGTTGACCGGAAACTCGAACTGCGCCACCGCCTTGGCCACGCGTTCGCCGAGCACGCCCAGCCCCATCACGCCGACCGTGAAGTCGCGGCGTTCGCGGGGCTTGCGATAGCTCCAGCGGCCCGCGCGGGCCTCGGCCTCGTACAGGTCGAATTCGCGAAAATGCCGGATCAGCGTGTGGCAGACGTACTCGGCCATCTGCACCGACATGCCGGCATCGTCGAGCCGGACCACCTGGGTCTGCGGCGGCACCCTGAGCTTGAGCAGTGCATCGACGCCGGCGCCGATGTTGAACAGGCCGCGCAGCCCGGGCTGATCGTCGAGAAACTGCTGCGGCGGCGCCCAGACCACGGCATGGTCGGCGGGCGCGGCGCCGGGCGCCCAGTTCTCCACCTCGGCCTCGGGCAAGGCCGCGCGCAGGCCTTCGATCCAGGGTTCGGGGCGGTTGTCGGTCAGGCAGACGAGGATTCGGATTCGGGAGGAAGTCATCCCCGAAGCTTAAATGCCCGCTGCCCCCGAAGGGCCGCAGGCCGCCTTGGGGCGGCCCGGCGTCGGCCTACGCCGCGATGCGCAGCAGCTCCGCCCCCTCGGTGACCTGATCGCCGGGCGCATACAGCAGCTCCTCGACCATCCCATCGGCCGGCGCCGCGATCGTGTGCTCCATCTTCATCGCCTCCATCACGGCCAGCGGCTGGCCCCGGCTGACCTTGTCGCCAGCCTTGACCGCGAAGGACACGACCTTGCCGGGCATCGGCGCCGTGAGACGCCCGCCCTCGGCATGCGTCTCGCCGGCATGGGCCAGCCGGTCGATGGCGATGATCCTGGTCGCGCCCTGTGCGCCGAAGACGTGGGCCGTGGCCTCGTCCGGGTAGACGTTGAGCGTGTGGCGCCGGCCGTCGAACTGCAGTTCGAGCTCGCCCGACGGAAAGCTGCCGATCGCCAGCGGGCCCGAGACCTCGCCGACCTGCAGCGAAAGCGCGCCATCGTGCAGATAGCGCAGCACGGCGCTCTTCGGCTCGCCACGGAACTCGAACTCGAAGGGCCGCACCGCGACGCCGTGCGATTGCCAGCCGTCGCGCCGGCTGAACGGATCGGCGCTGGCCGTCGCGGCCTCGGCCAGCAGCGTGCGCGCGATCGACGCCGCAGCCGCCAGCGGCAGGCCCAGCGGTTCCTGGTCGAACAGCACCGCGCGCTCGCGCTCGATCAGCGCGGTGTCGAGCTTCGCTTGCGCGAACGAGTCGGTGCGCAGGATGCCGCGCAGGAACTGCACATTGGTCGCCACGCCCACGATATGCGTCTGCGCCAGCGCGAGATCGAGCCGCGCCAGGGCTTCCTCGCGCGTGGCGCCGTGCACGATCAGCTTGGCGATCATCGAATCGTAGAAGGGCGAGATCACGTCGCCCTCGCGCACGCCGTCGTCGATGCGCACGCGGCTGCGCTGGAAGGCGGTGGCCTGCGGCTTGCGATAGACCCGCAGCGTGCCGGTGGCGGGCAGGAAGTTGTTGTCCGGATTCTCGGCGCAGATGCGCGCCTCGATCGCATGGCCGTGGATCTGCAGCTGGTCCTGCTGCAGCGGCAGCGCTTCGCCCGAGGCCACGCGCAACTGCCATTCGACCAGGTCCAGGCCGGTGATGGCTTCGGTCACGGGGTGCTCGACCTGCAGCCGGGTGTTCATCTCCATGAAGAAGAAGTTCATCTCGCCGTTCGAACGCTGCTCGACGATGAACTCCACCGTGCCGGCGCCGACGTAGTTCACCGCCCGCGCCGCTGCCACCGCCGCCTCGCCCATTTGCTTGCGCATGGCTTCGGTCATGCCGGGTGCGGGCGCTTCCTCAAGCACCTTCTGGTGCCGCCGCTGCACCGAGCAGTCGCGCTCGAACAGGTAGACGTAGTTGCCGTGCGTGTCGCCGAACACCTGGATCTCGATGTGGCGCGGCCGCTGCACGTACTTCTCGATCAGCACCGCGTCGTCGCCGAAGCTGTTGATCGCCTCGCGCCGGCAGGAGGCCAGCGCGGCGGCGAAATCGCCCGTCTTCTCGACCACGCGCATGCCCTTGCCGCCGCCGCCGGCGCTGGCCTTGATCAGCACGGGATAGCCGATGCGATCGGCCTCGCGCTGCAGCAGCGCCGGGTCCTGGTCGCTGCCGTGGTAGCCGGGCACCAGCGGCACGCCGGCCTTCTCCATCAACTGCTTCGATTCGGCCTTCAGCCCCATCGCCTTGATCGCCGACGGCGGCGGGCCGATGAAGACCAGGCCGGCCTCGGCGCAGGCCTGCGCGAACTCCTCGTTCTCGCTCAGGAAGCCGTAGCCCGGATGCACCGCCTCGGCGCCCGTGGCCTTGGCGGCCTCGAGGATCTTCTCCCAGCGCAGGTAGCTCTCCTTGGGCGCGCTGCCGCCGAGGTACACCGATTCGTCGCAGGCACGCACGTGGTTGGCATGGGCGTCGGCGTCGGAATACACGGCGACCGTGCGGACGGCCATGCGGCGCGCGGTCGCGGCCACGCGGCATGCGATCTCGCCGCGGTTGGCGATCAGGATCTTCTTAAACATTCGATGAGTCTCCAGGAGGTTTCTTCGTGAGCTGGAAGGCGGGCACCACGCCGGGGTCGGACCGGCCGCTGAAGATGCGCGCCACGCGGCCGAACAAGGATTTGAGGAAGCGCCAGCTCTTGCGGATCAGCCAGACGCTGAGCACGAGCACGACGATGAACAGCAAGCCGAAGACCAGCGGATGCGTGACCGCCAGCCACAGGCCGACCGGTACCGCGGTGTCCTCGACCAGCGAGGCGCCGACATTGCTGAAGGGTTCGGGCGAGGTGTTGATCGCGGCCCGCGTGGTCGCCTTGGCCGCATGCGCCGTGGCCGCGAAACCGCCGCCGAGCAGGGCCGCCACCAGCGCCATCACCGTGTGATCGGCACCGAACACGCCGGCCGCGAGCGCGGCTCCCGCGGGAATGCGGATCGCGGTGTGGACCATGTCCCAGATCGAATCGAGGCCCGGGATCTTGTCGGCGAAGAACTCGACGAAGACCATGAAGCCGCTGGCCGCGATCACGACCGGATGCGCCAGCAGCTGAAGGCCGTTCGGCAGCGGCACCCAGCCGAGGTAGCCGGCCAGACCGGTCAGCAGCACCACCAGGTACAGCCGCACGCCGCTGGCCCAGCCGAGCGCGGCGGCCAGGGCGAGCAGTTGCGGCATGTCGAGCGAAGTCATGGGGCAGCCCGTGTCAAGCGGTCAACCACGACGGCTTGCGCTTCTGCAGGAACGATTGAACGCCTTCGCGTCCTTCTTCGCTCGCGCGGATGTCGGCAATGCCCTGCACCGTCTTCGCCACCAGCGCATCGTCGATCTCCTGGCCCGCCACGTCGGCAATCAGGGTCTTGCAGGCGCGCACCGCGGCCGGACTGGCGCTGGTGAGCGCCTTGACGATCTCGGCCACCTTGGCGTCGAGCGCGTCGGCCGCCACCACCTCGTGCACGAAGCCGATGCGATGCGCCTCGGCCGCCGCGAAACGCTCGGCCGTGAGGAACCAGCGCTGCGCCGCGCGGGTACCCATCGCGCGCAGCACATAGGGGCTGATGGTCGCCGGGATCAGACCGATCTTGACCTCGCTCAGGCAGTACCAGGCGGTGTCGACGCTGACCGCGATGTCGCAGGCCGCGACCAGCCCCATGCCGCCGGCATAGACGTCGCCCTGCACGCGCGCGATCACGGGCTTGGGGCATTCGTGGATCGCGCGCAGCATGGCGGCCAGGCCGCCGGCGTCGGCGATGTTCTGCTCGTGCGTGAAGTCGGCCGCGCGGCGCATCCAGTTGAGGTTGGCGCCGGCGCAGAAGGCCGGGCCGTTGGCGCCGAGCACGATCACGCGCACCCCGGCGGCGGCGCTCGCCTGCGCGAAGGCTTCGCCCAGTTCGCGGATGACGACGTCGTCGAAGGCGTTGCGCAGCTCGGGCCGATTGAGCCAGATGCGCGCGACCGCGCCGTCGATCGAGAGTTCCAGTGTGGTGAATGACGTGCTCATGAAGTCCGCGCCTCCTGTTGAAGCAGATAGACCCAGTCCAACTCGGGCCCGGGCTGGACCATCGCGGTCAGCGCGGCGGTGAGCTGGCCACGATGATGGGTCGCATGGTTGAAGACATGGCCGAGGGCCGGCGCGAAGGGGATGCGCACCTCTTCGCCGTTGTTGCGCGTATAGGCCAGTTCGCCATCGAAGCACTCGGGCGCCAGGGCCGCGAGCCACGGGCTCCAGCGCGTCACGGCCCGGCCGAGCGCCTCGCAGACCTCGGCGCGATCGGCGTGCAGTTCGGTGTTCAGCGGCAGGCGCAGCGATTGGCCTTCGGCGAAGCGCGCGAACCAGATGTTGTCTGTCACCAGCAGGTGGTTGACCGTGCGGTGCACCGAACGAAAGTAGAGACCGCAGTCGCGGTGCCAGTCCGCATCGGACAGGCCCGCAAGGTTCGAAGCGATCAGCTTCTGCGTGGCCCACACATGGTAGCGCGCGAGGCTGGCGAAGTAGTTCGGCAATGACATGGCGCTCACATGCGGAAGATGCCGAACTTCGGCTCGGGGATCGGCGCATTGCGCGCGGCCGCCAGGCCCAGCGCCAGCACGCGGCGGGTGTCGGCCGGGTCGATGATGCCGTCGTCCCACAGCCGCGCGGTGGCGTAGTAGGGATGGCCCTGGACCTCGTACTGCTGGCGGATCGGCGACTTGAAGGCCTCTTCTTCCTCCGCGCTCCAGCTTCCGCCCTTGGCCTCGATGCCGTCGCGCTTGACCGTGGCCAGCACGCTCGCGGCCTGCTCGCCGCCCATCACGCTGATGCGCGCGTTGGGCCACATCCAGAGGAAGCGCGGCGAGTACGCCCGGCCGCACATGCCGTAGTTGCCGGCACCGAAGCTGCCGCCGATGATGATCGTGAACTTGGGCACGTTGGCCGTGGCCACCGCGGTCACCATCTTGGCGCCGTGGCGCGCGATGCCCTCGTTCTCGTATTTGCGCCCGACCATGAAGCCGGTGATGTTCTGCAGGAACACCAGCGGCGTCTTGCGCTGGCAGCACAGCTCGATGAAGTGGGCGCCCTTCTGCGCCGATTCGCTGAACAGGATGCCGTTGTTGGCGACGATGCCCACCGGCATGCCCTCGATCTCGGCGAAGCCGCAGACCAGCGTGCTGCCGAAGCGCGACTTGAACTCGTGGAACTCGCTGCCGTCGACGATGCGGGCGATGATCTCGCGGACGTCGAAGGGCTTGCGGGTGTCGGTCGGGATGACGCCGTACAGTTCCTCCGCAGGATAGGCGGGGGCGCGGACCACGGAAGGATCGGGCGCTTGCGCCCGATTGCCACCCAGGTTCTTCACTGCCGAGCGCGCCAGCGCCAGCGCATGGAGGTCGTTCTGCGCCAGGTGATCGGCCACGCCCGACAGCCGCGTGTGGACGTCGCCGCCGCCCAGGTCCTCGGCGGTCACGACCTCGCCGGTGGCCGCCTTCACCAGTGGCGGCCCACCCAGGAAGATGGTGCCCTGGTTCTTGACGATGATGCTCTCGTCGCTCATCGCCGGCACATAGGCGCCGCCGGCGGTGCAGGAACCCATCACGACCGCGATCTGGGCGATGCCCTGCGCGCTCATCTGGGCCTGGTTGTAGAAGATGCGGCCGAAGTGGTCGCGGTCCGGGAACACCTCGTCCTGGTTCGGCAGGTTGGCGCCGCCGGAGTCGACCAGGTAGATGCAGGGCAGGCGGTTCTGCTCGGCGATCTCCTGCGCCCGCAGGTGCTTCTTGACCGTGACCGGGTAGTAGGTGCCGCCCTTCACCGTGGCGTCGTTGCACACGATCATGCAGTCGACGCCGCTGACGCGGCCGATGCCCGCGATCAGGCCCGCGCCCGGCGCCGCGCCGTGGTACATCGCATGCGCGGCGAGTGGCGCCACCTCGAGGAAAGGCGTGCCCGGGTCGAGCAGCTGCGCCACGCGATCGCGCGGCAAGAGCTTGCCGCGCGCCGTGTGCTTGCTGCGCGCGGCCTCGCCGCCGCCGGCCTCGACCTTGGCGAACTGCGCGTGCAGGTCGTCGACCAGCGCGCGCATGGCCGTGGCGTTGGCCTGGAAATCGGCCGAACGGGCATTGAGTTTCGTATCCAGCTTCATGCGGTCTTGTCCTCGTCCAGCCCCAGTTGGTGCTTCATTGCTTCACGTATCTTGAACTTCTGGATCTTGCCCGTGACCGTCATCGGAAACTCGGTCACGAACTCGATGTATCTCGGCACCTTGTAGTGCGCGATCTGCCCCTTGCAGAACTCGCGCACCTCCTCGGCGCCCAGGCTCTGGCCCGGCTTGGCGATGATCCAGGCACAGAGCTCCTCGCCGTATTTCTTGTCGGGCAGGCCGACCACCTGCACGTCCTGCACCTTGGGGTGGCGGTAGAGGAACTCCTCGATCTCGCGCGGGTAGATGTTCTCGCCGCCACGGATCACCAGGTCCTTGATGCGGCCAACGATGTTGACGTAGCCCTCGGCGTCCATCGTCGCGAGGTCGCCGGTGTGCATCCAGCCGTCTGCGTCGATGGCTTCGCGGGTCTTCTCCTCGTCTTCCCAGTAGCCGTGCATGACCGAGTAGCCGCGCGTGCAGAACTCGCCCGTTTCACCCGGCGCGACGATCTCGCCCGTCACCGGGTCGATGACCTTGATCTCCAGATGCGGCTGCACCGTGCCGACGGTGGACACGCGCTTGTCGAGCGGCGTGTCGGTCGAGCTCTGGCAGCTCACCGGGCTGGTCTCGGTCATGCCGTAGGCGATCGTGATGTCGCGCAGGTGCATCTGGCCGACCACGCGCTTCATGACCTCGGTCGGACACGGCGATCCGGCCATGATGCCGGTGCGCAAGGTCGAGAAGTCGAACTCCTCGAAGCGCGGATGGTCGAGCTCGGCGATGAACATGGTCGGCACGCCGTGCAGCCCGGTGCACTTCTCGGCCTGCACCGTCCGCATCACCGCCAGCGGGTCGAAACCGTCGTTCGGGTAGACGATGGTCGCGCCGTGCGTGAGGCAGGCCAGGTTGCCCAGCACCATGCCGAAGCAGTGGTAGAGCGGCACCGGAATGCACAGCCGGTCGACCGGCGTGAGCTTCATGCACTCGCCGATGAAGAAGCCGTTGTTCAGGATGTTGCGGTGCGTCAGCGTCGCGCCCTTCGGAAAGCCCGTGGTGCCGCTGGTGAACTGGATGTTGATCGGGTCGGTGGCCTTGAGCGTCTTCGCGATCGCGTCGACCTGCGGGTCGTCGGCCCGGCCGCTGTCGTGCAGCGCCGAGAAGCGCAAAAGCCCCGGCAGCTCGCCTTCCTCGCCGGCCGCATCGATCCAGGCCACCGTGCGCAGGTGCGGCAGCCGGGCCGCCTTCAATGCACCGGGCGCCGCCGCGGCCAGCTCGGGCGCCAGCTCGCGCAGCATGCCGACGTAGTCGCTGGTCTTGAAGCTCTTCATCGTCACCAGTGCCTTGCACGCGACCTTGTTGAGCGCGTATTCGAGCTCCGAGGTGCGGTAGGCCGGGTTGATGTTGACCAGGATGATGCCGACCTTGGCGGTGGCCAGCTGCATCAGCACCCAGGGCGCGTTGTTGTGCGACCAGATGCCGATGCGGTCGCCGGGCACCAGCCCGAGCCCGAGCAGGGCGCTGGCGAGCCGGTTGACCTCGCGCTGCAGTTCGCGGTAGCCGTAGCGCTTGCCCTCGTGCACGCTGACCAGTGCTTCGTGGTCGCCCTGCCGCGCGGCCATGTCGTCGAAGAAATCGCCGAGGGTCTGTTCGATCAGCGGCACGTCGGTGGCGCCTTGCGCCAGGCTGCGCGTCAAGGTCATGGCAACTCCTTCAGGCGGTTTCGGCGAACAGCTCGCGCCCGATCAGCATGCGCCGGATTTCGCTGGTGCCGGCGCCGATCTCGTACAGCTTGGCGTCGCGCCACAGCCGGCCGACCGGAAACTCGTTGGTGTAGCCCACGCCGCCCAGCGCCTGGATCGCCTCGCCGGCCATCCAGGTGGCCTTCTCGGCCGAGTAGAGGATGGCGCCGGCCGCGTCCTTGCGGAAGGTGCGCGCATGGTCGCTGCGGTCGCAGGCCTTGCCGACGGCATAGACGTAGGCGCGGGTGGCCTGCCAGGTCGAATACATGTCGGCCAGCTTGCCCTGCATCAACTGGAACTCGCCGATGCTCTGGCCGAACTGCTGGCGCTCGTGGACGAAGGGCAGCACCGCGTCCATGCAGGCCGCCATGATGCCCAGCGGGCCGCCCGACAGCACGGCGCGCTCGAAGTCCAGGCCGCTCATCAGAACCTTGGCGCCCAGGCCCTCGCCGCCCAGGACGTTCTCCTCGGGCACTTCGCAGTTGTCGAAGTAGAGCGGGAAGGTGTTGGAGCCGCGCATGCCGAGCTTGTCGAGCTTGGTGCCGGCCGAGAAGCCCTTGAAGCCCTTCTCGACGATGAAGGCGGTCATGCCGCGGGCGCCCATCTCGGGCTCGGTCTTGGCGTAGATCACCAGCGTGTCGGCATCGCCGCCGTTGGTGATCCACATCTTGCCGCCGTTGAGCACGTAGCGGTCGCCCTTCTTCTCGGCCCGCAGCTTCATGCTCACCACGTCGGAGCCGGCATTGGGTTCGCTCATCGCCAGTGCACCCACGTGCTCGCCGCTCACCAGCTTGGGCAGGTACTTCTTCTTCTGCGCCGCGCTGCCGTTGCGGTGGATCTGGTTGACGCAGAGGTTGGAGTGCGCGCCGTAGGAAAGCCCGACCGAGGCCGAGGCGCGCGAGACTTCTTCCATCGCGACGATGTGCGCGAGGTAGCCGAGCTCGGTGCCCCCGTATTCTTCCTTGACGGTCATGCCGTGCAGGCCGAGGTCGCCGAGCTTCTTCCAGAGGTCGGCCGGGAACTGGTTGTCGCGGTCGATGTCCGCCGCACGCGGTGCGATCTCGTGGGCGGCGAAGTCCTGGATCGCGTCGCGCAGGGAATCGATGGTGTCGCCCAGGTCGAAGTTCAGGCCGGGATCGTGCATGGTTTGTCTCCTTGGTCGGTCGGGCCCGCGCGGAACTGTCCCGCGCGGAAAGGCGCAGCTTACGCCGTGTGCCGGTGCATTTGGCGCCACAATGGTTGCAAATCGCGCCACACTTGCCGCACACCCATATGCCCTCTTCGCCGCTCCAGAGTACCCGCCGCGCGGCCACGCCAATGGCCTTCGTACAAGCGATCGTGCGGGGCTACGAGCGCTATGGCGTCGACCCTTCGGCGGCCTTGGCCGAGGCACAGATCGCGCCGCGTGAACTCGCCGATCCAGCCGCCCGCGTGACCGCGGCGCAATTCGAGACGCTGTCCGGCTTCGCGATGCAGCAACTCGACGACGAGGCGCTCGGCTGGTTCACGCGCAAGCTGCCCTGGGGCAGCTACGGCATGCTGTGCCGGGCCTCGCTGGGCGCGCCCGACCTGGGCGTGGCGATCAAGCGCTGGTGCCGGCACCTGCGGTTGCTGACCGACGACATCACGCTCGACCTGTCGCTGGCCGGCGGCCTGGCGACGGTGTCGATCACCGAACACCGCTCGCTGGGCGGCTTCCGCGAGTTCTGCCTGGTGTCGAACCTGCGCTTCCTCCATGGCTACGCCAGCTGGGCCATCGATTCGCGGGTGTCGCTCGCGGCCGCCACGTTTCCGTTCGAAGCGCCGCCCCACCGCGAGGCCTATCCCCTGATGTTCGGCCCCAGCCTGCGCTTCGGGGCCGCCAGGGCCAGCTACAGCTTCGACCCCCGCTACCTGGCGCTGCCGCTGCGGCGCGACGAGGCGGCACTGCGCACCATGCTGCGGCGCGCCCTGCCGCTCACGGTGCTGCAATACCGCCGCGACCGCCTGCTCGGGCAGCGGGTGCGCGAGCTGTTGCGCACCCGCGCCGCGGAAGGTGCGACCGCCGACGCCCTGGCGGCCCTGCTGAACCTGTCGAGCCGCACCCTGCACCGCCAGCTGTTGGAAGAAGGCGTGTCGCTGCAGGCGCTCAAGGACGAGATCCGGCACGAAACGGCGGCCGACCAGTTGCGCCGTACCGACCGGCCGATCAAGCAGATCGCGCTGGCGGTCGGATTTCGCAATGAGAAAAGCTTCTCTCGCGCGTTCCGTGGCTGGGCCGGCGTCGCCCCTGGCACATTCCGGCGGCACGGCCTGCCGCCGCGCAGCGGGGCCGGGAATCCGTGAAATAGTGCGTCCAACAAGGCCCGACAAGTCGACGTCCGACACGGAGACGGCCCGCCGCGGCCTACGATCGCCGCATGCAGCAGATTCCAGACACCGACAGCTCGGCCTTCGCCGACCTGATGGACTTCATCGCCACCTCGGGGCGCACCCGCAACAACGGCTTCGTGACCGAGAACGCGGACCAGCTGGTTTCGCACATGTGGGCGGACCGGGCCCAGGCGATGACGCTCTCGCTCACCACGATGGCCAAGGCCACGCTGCCGCGCGGAAACGCCTGAGCCTTCAGTCCTGGGCTGCGCCCAACGATTTCTTCAATGCCTGGAAATCGGGCGAGCGCTGCAGCACGCTGCGCCCCGCCGCGATCAGCCGCGTCACCTCTTCGTCGGTGATCGAGAACGCGGTCGGCACCTGCAACAGCCGTTGCCGCAGTTCGCCATCCGCGGCATCGCGCAGGTTGACCTGCACCACGTGGATCTCGGCATCGGGCGCGAAGGCATCCGAACCGTCGAGACTGCGCGACTTGAGGTCTTCACGCCATTGGCGCGCGGTGTCGAGCAGGAACTCCTGCGTTTCCAGGGTCGCGCGCGCGCCGGCGCCGAACAGCAGCGTGTCGGCGACTCCCCTGACGCCGGGCACCCTGTCGCTCTGATCGATGTTGTTGGCCGGATCGCGGGCCGAATTGACGCTGATCACCACCAGCTTGCGCACGCTGCCGCGCGGAATGCCGACTTCCTCGAAGCTTTCGCGCAAGCCGCCGCCGACCAGCGCGCGGTCGAGCAGCCGCCGCACCGCGAGGTTGTCGGCCACGCCGCCATCGACCAGGTGGATGAAGGGCCGGCTCTGGGCGTCGAGGTAGCTGTTGGCCTGCATGCGGAACATGCGGGCCCGGTAATTGCCGCCGCCGCGGACGGCCAGCCGCGGCACGATGCCGCGCTCGCGGCAGACCTGCGAATGGTTCTTCAGCGTCAGCGGACTCAGCAGGATCGGCACCGCCGACGAAGCCGCGACCGCGAAGGACAACGGCACGCTCTGCAGGTCCGAGCAGATCAACGCGAACTGGTCGGCGGTGAACTCGAAGGGCGTGCCCAGCGACATGTCGGTGGCCGCGATCACCAATTGCGGGTGGCGCGCGCTGCTCTCGATGTCGGCGTAGGTCTTGCCCTCGTAGATTTCGTCGAGCCGGCGCATCAGCAGATGGCTGCGCCCGTACCAGGGCGAGGTCAGGTCGTACAGGCTGCGGGGCCTCAGCGCCTGCAGGATCAGGCTGTTCTGGAAGTTCTGGCGCAGGAAATCGCGTTCGAAATCGGGCAGTTTCTCGGCGCCGAAGGCCGCGTAGTAGGCCGCGAGGATGCTGCCGCCCGAGACGCCGCTGATCACGTCGGTGGCGTCGAGCAGGTCGCTGTGCCGACCGTTCAGGTCGAACTTGGTGCGCCGCAGCTCGGCCAGTACGCCATAGCCGAAAGCGGCGGCGCGGGCACCGCCGCCCGACAGCGTGACGGCCACCAGGATGGTCGGATCCCGGCCCGACTCCGGCGCCATGATGACGGAGGGCGACGGCGGCCGGTCGACCAGGGGATCGTTGAGCCACGGCCTCAACGATGAACAGCCCGCCACGCAGGCAGCGATCAGCAGACCACAGAGCGCGCGCAGGCCGAGCATCGGGGCTTTCAGGCGAACGCGGGACGCCAGTCGGCCAGCAGCGCCGGCAGCTGTTCCATGTCCGTGAAGACATGCGCCACGCCGACGGCACGCAGCGCTTCGGGCCCGCTGTGGCCCAGGTCGGTCGGGCTGTAGCCGAACACGGTGGCGCCGGCGGCGACGCCGGCCATCGCCCCGGTCACCGTGTCCTCGACCACGGCGCAGCGCGCCGGGTCGATGCCGAGCGCGGCCGCGGCGGCCAGGTAGACGTCGGGCGCGGGCTTGGAGCGCGGGGTTTCGTGGCCGCTGAAGATGCGGCCTTCGAAGCAGTCGAGCAGACCGATCTTCTCGAGTTGCAGTTCCACCTTGTGGCGATCGGCACCCGAAGCGCAGGCGATGCGGCCGTCCAGCGCCGCATGCAGGGCGCGCACGGCCCGCGCGGCGTTGGGAATGGCGAGCAGGTCGCGCTCCAGCGCCTCGTTGCGGCGGCCGCGGAAGCCGTGCAGCCATTCGGGCGTGATCGCGAAGCCGGTGTTCGCCTCGATCAGCGCGGCCTCGTCCTTGACCGCCTTGCCGGTGAAGATCCGCATCGACTCCTCGACGCTGAGGCTCCAGCCGAGCTCGCCGAGCATCTCGGCGAGCACGCGGTTGGTGATGGGTTCGGAGTCGACCAGGACGCCGTCGCAGTCGAACAGGACGGCGTCGAAGGGGATGGAATTCATGGGGGCGATCGTAACAACGAACCCCCGAAGGCACCCGAATCAGGCCGGCTGGATCGGAATGTAGAGCTCGCCGCCCGCGGCCTTGAACTCGGCCGACTTGCCGGCCATGCCGTCCAGGGCCGCGTCGCTCGCCTCGATGCCGCGCTGCGCCGCGTACTCGCGCACCTCCTGCGTGATCTTCATCGAACAGAACTTCGGTCCGCACATCGAGCAGAAGTGCGCCACCTTGCTGCTGTCCTTGGGCAGGGTCTCGTCGTGGAACTCGCGGGCGGTGTCCGGGTCGAGGCCGAGGTTGAACTGGTCCTGCCAGCGGAACTCGAAGCGTGCCTTGGACAGCGCGTCGTCGCGCGAGCGGGCGCCCGGATGCCCCTTGGCGATGTCGGCCGCATGGGCCGCGATCTTGTACGCGATGATCCCCTGCTTGACGTCGTCGCGGTCCGGCAGCCCCAGGTGCTCCTTGGGCGTCACGTAGCACAGCATCGCGGTGCCGGCCCAGCCGATCATCGCGGCGCCGATCGCGCTGGCGATATGGTCGTAGCCCGGCGCGATGTCGATGGTCAGCGGGCCGAGCGTATAGAAGGGCGCCTCGTGGCAGTGCTTCAGCTGCTCGTCCATGTTGGCCTGGATCAGGTGCATCGGCACATGGCCCGGGCCTTCGATCATGGTCTGGACGTCGTGCTTCCAGGCGATCTGCGTCAGCTCGCCGAGGGTGCGCAGTTCGGCGAACTGGGCCTCGTCGTTGGCGTCCGAGGCGCAGCCGGGGCGCAGGCCGTCGCCGAGCGAGAAGCTCACGTCGTAGGCCTTCATGATGTCGCAGATGTCCTCGAAGTGCGTGTAGAGGAAGCTCTCCTTGTGGTGCGAGATGCACCACTTGGCCATGATCGAGCCACCGCGCGAGACGATGCCGGTGCGCCGGTCCGCCGTCAGGTGGATGAAGGGCAGCCGCAGCCCCGCATGGATCGTGAAGTAGTCCACGCCCTGTTCGGCCTGCTCGATCAGCGTGTCGCGGTAGATCTCCCAGGTGAGGTCCTCGGCCACGCCGCCGACCTTCTCGAGCGCCTGGTAGATCGGCACCGTGCCGATCGGCACCGGGCTGTTGCGAACGATCCAGTCGCGCGTGGTGTGGATGTTGCGGCCGGTCGAAAGATCCATCACGTTGTCCGCGCCCCAGCGGATCGCCCAGACCAGCTTCTCGACCTCTTCCTCGATGCTCGAGGTGACGGCCGAGTTGCCGATGTTGGCGTTGATCTTGACCTTGAAGTTGCGACCGATCGCCATCGGCTCGACTTCGGGGTGGTTGATGTTGGCCGGGATGATGGCACGGCCGCGCGCCACTTCGTCGCGCACGAATTCGGGCGTGATGATCTTCGGGATGCGGGCGCCCATCGGGTTGCCGGCCAGCCGCTTCTCGCGCGCCTCGTCGGCCGTGTACTCGGCCATCCATTCGCGGCGGCCGTTCTCGCGCAGCGCCACATACTCCATCTCGGGCGTGACGATGCCACGCCGCGCGTAGTGCATCTGCGTCACGTTGGCACCGGACTTCGCGCGCCGCGGCGTGCGCTGCAGCGCGGCGGCGCCGGCACGCAGTTCGGCGATGCGCCGGGCGTCGCGGTCGGCATGCGTTGCGCCGTCGTCGAGCGCCAGGTGCAGCCGGCCTTCGTAGCGCTCGGTGTCGCCGCGTTCGGCGATCCAGGCGTCGCGCACGCCCGGCAGCCCGCGACGCACGTCGATGTCGGCGGCCGGATCGGTGTACGGGCCGGAGGTGTCATAGAGCGAGACCTGCTCGCCGTTGGTCAGCGCAACCTCGCGCACCGGCACCCGCAGGTCGGGCCGGCTGCCGGCGATGGCGCCCTTGGTCGAGGCGGGAAAGGGCTCGCGCGTGAGCGTGAGCAGGGAAGCGAATTTGTCGCTGGCATTCATGCGGGGCACTCCTGTTTGGAAAACAACGGGTGCTCCGCGATGCCTCCGGACGGCATCCTTCCTTGAACGGAAACGGGAATGCCGGGGAGTCGCAGCTCTTCTTACGCTGGTATGAACCAGATCAAGTTCGCGGGTTCGGCCGCTTGGCCATCTCAGCACGCAACTGCGTGCACCCCGGAGCGGGGCCGATTCTAGGCTGCACCCGGCCGCGGGATCAAGCGGTGCGCGCAACCGCCAGCGGCACGACCACCCGCATCGGTTCGGCGGCGCCGGACTCGTCGGCCGCATCCATTGCCGCCCAGGCGTCCAGTCCGCCCGCCAGCACGCGCACCCGTGGCAGGCCGGCGGCCATCAGCACGCGCGCCGCCGCGATCGCCGAAGCGTCGTCGGGGCAATCGCAGAAGACGACCAGCTCGCGGCCATCGGCAAAGGCGCCCAGCCGCTTCGGCAGCTGCTTGAGCCCGATGCCGATCGCGCCCGGGATCGCCCGCGCATCGAGGGCGCGCGCCTCGTCGGTGCGGACATCGATCACCGTCGGTCCGGCGCCCGCCGCCAGGGCTTCGCGCAGGGCCTCGACCTGGATGTGGACGATATCGTCGGCCTGCTGCGCCAGCCGGCGCTGCCGGTAGCGCCAGCCGATGAACGCCGCCAGGGCCAGCACGCCGATCGCCAGCGCCCCGAGTCCGATGTTGGAGATCACCGTGAGCACATCCTGGATCGCGGCATGGAAGATCCGGCCGACGAACAGGAAGCCCAGCGTCCAGATCAGCGCCGCCACGGTTTCATAGGACAGGAAGCGCAGGTTCGACATGCCGAGCGCACCCGCCATCGGCGGCGCCACCACCGACACCCCCGGCACGAACTTGGCTGCGATCAGCGACAGGCCGCCCCAGCGGCCGAGGATCGATTCGCTGCGCTTGACGCAGGAGTCGGCCGACAGCGAGATGCGGCACAGCAGCCGCATCACGCGATAACCCCAGCGGCGCCCGGCCAGGAACCAGACGCCATCGCCGAGTATGTTGCCGAGCACCGCCGCCACGACCACGGCGACGAATGACACCTGCCCGCCGACCGTCAGCCCGCCGGCGACGATCAGGAAGGGCACCGCCGGCACCGGCGCGCCGAGGCGCGTCGCCAGCGTGGCGGCGAAGACCAGGGCGGCGCCCTGGCTGGCGAGGAGTGCGACGAAGTCGTTCATGGCTTGGGGGACGCTGAGGTCCAAATGGATGCGCTGCTACTGGCCCTGCGGACGCTCGGCGGGGGCCGGAGCGGCATTCTGGGTCGCCAGGACGCCGCGCAGGTCCAGGTCTGAAAAATAGGCGATGCCGTGGCCGTGCGTGTTGTCCGCGTCGGCCGAGATGGCGACAGCCGTCACGTCGGGCAGGATGTCGCCGGCCTCGTTGCCGAAGGCGCGCTTGTAGTCGGTCAGCAGGTTGCGCCGTTCGGCGATCCAGCTGGCCGGCTTGGGCGACGCGCCGGATTCGAGCACGACCATCCGGATCCGCTTCGTGAACGCGTTGTCGAACTCGTTGCCCTTGGCTTCCTTGTTGTCCCAGACATAGCACAGCGTCTCGGTCGGCACCGCCTCGCCGGTCGCGCGGCGCGCCAGCGCCAGGCGCGTGCGCTCGCCGACGGACAACCGGTCGGCCGGAAAATCGAAGAACACGCAGACCTTGGCCGCACCGTCGTCGCCGGAGCGCGTGCGCAGGTCGGCGCCCTCGACGAACGCCTCGACCCGCCAGCGCCACGCCAGCGTGGCCTGGCTGTTGAGTTCCACCCTGGTGGGATGGACCAGATTGCCGTAGGAGCCATCGGCGTCGACCTTGAGCACGCGCTGGCCATCGAGTTGTTCGACCTCGAAACGGGTCGGGGTCTTGTTGGGCAAGGTGGTGAAGTGCCACGGTGCAGGGGCTTCGGTGCCGGTCGCGCTCGAGAACGGCGTGAGCAGCGGCTTGCCGTCCGCGCGGGCGTCCGGCGCGGCCATCCAGAGCAGCGCAGCCAAGGCCGGCAGCGCCACCACGGTGCACGGCCGCCGCCAGTCTCCCGTGCGAAGAAACGTCCTGCTGCCCATGATTCACCTCTGGCCCGCGGCCGGTTGAGCTCTTTGGCGTTGCGCCTTCGGCGCAATGCTCACAAGACGTGAAGTGTGGAACAGGATCGGCGCAAGATAAATAGACCAAAAGGAATCGGATTGTCTCCCTGATGGACACAATCCGCTTCGAGCGCTATGAACTCCATAGCAGCCATCCAAGACCGCGCGCCGGTCGGTGGAGTTTTCTGACCGATTCAGTCAGTGAAGGTCGCCGTCGAGGTAGTACCACCGACTTTGCAGCGCTTCGTCCTCCTGACGGACGAAACGGCTGCGCTCGTGCAGCCGGGTCGCCACGCCGGCGCTGCTGCGCTGGCGGGCGACGAACTCGACTTCCGCATGGTCGGCGTCCAGCACGGAACGCGAGCGCACCTCGAGGCCGAGCCATTTCACGCCGCCTTCGAAGTCCAGGGATGCCGGGCGGGTCGAGGGATGCCAGGTCGCGAGCAGGTAGTCCGCCCGCTCGCGCACGAAGGCCGTGTAGCGCGAGCGCATGAGCGACTCGGCGTCGGGTGCCGGCGAATTGCAGAAATCGTCGATATAGCGCCCGCAGCACTGGGCGAAAACCAGTGGCAGCTCTCGCCGGTCGCGGCGCCCGCAAGGACAGGGAACACGGGCGGGGCTGGGGGAGGATGCGGACATTGAGGGGGCGTGAAAGGGGGAAGTTCCAGGGCGTATTGTGCAGACCCCCGGAAATCGCCCCCGGACGCCGCCGCCGGCTCAGGCCAGGGCGCGCTGGATCAACAGCTTCTGGATGTCCGAAGTGCCTTCGTAGATCTGGCACACGCGCACGTCGCGATAGATGCGCTCGAGCGGGAAATCGTTGACGTAGCCATAGCCGCCCAGCGTCTGGATCGCCGCGCTGCAGACGCGCTCGGCCATCTCGCTGGCGAACAGCTTGGCCATGGCGGCTTCCTTGAGGCAGGGCCGCCCGGCATCGCGCAGGCTGGCCGCATGCCAGATCAGCTGGCGCGCGGCTTCGAGCTGGGTCGCGCAATCGGCCAGCCGGAAGCCCACCGCCTGCTGGTCGAAGATGCTGCCGCCGAAGGCCTGGCGCTCCTTGGCATAGGCCAGGGCCACCTCGAAGGCGCTGCGCGCCATGCCCACGCTCTGGGCGGCGATGCCGATGCGCCCGCCCTCGAGCGCGCCGAGGGCGATCTTGTAGCCCTCGCCCTCCTGGCCGATCAGGTTTTCGTGCGGAATGCGGCAGGCATCGAAGTTGATCTGCGCGGTGTCGCTCGAATGCTGGCCCAGCTTGTCCTCGAGCCGCGCGACGTTGTAGCCCTTCGCGTCGGTCGGCACGATGAAGGCGCTCATGCCGCGCTTGCCCGCCCCCTTGTCGGTGACGGCGATCACGATCGCGACCTGCCCGTTCTTGCCGCTGGTGATGAATTGCTTGACGCCGTCGATCACCCAGCCATCGCCGTCCTTGCGCGCCGTGGTGCGCAGGGACGATGCATCGCTGCCGGCCTGCGGCTCGGTCAGGCAGAAGGCGCCGAGCATGCGGCCCTGCGCCAGCGGCTGCAGCCACTGCTTCTTCTGCTGCGCATTGCCGTAGCGCATCAGGATGGCGTTGACCGGGCAGTTGGTCACGCTGATCGCGGTGCTGGTGCCGCCATCGCCGGCGGCGATTTCCTCCAGCACCAGCGCAAGCGTGAGGTAATCCAGCCCGGCGCCGCCGTCCTCCTCGGGCACGCAGATGCCGTAGGCGCCGAGCGCCGCCAGGCCTTCGTGGGCAGCCTTCGGAAAGCTGTGCTCGCGGTCCCACGACGGCGCGTGGGGCCAGAGCTCGGCTTGGGCAAAGGCGCGCACCGCGTCGCGGATCGCTTCCTGGTCGGCGCTGAGCAGCATGGGATGTTCCTTACTTCGATTGACCGAGGTCCATGATCAGCTTGCTGGCCATGTAGAGCCGGCGCGGGATCGCGCTGGTGTCGACGTACTCGGCCTTGTCGCTGTGATAGCCGAAACCGGGCAGGCCCAGGCTCTCGATGACCGGCTTGCCCGCAAGCGCGGCGTAGGCCGCATCGGTGCCGCCGCCGGTGCGTTCGACGATGCCGAGCTCGCCGCCGGCTTCCTTGTAGTAGGCCACGGCCTTGTCGACCAGCTTGCGGCCGCCCTCGCCCGCGTTGAAGGCCGGACGCCCGCGCGTGATGAGCACCTTGACCTCGGCGTCGGGCAGCTTCTTCTGCTGGGCCCTGGCTTCGAGCGTCTTCATCGCGGCGTCGAAGTCCTCGTTCTTCGCGTAGCGCACGTCGGCGTTCAGCGTGGCGCTGGCCGGAATGATGTTGGAGACCGCGCCGGCCTTGGCAATGGTCCAGTTGAAGCGCAGCCCCTTGGCCTTGTCGTCGATGTCCATGGTGCGCAGCACCAGGTCGGAAGCCTCGACCAGCGCATTCACGCCGAGTTCGGGTGCGGCGCCCGCATGCGAGGCCTTGCCCGTGATGTTGACCTGCACGTAGGCGATGCCCGAAGTGCCCAGCGACAGGTCTTCCTTGCCGGCGCCGGTCGGCTCGAATGAGAGCACGTAGTCGGCCTTGGCGGCTTCTTCCTGGATCAGGTCGCGCGAGCCGAAGGAGCCCTTTTCCTCGTCGGTGTTGAACAGCACCGTGATGGTTCCGAAGTCCTGGAAGCCGCGCGCCTTGAGCAGCTTGAGTGCATGCACGATGACGGCGTTGCCGCCCTTGTCGTCGGCGATGCCTGGGCCATAGGCCTTGTCGCCCTCGACCTTGAACGGTGCCTTGGCCAGGACGCCCTTGAGATAGACGGTGTCCATGTGCGAGAGCAGCAGCAGGTTCTTGCCGCCCTTGCCCTTCAGCTTGCCGACGATGTTGTCACCGACCACCAGGCCGGCGGACTTGCTGCGCGTGACCGTGAAGCCCAGTGCCTTGAGCTGTGCCTCGAGGTAGTTGCCGGCCGAGGCAAGGCCTTCGGCATCGCCGGTGCCGGTCTCGATGTTGACCAGTGATTCGAGCGTCTTGATCACGGCTGGCTTCTCGGCCGTGGCGGCGTCGAACAGCGCCTGGTCGCGCGTCTGGCTCCAGGCGGCGGGCGCGAGGAAGGCGGTGGCAAGCAGCGCGGCCAGCGCGCTGCGGGGGAAGGCCGAATGAGTCAACGAATACTCCAATGGGTACAAGATTTCGATTCTAGGCAGCGCCTCAGAGCAGCTCGATCGCCACCGCCGTGCCTTCGCCGCCGCCGATGCACAGCGTCGCGACGCCGCGCTTCTTGCCGCGCTGCTGCAGGGCATGGATCAGCGTGACCATGATGCGCGCACCGCTGGCGCCGATCGGATGGCCCAGCGCGCAGGCGCCGCCATGCACGTTGACGATGTCGTGCGACACGTTCAGCTCGTGCATCAGCGCCATCGGCACCACCGCGAAGGCCTCGTTGACTTCCCAGAGATCGACGTCCTTGACGCTCCAGCCGGTCTTCTGGAACAGCTTGGCGACCGCGCCCACCGGCGCGGTGGAGAACCACTCGGGCTGCTGCGCGTGGGTGGCATGGGCGACGATCCGGGCGATCGGCTTGGCGCCGTACTTCTTCGCGCCGCTGCCGGTCATCATCACCAGCGCCGCGGCGCCGTCGTTGATCGACGAGCTCGAGGCCGCGGTGATGGTGCCGCCGTCCTTCTTGAATGCCGGCTTGAGCGTCGGAATCTTGTCGAGCTTGACCTTGCCCGGGCCTTCGTCGATCTCGATCACGGTGTCGCCGCCGCGGCCCTTGACCGTGACCGCCGCGATCTCGGCCTTGAAGGCGCCAGAAGACGTCGCGGCCTTGGCGCGCTCCACGCTGGCGATCGCGAAGGCATCCTGCTGCTCGCGCGTGAACTTGTACTTGGCCGCGCAGTCCTCGCCGAAGGTGCCCATCGAGCGGCCCGGCTGGTAGGCGTCCTCGAGGCCGTCGAGCATCATGTGGTCGAAGATCCGGTCGTGGCCCATGCGGTAGCCGCCACGGCCCTTGAGCATCAGGTAGGGCGCGTTGGTCATGCTCTCCATGCCGCCGGCCACCATGACTTCATGCGTGCCCGCCAGCAGCATGTCGTGCGCGAGCATCGCGGCCTTCATGGCCGAGCCGCACATCTTGCTGAGCGTGACCGCGCCCGCGCTGTCGGGCAGGCCGCCCTTGTAGGCCGCCTGGCGCGCCGGCGCCTGGCCCTGGCCGGCCATCAGGCAGTTGCCGAACAGCACTTCGCCGACGCTGTCGGCGGGGATTCCTGCGCGCTCGACGGCCGCCTTGATGGCGACGCCGCCCAGGTCGTGGGCAGAAAGGGAAGAAAAGTCGCCCTGGAAGCCGCCCATCGGGGTGCGGGCGGCGCCGACGATCACGATCGATTCGCTCATTTGAATTGCTCCTAAAAAAGACAGTTCATACAAAAATCCTCGCAGGCCTCACGCCCCTTGCGACTGGCGCCCCCGAGACCAGAAACACCGCGGAACCGGCTTCGCCGGGCCGCTGGTGTTGCCCCCGGCCGGGGGTAGGCGGCTACACGAAGTGAGCCAACCTGGGGGCGAGCTAAAAATACGGCGCGTGGCCGTCGTGCTTGAAGCGTTGCGCTTCGTCATAAGGAAAAACGTCCAGCATCTGCCCGGCCTGGATGCGCTGCTTGTGGCTCTGCCAGAAGGCGGCGTCGAGCAGGTCGGCGTGATGGGCCATGAAGGCCTCGCGCACCGCGGGGTTGCCCAGCAGGAAGGGCTCGAAGGTCTCGGGGAAAACGTCCTTCGGGCCGACCGAATACCAGACCTCGCCGCTCATCTCGTCCTCCTCGTTGCGCGGCGTCGGCACCTTGCGGAAGTTGCAGTCGGTGAGGTACTCGATCTCGTCATAGTCGTAGAACACCACCTTGCCGCCGCGCGTGACGCCGAAGTTCTTCCACAGCATGTCGCCCGGGAAGATGTTCGCCGCCACCATGTCCTTGATCGCATTGCCGTACTCGATCACCGCGTGCTCCAGCTGCTTGCCCGCCCGCCTGGCATGCTCGGGCTGCTCGAGCAGGTCGAAGGACTCCTGCAGGAAGATGTTCAGCGGGATCATGCGGCGCTCGATGTAGACGTGCTTGACCACCACCTCCATCTCCCCGTTGCCGTCGCGGTCGCCGATCTCGAGCTGGCTCGGGGCGAACTTGCGGATCTCCTCGATCAGCTCGGGCTCGAAGCGGTCGAGCGGAAAGCCCACGTCGCTGTACTCGAGCGTGTCGGCCATCCGGCCCACGCGGTCGTGCTGTTTCACCAGCATGTACTTGCCCTTGATCTGCTCGCGCGTCGTCTCCTTCTGCGGCGGGTAGAAATCCTTGATGACCTTGAACACGTAGGGGAACGACGGCAGGTCGAACACCAGCATCACCATGCCCTTGATGCCCGGCGCGATGCGGAACTTGTCGGTCGAGTAGTTCAGGTGGTACAGGAAGTCGCGGTAGAACAGCGTCTTGCCCTGCTTGGCGAGCCCGAGCGCGTTGTAGATCTCGGCCCGCGGCTTGCGCGGCATCAGCGAGCGCAGGAACTGCACATAGGCCGACGGCACTTCCATGTCGACCATGAAGTAGGCACGCGCGAAGCTGAACAGCATCTGCAGGTCGTCCTCGCCGAACAGCGCCGCGTCGACATAGAACTTGCCCGCGGCGTCGTGCAGGATCGGCAGTGCGAACGGCATCTCGATGAAGCCGTTGTTGATCTTGCCGACCACATAGGCGCCCTTGTTGCGGTAGAACAGGCCCGACAGCACCTGCAGCTGGAAGTTGGCACGCAGCTTGATCTGGTGGAAGCGCCCGAGGATCGCGGCCGCCACCCGCTCGGCATCGCGGCGGCGGTCGGCATAGCCGCCCTGCAGCGCGTAGTCCTCGAGCATGCGCTCGACCGTGTCGGCCAGCGTGTCGCGCTCCGGGTAGTAGGCGCGGTAGGTGGGCGCGTCACGCGGCTCGATGTACTCGGTGCTGATCGCCGGCCGCACGAAGATGAAGTCGTTCTGGAAGTAGGCGCGGTGCAGGATCTTGGTGGTCACCGAGTTGAAGAAGCTCTCGGCCAGCTCCGGCTGGTGGTGGTCGACCAGCAGGCCGATGAAGTGCAGCTTGATCTGGTGCCAGACGTCCATCGGCTGCTCGCCGGCCTTGAACTCCTTCTCGAGCCGGGCCACCGCCTCGCTGACGCGCAGGTCGTAGAACTCGATGCGCTCGCGCTGCGCGCGCTGCTGGCCATGCCAGTCGGCAGTCTCGAAACGATGCTTGGCGCGCGCCGACTCGGCCCGGAAGAGCCGGTAGTGCCGATCGAAGCCGTCGCGCATCGCACGCGCGATGTCGTAGGCGAGCGGCGAATCGAGGCGCTGCGGAAACATGGGGTTCAGTCGGCCTGGTCGATCGTCTCCGGCAGGCCCGGGGCGCTCTCCGGCGGCTTGCTCCACTTGTAGCGGATTCGCTGCACCGCGGCGCGGTACTGCGCCTCGAGCGGCTTGGAGCCGTCGATGGTCATGCCCAGGTCCTGCAGCAGGCCGTCGTTGACGCCGAAGGCCCAGCCGTGGATGGTCACGTCCTGGCCGCGGCTCCAGGCGTCGACCATCACCGTGCTGACGCTGACGTTGACGACCTGCTCGGCCACGTTGAGCTCGCACAGCGCATCGGCGCGCACGGTTTCGGGCATGCTTTCGAGCATCACGCGGTGCCGGTCGCGCACGTCCTGGATGTGGCGGATCCAGTTGTCGGCGATGCCGATGCGCGCCCCCTCGAGCGCCGCCTGCACGCCCGAGCAGCCGTAGTGGCCGACCACCATGATGTGCCGCACCTTGAGCCGCTCGACGGCGAACTGGATGGCCGACAGCGCGTTGAGGTCGGAATGGACAACGATGTTGGCCACGTTGCGGTGCACGAAGACCTCGCCCGGCTCGAGGCCGGTGATCTGGTTCGCGGGCACCCGGCTGTCGGAACAGCCGATCCACATGTACTTGGGCGTCTGCTGCTTCACCAGGCTGGTGAAGAAGCCGGGACGATCGCGTTCCATGCGTGCCGACCAGGCGCGGTTGTGGGCGAACAGGTCTTCGAGAGGGTCAGGTGTGTTGTCCATGGGTCTTCCGTGGTGTGTGAGGGGTGCTGCGGCGGTCGCTCAACGCGGCTTCGGCTTCGCGGTGCGCGCCAGCGCGGCGCGCGCCTTCTTTTCCTGGGCGCGGACTTCCGCCAGGTTGGCCTGCAGCTCGACCAGCTGGCTTTCGAGCTGCTCGCGGTGGCCGCCGAGCACGCCGAGGAAGCGCTCGAGCTGCACTGCGGTGTCGCGCGGACTGTCGTACATGTCGAGGATCTCGCGGGCCTCGTTCAGCTTCAGGCCGAGCCGCTTGGCGCGCAGCGTGAGCGTGAGGCGGGCGCGGTCGCGCGAGGTGTAGATGCGCTGCAGGCCGTCGCGACGCGGCGCCAGCAGCCCCATGTCCTCGTAGAAGCGGATCGCCCGCGTGGTGAGATCGAACTCCTTGGCGAGCTCGCCGATGGTGAAGGTCTGCGACGGCATGTGAGACGGCGGAAAGCGTGTGCGACAGCAGGTTCGGGCGGCAATGCCTACAATGATGGCTCAAAGCCATGACGTTTACGTTAACGTCAATCGTACATGAACATCCTCGAACGCGAACTCCACTACCCCCTCGGCGACACCCTGCCGGCCCCCGGCGAGACCCTCGAAGTGGCGCCCGGCGTACGCTGGATCCGAATGGCGCTGCCCTTCGCGCTCGACCACATCAACCTCTGGCTGCTGCGCGACACCCTCGACGGCGTCGAGGGCTGGACCGTGGTCGACTGCTGCATCGCGCACGACGCCTCGCGCGCGCAGTGGGAGCAGATCTTCGAGACCCAGTTGCAGGGGCTGCCGATCCTGCGCGTCATCGTGACCCACATGCACCCCGACCACATCGGCCTCGCGCACTGGCTGTGCGAACGATGGAACGCGCCGCTGTGGATCAGCTCGACCGACTACCACGTGGCGCGCGTGCTCACCTCCGCCGGCGACACGCTGGCCGGCGGCGACGCGGCGGCCGACTTCTTCGCCTCGCACGGGCTCACCGATGCCGAGGCGGTCGCCAAGATCCGGTCGCGCACCAACTACTACGCCAACCTGGTGCCCTCGGTGCCCGCGAACTTCGTGCGCATGATGGACGGCGACACGGTCGACATCGGCGGCCGCGGCTGGCGCTGCATCAGCGGCTACGGCCACGCGCCGGAACACATCGCGCTCTACTGCGAGGAACTCAACGCGCTGCTGGGCGGCGACATGATGCTGCCGCGCATCTCGACCAACGTGAGCGTGTACGCCGGCGAGCCCGAGGCGAACTCGCTTCGGCTCTTCCTCGACAGCATCGAGCGCTTCAAGTCGCTGCCGGTCGACACCCTGGGACTGCCCTCGCACGGCAAGCCCTTCACGGGCATCCATCGCCGCGTCGAGCAGCTCAAGGAGCACCACCGCGACCGCCTGGCCGAGCTGCTGGAAGCCTGCACCGCGCAGCCGCACAGCGCGGTCGAAGGCTTGCCGATCCTGTTCAAGCGCCAGCTCGACCTGCACCAGATGACCTTCGCGATGGGCGAGACCGTGGCCCACCTGCACCTGCTGTGGTTCGCCGGGCAGGTGCAGCGCCGGCTGGGCGAGGACGGCATCTACCGGTTCGGCGCCTTCTCGTGAGCCGCCGGGCCGCTCCCAAGGCGAAGACCCAGGTTGTCCAATGACAGCACTGAGCCGACTGCGCGCGGGCGAGCTGGCCGGGGCGCAGCGGCTCGACCTGTCTGCCGGCCTGACCGAGTTCCCGCGCGAGATCTTCGATCTGGCGGACTCGCTCGAGGTGCTCAACCTCTCGGGCAATGCGCTGAGTTCGCTGCCGTCCGATCTTCACCGGCTGCACCGCTTGCAGGTGCTCTTCTGCTCCGACAACCAGTTCACGGAGTTGCCCGAGGCGGTCGGGCAATGCGGCCGGCTCGAGATGGTCGGCTTCAAGGCCAACCGCATCGAGCAGGTGCCCGCGTCCGCCTTGCCGCCTGCGCTGCGCTGGCTGATCCTCACGGACAACCGGATCGACGCGCTGCCGGCCGCGCTCGGCCAGCGCACGCGGCTGCAGAAGCTGATGCTCGCGGGCAACCGCCTGCAGGCACTGCCGGAGTCGATGGCCGCCTGCGGCGCCCTCGAACTGCTGCGCATCTCGGCGAATCGCTTCGAGGCGCTGCCAGGCTGGCTCCCGTCGCTGCCGCGCCTGTCGTGGCTTGCCTTCGCCGGCAATCCCTTCGACGAAGCCGCTGAATCGAAGGCCATGGATGCCCAGCCGACGCCGGCCATCGACTGGCACCGGCTCTCGCTGAAGCACAAGCTCGGAGAAGGCGCCTCGGGCGTGATCCACGAGGCCGACTGGCTGCAGCCGGACGGCCGCCATCGGCCGGTGGCGGTGAAGCTGTTCAAGGGCGCCGTGACCAGCGACGGCTGGCCGCACAGCGAGATGGCGGCCTGCATCGCGGCCGGAACGCACCCCGGGCTGATCCCGGTGCTGGGGCGGGTCGAGAACCATCCGGCATCGAGCGCCGGGCTGGTGCTCGAACGGGTGGACTCGAGCTTCGGCAACCTGGCCGGACCGCCGAGCCTGCAATCCTGCACGCGCGACGTCTATGCCGACGATGCCCGCTGGTCGCCGGACACCGCGCTGCGCATGGCCCGGGGCATCGCCTCGGCCGTCGCCCGCCTGCATGCGCGCGGCATCCTGCATGGCGACCTCTACGGCCACAACATTCTCTGGAACGGCCAGGGCGACTGCCTGCTCGGCGACTTCGGAGCGGCGTCGTTCCTGCCGCGCGACGATGCCGTGCAGTCGCAGGCGCTGCAGCGCCTCGAAGCCCGCGCTTACGGCTGCCTGCTCGAAGAGCTGCTCGACCGCTGCGCACCGGCCGACGCGGCCACACAGGCGCTGCTGGCGGGCATCCGGTCGCGCTGCCTCGACGACGACCCCTCCGCGCGCCCGCTGTTCGCCGAGATCGTCGCCGCGCTGGCCGCGCAATGACCGCCCTGCCGCTGCCCGTGCGAGACGGCGTCGGCCCGAGCTGCGTCGCGTTGCCCGCCGGCGACTGGCCCACGATCGCGGAGTTCCTGGTGCAGCGCTTTGCGGCGATTCCGCGCACGACCTGGGAGGCCCGCATCGAGGCCGGCGACGTGGTGGACGAAGCCGGCGTGCGCGTCACCCGCACGCGTCCCTACCAGCCGCGGCTGCGGGTCTACTACTACCGGGCGCTCGAATCGGAGCCGGTCATTCCGTTCGACGAACAGGTCCTGTACCGGGACGCGCACCTGCTGGTGGTCGACAAGCCGCACTTCCTGCCGGTCACGCCGGTCGGCAAGTACGTGCAGCAGAGCCTGCTGGTACGCCTCAAGCGCAAGCTGGGCCTCGAACACCTGGCACCGCTGCACCGCATCGACCGCGAAACCGCGGGCATCGTGCTGTTCTCGGTGCTGCCGGCCAGCCGCGGCCCCTACAGCGCGCTGTTCGCCGACCGCGCCATCCACAAGCGCTACGAGGCGATCGTGCCCTGGCAGCCCGGGCGCGCGCTGCCGGCCACGCGCCGGAGCCGGCTCGCGCCCGACGACCATTTCATGCGCATGACCGAGGTCGCGGGCGAGCCCAACGCCGAGACGCACTTCGAGCTGCTGGATGCGCACGACGGCTGGGCGCGGCTGGGCCTGTCGCCGGTCACCGGCCGCCGGCACCAGCTGCGGGTGCATTGCGCCGCGCTCGGCATGCCGATCCGCAACGACGCGATCTACCCGGCGCTCCTGCCCGAAGGCAGCGACGACTTCGACCGGCCGCTTCAGCTGCTGGCCCGGGAAGTCGCCTTCCTGGACCCTGTGACCGGCGCCGAACGGCGCTTCGCGAGCCTGCGCTCGCTGGCGTGGCCGGTGCCGACCTGAGCGGGCCTGAGCGGGCCAGGCTGGCGCCAAGGTGACGCCGTCCGGCGGCAGTGCGCACTAAGCTCCGGCAAGCCGCTCGGCCGGCGAAACGCACCGCATACCCAGGAGACACACCGCATGGACACCACCCAACTCTTCTCGCTCAAGGGGCGCACCGCGCTCATCACCGGCGGCTCGCGCGGCATCGGTCGCATGATCGCCGAGGGCTTTCTGGCGCAGGGCGCCCGGGTCTACATCTCGGCGCGCAAGGCCGCGGCCTGCGACCAGACCGCCAAGGAGCTGTCGGCCTTCGGCCACTGCGTCTCGCTGCCGGCCGACGTGTCCACGCTGCAAGGCGCGCAGGGGCTGGTCGACGCCTATGCGAAGCACGAAGGCGCGCTCGACATCCTGGTCAACAACGCCGGCGCGGCCTGGGGCGCACCCTACGACGAGTTCCCCGAAAGCGGCTGGGACAAGGTGGTCGACCTGAACCTCAAGACGCCCTTCTTCCTGACCCAGGCGCTGACGCCGATGCTCAGGAAGGCGGCCACCGATCACCTGGCCAAGGTCATCAACATCGCCTCGATCGACGGCATCTCGGTCAATCCGCAGGAAACCTATTCGTACGCGGCGAGCAAGGCCGGGCTGATCCAGCTCACGCGCCGGATGGCGCTGCGTCTCGCGCAGGACCGCATCGTGGTCAGCGCGATCGCGCCGGGCGCCTTCGCGTCGGACATGAACAAGGACGCGCGCGATCACGGCGAAGAGGTCAAGGCGCGCATTCCGGCCGGGCGCATCGGCACGCCGGAGGACATGGCTGGCGCCGCGATCTACCTCGCTTCGCGCGCTGGCGACTACGTGATGGGCTCGACGCTGGTGGTCGACGGTGGCGTGACGCACGCAAGGTGACGGCCCGGCGCCGGCCTGAGCGCATCTACCAGCGCGGCACGGGCTCGTCCTTGAGCTGCCTGCGCAACTGCTGGTAGTCGGGCAGCACGCTTTCGACGGTTTCCCAGAAGCGCGGGCTGTGGTCCATCACGCGCAGGTGGCTCAGCTCGTGGGCGACCACATAGTCGATCACCGACATCCGGAAGTGCACCAACCGCCAGTGCAGGCGAATGGCACCGTCGGCACTGGCGCTGCCCCAGCGCGTGGAGGCGTTCGACAGCGACAGCTTGTGCCACGCGACGCCCAGCCGCGGCGCGAAATGGTCGAGCCGCTCGATGAAGATGCGGCGTGCCTGGCGCATCAGCCAGGCCTGGGCGGCATCGCGGATCTGCGCCGCGCTCGCGTTCCTGGCCAGCGCCAGGCGCAGGACAGGCGCCTCGTCGCCGTGGCCCACCCCGGCGTCGAGCACCGCACCGATGCCATCGAAGGCGTGATGCGGATCGAGCCGCACGCTCACCTGCTGGCCGAGGAAGGGAAAGCAGACGCCGTCCGCCCACTCGATGCGCGCCGACTCCAGCCGCGCGTGGCGCTGCTGCGTCTCGGCCAGCTTGCGCAGGATCCAGTCGCCCTTCTCCTTGACGGCGGCATCGACGTCGCGCAGCGCCACCCATCGCGGCGCCCGCACCGACAGGCCTTCGGCACCGACGACGAAGCCGATGGTGCGGCGCTTGCCGCGTGTGAACTCGTAGGCCACGCGAGCGTCGGCGAGCAGGACTTCGCGCGTGGCCCGCGGATGAACAAAGCTCGCGGGAGTCAGCGCGTCGGCCAGCGGGATCGCCGGCACGCGCGGTCCTTCAGGCGGCGGCGGACTCGGCTCGGCCGCAGGCGCGTCGAACAGATCGAGCGTGAACTGCAGCAGGCCGCGCATGGTCGGGATCTCAGGCGGCGGTGGATGCGGCGGCGGCGGCCGGCGCATAGGCCTCGGGATCGAGGCGGCGCATCTCGGCCTCGATCCACGCTTCGACCTCGCGCATCAGCTCGTCGGGCTTGCGGCCGACGCTCGAAATGGCCGGTCCGATCGAGACGTCGACCACGCCCGGGCGCTTGATGAAGGCCTTGCGCGGCCAGACCTTGGCCGAAGTCACGGCGATCGGGACCACCGGCACGCCGGTCTCGCAGGCGAGCCGCGTGCCGCCGCTCTTGTAGTTGCCCTTCTGGCCGCGCGGGATGCGCGTGCCTTCGGGGAACATGATGATCCAGATGCCCTGCTCGAGCAGCTTGCGGCCCTGCGCCACGACCTTGTTGAAAGCCTGGGTCTTCTGGCTGCGGTCGATGTGGATCATGTCGAGCCGGGCCATGGCCCAGCCGAAGAATGGCACGTAGATCAGTTCCTTCTTGAACACGTAGGCCAGCGGATGCGGCATCAGCGTGGGCATCAGGAAGGTCTCGTAGGTCGACTGGTGCTTCACGAGCAGCACGCAGCCCGCGAGCTTGTCGGTCGGCAGGTTCTCCATGCCGGTGACGCGGGTGCGGATGCCGAGCAGCACCCGCGCGCCGCCGATGGCCCAGCCGAGCCAGGTCGCGGCCATCCAGTACAGCGGGATGCCGCGCTTCCAGAGCGAGCTGACGCACATGATGATCCCCCACGGGATCACGGTGACGAGCATCCACAGCGCGTGGATGACGGAACGGACGAAATCCATCAGACAGCTACTTTCAGCGTGGCGCGCTCTTCGCGCTCCAGCAGGAAATCGACAAAGGCCGCCAGGTTCTCGTGGACCCGGGTGTTCGGCGGGTATTCGGGGGGCAGCGGCACGCCGCGGCAGGCCTGGCCCATGCCGGTCAGCAGCAGGTGGGGCTCGCAGCCCGCGGCGGCGCCGGCCTGCAGGTCGCGCAGGCTGTCGCCCGCGGTCGGCACATGGGACAGATCGACACCGTAGCGCTCGCCGATCTGCAGGAACAGGCCGGGCTTGGGCTTGCGGCAGTCGCAGCCCTCGTCGGGGCTGTGCGGGCAATAGAACACGGCATCGACCCGGCCGCCTACGGCCGCCAGCATCTTGTGCATCTTGGCGTGCATCGCATTGAGCGAGGCGACGTCGAACAGCCCGCGCCCGAGGCCCGACTGGTTCGAGGCGATGACCACGTGCCAGCCCGCATGGTTCAGCCGCGCCACGGCCTCCAGCGAGCCCGGCAGCGGCGTCCACTCGATGTCGCTCTTGACGAAGTCCTCGCGGTGCGCGTTGAGCGTGCCGTTGCGGTCGAGGATGACGAGTTTCATGGTGTCTCGTTTCAGGCGGCCAGCCGCTCGAGCTGCGCCACCCGGTTCATCGCGGCGTGCAGCAGCATCAGCAGGCCGAGGCGGTTGAGGCGCAGGTCGGCCTGCTCGGCATTGACCATCACGCCGTCGAAGAAGGCATCGACCGGCTCGCGCAGCGCGGCCAGCGTCTGCAGCGAGGCGGTGTAGTCGCCCTTGTCGAACTGCGCGTCCGCCACCGGCACCACCTGCCGCATCGCGGCGTGCAGCGCCTTCTCGGCCGGCTCCTGCAGCAGCAGTTCGCTGACGTGGGCGTCGGCCTCGGGCGACTTCTTGAGGATGTTGCCGATGCGCTTGTTGGCCGCGGCCAGCGCGGGCGCCTCGGGCAGCGCGGCGAAGGCGCGCACCGCCGCCAGCAGCTGCGGCACCTCGCCCAGCCGCTGCGGGCGCGGCGCCAGCACGGCGTCGACCTCCTGCGCGCTGGCGCCCTGCTCGCGCAGGCTGCCGGCGAGGCGGTCGTAGATGAAGGCCTCGAGCGCATCGGTCGGATCGGCCAGTGCGACCTCGCCGGCCTTCGGCGCGCCGAAAGCGGCGAAGGCGCTGCCGAGCACCGCGCGCAGTTCCAGCGGCAGCCGGCGTTCGATCAGCATGCGGATCACGCCCAGCGCATGGCGGCGCAGCGCGAAGGGGTCGCGGTCGCCGGTGGGCAGGTTGCCGATGCCGAACATGCCGACCAGGGTCTCGAGCTTGTCGGCCAGCGCGACCACGATGCCCACCGGGTTGCGCGGCAGTTCGTCGCCCGCGAAGCGCGGCTTGTAGTGGTCCTCGATCGCATCCGCCACGGCGGGCTCGAGGCCGTCATGCAGCGCGTAGTAGCGGCCCATGATGCCCTGCAGCTCGGGGAACTCGCCGACCATGTCGGTCACCAGGTCGGCCTTGGCGAGCTGTGCGGCCTGCGTCGCCTGGCGCGCCAGGGCGGCGTCGCCGAGCTGTTCGGCCAGCGCGCGCGCGATGCGCATCACGCGCTCGACCCGCTCGCCCTGGGTGCCGAGCTTGTTGTGATAGACCACCTTGGCCAGCGCCTCGACCCGCGAGGCCAGCGACTTCTTGCGGTCCTGGTCGAAGAAGAACTTGGCGTCGGCCAGCCGTGGGCGCACCACGCGCTCGTTGCCGCCGACGACCGCGCTGGCGTCGTCGGGGCTGATGTTGCTGACCACCAGGAACTTGTTGGTGAGCTTGCCCGCTGCGTCGAGCAGCGGAAAGTACTTCTGGTTGGCCTTCATCGTGAGGATCAGGCATTCCTGGGGCACGTCGAGGAACTCGCGCTCGAACTCGCACACCAGCACGTTGGGCCGCTCGACCAGCGCCGTGACCTCGTCCAGCAGGGCGTCGTCGTTGATCGGCTGCGTGCCGCCACCGACCTTCACCGCCGCCTCGGCGAGCTGCCGTGCGATCTCGTGGCGGCGCGCCTCGAAGCCGGGAATGACGGCGCCCTGCTCACTCATCTGACCGGCATAGCTGTTGGCGTCGCGCAGTTCGATCGGATCGACCGCGGCCTCGAAACGGTGGCCGTGCGTCTGCCGACCGGCCGTCAGCCCGAGCGCGCCGACCGGCACGATCGCGTCGCCGTGCAGCGCCACCAGGCCATGGGCCGGCCGCACGAAGCTCACGCTGCTCCAGCCCGGCAGCTCGCAATTCGTCTCGAGCTGGTAGCTCATGACCTTGGGGATCGGCAGCTTCGCGATCGCCTCGGCCAGCGCCTTCTGCAGGCCTTCGGCCAGCGTCGCGCCCTTGGCGGTGCTCTGGAAGAACAGCGCCTCGGCCTTGCCGTCCATCGCGCGCTGCAGCCCCGGCACCGCGCTCGCATCGGCGCCCAGCGCCGCCAGCCGCTTGAGCAGCGCCGGCGTGGCCTGGCCCGCGCCATCGAGGCCCACCGTCACGGGCATGAGCTTCTGCGACACCGCCTTGTCGGCAGCCTGTGCCAGCACGTCGGTGAGGTGAGCCGCCAGCCGCCGCGGCGAGGCATAGGCCGTGAGCACCGAGCCGGCATCCGCCAGGCCCAGGGCGACCAGTTGGTCGCGCAGCTGCGAGGCAAAGGCGTCGCCGAGCTTCTTCAGCGCCTTCGGCGGCAGTTCCTCGACGAACAGTTCGACGAGCAGGTTGTTTTTCGTAGTCATCGCTCAGGCCGCCTTCTTCGTCATCTGTGCGACCCACTCGCGCGGCGCCATCGGGAATCCGAGCCGCTCGCGGCTCTCGTAGTAGCTCTGCGCGACGCTGCGCGCGAGGTTGCGGATGCGGCCGATGTAGGCCGCGCGCTCGGTCACGCTGATCGCGCCGCGCGCGTCCAGCAGGTTGAAGCTGTGGGCCGCCTTGAGCACCTGCTCGTAGGCCGGCAGCGCAAGCTGCGCCTCCATCAGCACCTTGGCCTGCTTTTCATGCGCGGCGAAGGCGGTGAACAGGAACTCGGCATCGCTGTACTCGAAGTTGTAGGTCGACTGTTCGACCTCGTTCTGCTTGAAGACGTCACCGTAGCTCAGGCCCTCGGTCCACTTCAGGTTATAGACGTTGTCCACGCCCTGCAGGTACATCGCGAGCCGCTCCAGCCCGTAGGTGATCTCGCCGGTGATCGGGCGGCAGTCGATGCCGCCGACCTGCTGGAAGTAGGTGAACTGCGTCACCTCCATCCCGTTGAGCCAGACCTCCCAGCCCAGGCCCCAGGCCCCGAGCGTGGGATTCTCCCAGTCGTCCTCGACGAAGCGGATGTCGTTCTTCCTGAGGTCGAAGCCGAGCGCCTCGAGCGAGCCCAGGTAGAGCTCCAGGATGTTGCTCGGTGCCGGCTTCAGCACCACCTGGTACTGGTAGTAGTGCTGCAGCCGGTTCGGGTTCTCGCCGTAGCGGCCGTCCTTGGGACGGCGGCTGGGCTGCACGTAGGCGGCCTTCCAGGGCTCGGGGCCGAGCGCGCGCAGGAACGTGGCCGTGTGCGAAGTGCCGGCGCCGACCTCCATGTCGTAGGGCTGCAGGAGCGCGCAGCCCTGGGCATCCCAGTAGGCTTGGAGCTTGAGAATGATTTGTTGGAAAGTCAGCATGTTGAGCCCGGTGGCCACAAGGAGGCGAAACGCCCCCGACGCGGCGAACCGGCCATTTTAAGAGCCAGAACCGCACCCCACGAGCCGCCCCGCGTCAGCCGGGGCGTGTTCCAGGAATACCGCGGATCCGGCTCCGCCGGTCCGCCGGTATTGCCCCCCGGCAGGGGGGTGGGCGGCTACACGCAGTGAGCCAACCTGGGGGGCGAGTCAAATTCGCCGCAGTTCCTTCGTATCCTTGGTCTTGGTGAGGCCACCATCGCCAGGTCGCGGGCCCGCCAGGAATTCAGGCGATGTAGAGCCGGTCGGAATCCAGCCGCCGGAGTGCCGACAGTTCGCGCACGCTCGGTGCCTCGGTGGTCGCGATGTGCTGGTCGTGCAGCAGTTCGAAGCCGGTGTTGTCCTGCACCTGCTCCAGCGTGACCCCCGGATGCAGCGCGACGATCTTCATGTGCCGGGTCTTGTCGTCGAAGCCGAAGATGCCCAGGTCGGTCACGACGCGGAACATGCCGCCGGCCAGCAGGCCCCGGTCGCGGCGGCTGCTGCCGCCATCGAGGAAGCCCGGGCTGGTGACGAAGTCGACCTTGTCCACGAAGCGGCGCCGCTCATGGCGCATCGCCACGATCATGTGCGTCAGGCTCGAGATGTCGTTGCCGCCGCCGGTGCCCGGCAGCCGCGTCTT